>CALMOR010000099.1 GCA_937872165.1 uncultured Burkholderiales bacterium | reverse complement strand
GTAGTTGTCGCCGACGACGAAGTGACCGAAGGACTCGATCACCTTGCCCGCGGCATCGGGGCCGCTGTGCCCGTTGATCAGCACGACGCGCGTCGACGCGACGTTGAGCGAGAGGCGCAGCAGCGTCGTCAGCAGCAGCGCCGTCGGGAACACCGAGAACTCGAGCGGCTTCTCGATGTGCATTGAGGCCAGCAGCACCAGCATCGCGATCGCGATGTTGAACGTGAAGAAGAGATCGAGCAGCAGCGGCGGCAGCGGCAGGATCAGCATCGTGAGGATCAGAACGACCAGGATCGGACCCGCGAGGTCGGTCGCCAGACGCGGCGTCAACCACGGCAGCGCGCGCGTCAGCGCGTTGCCGGGCCCCGTCGTGACGGTCGCGGCGCTCATGCGAGCGGCTCCTCGTCGTCGTCGATCGGCGTGAAGTCGAGGTCGGCCGGGACCGGCAGCGCGGACGGCGCCGTCGGATACGCGCCGCCCTTCGCGCCGAAGCGCTTGAGCTGGAACACGTAGGCCATCACCAGCGCGACCGCTTCGTAGAGGGCGATCGGGATCTCGCGGCCGATGTCGGTGTGCTTGTAGAGCGCCCGTGCGAGCGGGGGCGCCTCGAGGATCGGGATGCGGTGCTCGCCGGCGATCTCGCGGATGCGCAGCGCGGTCAGCGCGGTGCCCTTCGCGAGGACCTTCGGCGCGCGCATCGTCGCGTCGTAGGCGATCGCGACCGAGAAGTGCGACGGGTTGGTGACGATCACGTCGGCCTTGGGGACGTCGGCCATCATGCGTCGGGTCGCGGCCTGGCGCTGCATGGCCCGGACGCGCTGCTTGATCGCCGGATCGCCGTCGCTCTCGCGCGCCTCGTCGCGGATCTCCTGCTTCGTCATCTTCAACGACTTGTGATGACGCCACAGCTGCACCGGCGCATCGAGGCCGGCGATCAACGCGAGGCCGACCGTCAACAGCAGGAAGTCCTTCAGCAGGATGCTGCCGAGCATCGTCATGCTCGCGCCCAGTCCCGTCGCGCCGATGCCCGCGAACGCGTCGCGGTCGCTCCACAGGATCCAAGCGGCGATGCCGCCGAGCAGCACCGACTTCAGCAGCGCCTTGATCAGCTCCGACAGCCCGTCCACCGACCAGGTGCGCTTGAGGCCCTTGACCGGCGACAGGCGCGACAGGTCGGGCGTGAAGGCCTTGGTCGAGAAGAGGAAGCCGCCGAGCAACGTCGAGCCGGCGATCGCGGCACCGGCGAACAGCAGCAGGATCGGCAGGACCGCGAGCAGCGCGTCGCCGGCGAAGGACGTCAGACGTTCGCCGAGCGCGCCCGGCTCGAACGCGTCGCGACGCGTGAGCATCAGGCTGCCCTGAAGTGCCCGGGTCGTGTGCGAGACCCACTGGCCGCCCATCGCCGAGAAGCCCACGCCGCCCGCAAGCAGCGCGAGGAAGGTGGTCAGCTCGCGCGAGCGGGCGACCTGGCCTTCCTCGCGCGCCTTGGCCAGGCGACGGGGAGTCGGCGATTCGGTCTTCTCGAGGTCGCTGCCTTCGGACATGGGAGATCGTTTCCTTTGGGATGGACGCGATATTGAGCGTCGACCCTTCGGTCCCATGCGGCGAATAGACCGCGATTCGTCTTGTTATTCGACACCCGTCGCGGCGGGTTCGGGGGAGGCCTCGCCGATCGCTCGGTCAGCGTTCCCGATGGATGCGCCGGAGCTTCGCCAGCGCGACGCGGCCGCCGACGAAGAACGGCATCGTCAGCGCGAGGCCGCACGTGAACGCGATCCAGAAGCACCAGACCTTCATGACGTCACCTCGTGGCGGAGGCCACGGCCTCCGCGGTCGCCGGTCCGGCCGCGGATCCCGCCGCGGGTCCATCGACGGGCTTGACCGCGCCCGCCAGATCCTCGGCCGACACGGGGCTGCCCTCGCTCGCCTGCAGGTCGACGCCTTCGCGACGGACCTTGTCCTGCGTGACCTTGTTCATCACGACGATGGTGACGCGACGGTTGGATGCGTCCATCGGCGCTTCGGGTTTCGCGAGCACCGCGGAGCCGAGGCCGACGACGCGGATGATGCGGTTGTCGCCGAGGCCGCCCGCGACCAGCTCGCGACGCGTCGCGTTGGCGCGATCGGCCGACAGTTCCCAGTTGCTGTAGCTCTTGTCGCCGAACGCGTAGGCGGCCGCGTCGGTGTGCCCCGACAGGCCGATGCTCTGCTCGATCCCGTTCAGCGTCGTCGACAGTTCGCGCAGGATGTCCTTCGCGTAGGGCTTCAGCTGCGAGCTGCCGCTGTCGAACATCGGCCGGTTCTTCTCGTCGATGATCTGGATGCGCAGCCCTTCGCTGGTCACGTCGAGCAGGAGCTGGTTGCGATACGGCGCGAGCTTCGGATTGCTCGTGATCAGTTCCTCGACCTTCTGCTTCAGTCCCTTCAGGAACTCCTTCTCCCGGCGTGCCCGCTCGGCCTCGGACGCCTTGATGTCGACGACGGTCTGCTTGCTCGTCCGTTCACCGTTCTTGACCTGTCCGCTAGAGCGCGTCAGGTCCGTGCCGCCGCCCTTGATGATGTGCGAGCTGTCGCCGCTGCCGGAGCCGCCGCCGAGCGCGACCTTGAGCGGCGTCTGGAAGTATTCGGAGATGCCCTTGAGGTCGCCCTTCGCGGTCGAGCCCAGCAGCCACATCAGCAGGAAGAAGGCCATCATCGCGGTGACGAAGTCGGCGTACGCGATCTTCCAGGCGCCGCCGTGGTGGCCGCCCGCGACCTTCTTGATCCGCTTGACGTGGATGATCTGCTTCTCGCCTCCGTCCGGCATCGCGCTCTCCCCGGCCTATCGACGCGACGCGATCATCGCGCGGCCTTGAGCGACTGCTTGACGTGGTCCTCGAGCTCCTGGAAGGACGGGCGCTCGGTCGAGAACAGGACCTTGCGGCCGAACTCCACCGCGGTGGCGGGCGGATAGCCGTTGAGCGATGCGAGCAGCGTCACCTTGACGGTCTGGAAGATCTTCGTGGACTCGGCGGCGGCCTGGCCGAGGATGCTGGCGAGCGGCGCCGCGAAGCCGTATGCGAGCAGGATGCCGAGGAAGGTGCCGACCAGGGCATGCGCGATCAGCATGCCGAGCTCGGACGGCGGCGCGCCGACCGACTCCATCGTGTGGACCACGCCCATCACGGCGGCGACGATGCCGAACGCGGGCAGGCCGTCGCCGATCTTCGTGATGCAGTGGGACGGCACCTCGGCCTCGTGATGGTGGGTTTCGATCTCGTTGTCCATCAGGTTCTCGATCTCGAACGCGTTGAGGTTGCCGCTCACCATGATGCGCAGGTAGTCGGTGATGAACTCGATCAGGTGATGATCCTTCTGCACCTTCGGATACTTGCCGAAGAGCGCGCTCTCGTTCGGCGCCTCGATGTCGCGCTCGATCGACATCAGGCCTTCCTTGCGGGTCTTCGTGAGCAGCTCGTAGAGCAGCGCCATCAGCTCCATGTAGACGGCCTTGTTGTACTTCGAACCCTTGAGCGTGGACGGCAATGCGGCGAAGGTGGCCTTCACGTCCTTCAACGGATTGCCCGCGACGAAGACGCCGATCGCGGCGCCGCCGATCATCAGCAGCTCGAGCGGCTGGAACAGGGCGCCCAGATGGCCGCCGGCCAGGGCGAAGCCGCCGAAGACCGAGCCGACGAGGATCAGGGTTCCGATGATGGCGAACATGAGCGTGCTCTTTGGAGACCCGTCGATGCGGGCGAAGCCTGGAAGTCGCGCGGCCCGGAAGGCAGCAGCGGACGCGGAAGATGCACGGAATGTCGGCCGGAGGACCGGATTCTTTAACGAGGGGAATGCGGTCGCCCGGACGCCGCGGAGCCTGCGTACGGTCGCGTGCCGCGGTCCTTCGTCAACGAAGAAGGGCGCCGCTCGGGCGCCCTTCTCCGATCGGAGGAACGCCGATCAGGCCGGCGCCGCCTTCGCCCGGGTCTTGCCCGCGCGCGACGGCACGTTGCACAGGCCGCACACGAAGTGTTCGTTGAGGTCGTCGCGGTGCGTGACGAAATGACCGCCGCACTCGCTGCACGGAGTGGTGCCGAGCATGCCGCCGTCGACGTAGCGGATCAGGATCCACGCCCGCGTGATCGACAGCTTCTCCTCGAGGTGGAAGGCCTTGGTCTGCTCGAGATAGAGACGGTAGGCCCGCACCAGCGCCTCGGGGCGGTCGAGCCGGCAGTGGCCGGTCAGGTGGCGATAGCTGCCGAGGAAGAGCGACGAATGGATGTTCGGCTGCCAGGTCAGGAACCAGTCGGTCGAGAACGGGAGCATGCCCTTCGGCGGCGACTCGCCGTTGATTTCCTTGTAGAGACGCAGCAGGCGCTCGCGCGACAACGTCGTCTCGGACTCGAGCACCTGCAGCCGCGCACCCATGCGGGCCAGTTCGCTCGCGAGGTGGATCTGCTTCGCTTCCGCGACGACGCTTTTGTTCTTCGTGCTCATTGCATCGTCTCCAGCTCGCGCGAGCCGAGCAGGATGGCCGCGTGGACGCTGGCCATGCCGGTCTCGCGATCCTTCGAGTGGCTCGTGATGAGATTCCATACGGTACGATCGTCGAAGCGGAAACGGCACATCAGCATGTTCGACGAAGCGATCTTCAGGAGCTGGCCCGACGACAGCGATGCGATCATGTCGGCGAGCTCCGTGTCGATGCCGAGCCGGAAGCTGGCTTCCGCCCTGTCTTCGACGATCATCTGACGCGCCAGCATCAGGTACGAGAGGTTGGCTTCGCGGACTTCGGACAGCAGGGCTTCGAATTTCATGAGGGCGCTCCGGTCGATCGGGTGACTCGTTTGGAATGGATGCAGTGTGCCGACGCGAAACATCCTGCAACAGTGGCGCACCGCCTTCCGTCGCGCGGGCCCGCCGGACGAGGCCTGTCGGAAGATTTCCGACAGGCGCGCCGAAAAGTCATTGCGTTCAACACGACGTGCCTCGTTCGCGCAGCGGCGGCGGGCACGCGATCGAGGCCGTGACGACGCGATAGGCTCAGGAAACCGCCGTCGGCGCCGAAACCTCGTCTCGTTCTGTTGCTGCGCGGAGACGGCGTCCCGGGGCCGTCCTGCATCGATCGGTGCCTCGGCTACCATGCGCAGGCTGTAGCGACCGCTTCGGGTCGCACAGTCGTCCTCGACGGTCGTCCGTCGACCCGTTCCGACCGGCCATGCCCCGTTCGCTGTTTCGCAAGGAAGCCATCGATGCGCAGCGCGAGAAATTTCTCGGCGAGGCGAGCATCGCGCAGCCCGTGCGCATGTGGGTGTTCACCGCGACGGCCTGCGCCGTCGCGGCCCTCGCGGTCGCGGTCGCGATCTGGGGTCAGTACACGCGACGCGAACGGGTCCAGGGCTATCTGTCGAGCGCAATGGGCGCGGCCGACGTGCGCATGCCGGACGCCGGTACGGTGACCGAGGTGCTCGTCAAGGAAGGCGACACGGTCGCGGCCGGCGCACCGATGGCGCGGCTCGCGGTCGATCGTTCGGGCACCAACGATGCGAGCGGCGTCGAGGCGGTGCTCGGCGAGCTCGGCCGCCAGGTCACGCTGCTGGCCGAGCAGCGCGACCAGACCCAGCGCCTCGGACTCCAGGAAACGGAGCAACTGAAGAATCGCATCGTCAACCTTCAGACCGAGCTCAGGCAGGCCGACATCGAGATCCGGTTGCAGACCGAGCGGCTCGGGCAGTCGCGCCAGCTGCTGGACAAGTGGAACGAACTGAGGGCCAAGGACTACGCATCCGAGTTCTACGTGCTGCAGTACCAGAAGGAGGTGAAGGACCAGGAGATCCGCCTGCAGGTGTTGCAGCGGCAGCGCGCGACGCAGGTCAAGGATCTGCAGACCGCGCAGGCCGACCTGCCGCAGCTGCGGCTGCGCGGCGAGGCGCAGGTCCAGCAGATCGACCAGAAGATCAGCGGCACCAACCAGTCGATCGCCGACGAGCGCGGCAAGCACGACCGCGACGTCAAGCGCGACATGATCGTCACCGCGCCGATCGACGGCACCGTCACGAACATCGGGCCCGCTCGCGGCCAGACCGTCGCCGCCGACCTGAAGTTCGCGACCGTGCTGCCGAAGGACAGCCCGCTGCACGCGGAGCTGCTGGTGCCGACGCGGGCGATCGGCTTCGTCAGGCCGGGCCAGTCCGTGTCGATGCGCTACGAGGCCTTCCCTTACGAACGCTTCGGCCAGTACGCCGGCAAGGTCGACAACGTCGGCAAGACCGTCTGGACCCAGGGCGAGTCGGTCGGTCCGTTGTCGGTCCGCGAACCGGTGTATCGCATCGTGGTCGATCTGGAGCGCCAGGACGTTCCGTCGGCCGACGGCGCCTTCCCGTTGCGGGCCGGCATGGTCGTCAGCGCCGACCTGCTGATGGAGCGACGCTCGTTGCTCGAGTGGCTGTTCCAGCCCGTCCTGCAGTTGCGTCGGCGCATCGGCGCCGCCGATCCGGCATCGCCGTCCGGAGCTTCATGATCTTCGGTCGTCGCGTCCCCGTCATCCTGCAGTCCGAAGCGCCCGAGTGCGGCATCGCCTGCGTCGCGATGATCGCCACCTATCACGGCTTCCTGACCGACCTCGTCGCGATGCGCCAGCGGATGTCCGTGTCGATGAAGGGCACGACGCTGAAGACGATCGCGCAGATCGCCGAGACGATGAAGATGTCGGCGCGCGGCGTGCAGGTCTCGATCGACGCGCTCGACAAGGTCAAGCTGCCGGCCATCTTGCACTGGGACATGAACCACTTCGTCGTGCTGACGAAGGTCGCCGGCAGCGGCTCGCGCCAGACCATCACGGTCCACGATCCCGCGCGCGGCAAGCGTGTGCTCAACCGTCACGACACGTCGCGTCACTTCACCGGCGTCGCGATGGAAATGCTGCCCACGCCGGGCTTCCGCAAGGTCGAGGAGCGCGAGCGCATCAGCTCGTGGCAACTGCTGTCGGCCGCGTCGGGCTACAAGTCGACGATCGCTCAGATCTTCCTGCTGTCGCTCGCGCTCGAGGTGTTCGCGATCGCGACGCCGTTCTTCCTGCAGCTCGTCATCGATCGCGTGCTGGTGGGCCGCGACGAGGACTTCCTGACCGTGCTCGGCGTCGCGTTCGCGACGCTGGTCGTGATCCAGGCGGCCGTCACCGGGCTACGCGCGTGGGTCGGCGTCTACCTGTCGACGCAGATCAACATGCGGATGCTGGCGGACCTCTTCTCGCAGTTGATCCGTCTGCCGTTGTCGTGGTTCGAGAAGCGCAACATCGGCGACGTCATCTCGCGCTTTCGCAGCGTCGACGCGATCCAGCGCACGCTGACGACGACCTTCGTCGAGGCGATCGTCGACGGGTTGATGGTGCTGCTGACCCTGCTCGTGATGTTCTTCTACAGCGTGAACCTGACGGCGGTCGTGCTGGCCGCGGCGGTGCTCTACGGCTTCGCCCGCTGGCTGGTCTACTACCCGCAACGCCGCGCCACCGACGAGCAGCTCGCGCACGAAGCGAAGTCCGGTTCCCACTTCATCGAGACCTTGCGCGGGATGATGGCGATCAAGCTCAACATGCGCGAGCAGGAGCGGCGCTCGGGCTACCAGAACCTGGTCGTCGATCATGTCAACGCCGGCGTCCGCGTCCAACAGATCGCGATCGTCCATCGCGCGGCCAACGGCGTCATCTTCGGCCTCGAGAACGTCGCGGTGATCTGGCTCGGTGCCTTCACCGTGATGCGCGGCGAGCTGACGGTCGGCATGCTGTTCGCGTTCCTGACGTTCAAGCTGCTGTTCCTCAACCGCATCAACCTGCTGATCGACAAGGTCATCGAGTTCCGCATGCTCGACCTGCACGCCGAACGCATCGCGGACATCGCGCTGACCGAACCCGAGGCGATCGGCGCGCTGCGCACCGCGAGCCGCGACCTGCCGCTCGTCGTCCGCGCCGACGGCGTCGGCTTCTCGTACGGCAGCGAAGGCTTCACGTTCCGCCACGTCGACCTCGAGGTCCGCGTCGGCGAGACGGTGGCGCTGGTCGGACCGTCGGGCTGCGGCAAGACGACGCTGATCAAGGTCCTCACCGGCCTGCTGCCACCCACCGAAGGCACGCTCAACGTCGGCGGTCACGACCTGAAGGAGCTCGACCTCGGCAGCTATCGCAGCCGCATCGGCGTCGTCATGCAGGACGACCAGCTCTTCATCGGGACGATCGAGGACAACATCAGCTTCTTCGACCCCACGCACGACGCCGCGCGAGCGCGCGAATGCGCGCGGGTCGCCGGCCTCGACCTCGACATCATGGCGATGCCGATGCAGTACAACACCATCGTCGGCAGCCTCGGCGTCGCGTTGTCGGGCGGCCAGAAGCAGCGCCTGCTGCTGGCCCGCGCGCTCTATCGTCAACCGGAGATCCTGTTCCTCGACGAGGCCTTCGACCAGCTCGACCTCGATCGCGAATACGAGATCACCGACCGGCTGGTGAAGCTCGGCCTCGGCGTGCTGATCGTCAGCCATCGGCCGGACACCGTGCGACGCGTCGATCGCATCGTCGACATCGGCGCGGGCGACCGTCAGAAAGCCGCGTAGCCGCGCAGGAAGACCTCGACGGCCGACGCCACGATGCGCTCGATCCGGGCGCGGCTCGGTCGCTCGCCGCGCGTATGCGCCCGGCGCAGCAGGCCGCCCTCGCACAACGCCAGGAACTGCTGGCCGGCCAGCGTCGTGTCGTCGATCGCGAGGACGCCGGTCCGGTCGAGCTCGTCGAGATAGGCGACGAGCGCCTTCTGGCCGCGAGCGGGCCCGGCCGCCTCGAAGGCCGGGCCGAGGTCGGGGAAGCGCGGCGTCTCGGAGACCAGCAGGCGGAAGGCGTCGAGCGTGCGTTGCTGCATCAGGGCCGTCAGGAAGCCGATGCCGAGCTCCTTCAGCAACGTCTCGGGCGGTCCCATCGACGCCTTCAGCGTGAAGCGGCCGCCCTCCACCGAGCGGACGTGCTCGGTGATCAGCGTCAGGAAGATGGCCTCCTTGCTTTCGAAATACTTGTAGAGCGTCGGCTTGGAGACCCCTGCCTCCTCGGCCAATCGATCGACGCTCGCCCCCGACAGACCGATTTCGACGAAGACCTTCCACGCGCCTTCGAGGATTTGCGCGCGCTTCGCCGGACTGCTGCCGGACAGCGCTTCGGGGCCGACGGATCGCCGGGTCTGCCTGCCACGCGCGGGGACGGTTTTCATCTCTGTCGTTTGACAATACTAAACGGTTTAGTAAACTTCGCTGCTGGGCGAATGCCGGCACGACGGATAGTGACATCCGGACGCGGGCTTGACCACACGAGGTGACGCACGATGAAGATCGCACTGCTCGGATCGACCGGAGCGACCGGCAGGCAGGTCGTCGCCCAGGCGCTCGCGCGAGGCGATCGCGTCCGGGCACTGACGAGGGGCCCGAGGGATCATGCCGCGGCCTCCGACACGCGCGTCGAGACCGTGACGTGCGAGCTCGGCTCGGCCGACGGCTCGCGTCGCGTCGTCGAAGGCTGCGACCTGGTGATCTCCACGCTCGGCTTCCGGCCCGCGTGGTTCGGCGAGAAGGCGACCGACCTGTATTCACGGAGCGCGTCCGTCCTGGTCGAGGCGATGAACGAGGCGGGCGTGAGCCGCCTCGCCTTCGTGACGTCGGCCGGCGTCGAGGACGATCCGGCCGAAGCCTGGGCCTATCGGCATCTGCTGAAGCCGCTGTACCTGCAGAAGAGCTACGACGACATGTCGGAGGCGGAGCGGATCATCGGCACGTCGACGCTCGCGTGGACGCTGGTCCGGCCGACGCGGTTGACCGACCGGCCGCTCACGCGCACGTTCCGCGTCTCGCCGCGGCTGCGGCCGCCCGGCGGCACGCGCATCTCGCGCGCCGACGTGGCGTTCTTCCTCCTCGAGCAGGCGAACGACGACGCGTGGGTCCGCAGGACACCGACGCTGGCCTACTGAACGCCGATGGGGCGCGCGCTGCTCGTGGTGGACGACCGCATGGTCGTCCGCAAGGGACTGAAGACGATCTTCGCGTCGTGCGACGACCACGTAGTCGCGGGCGAAGCGCAGACCCGCGCGGCCCCGCGGCGATCGGTGCGCGTCCGTGCCTTCGACGGCGTCGTGCTCGACCTGACGCTGCCGGATCGCGGCGGGCTCGATGTGCTCTGCCGCATGACGCGTCTCCGTCCGCGGATGCCGGTGATCGCGCTGACGGCTCACCCGGCCGAGCGTTACGCGGAGATGGCGAGAACGGCCGGCGCGCGCGGCTACCTCGTCAAGGGGGCGCCGGCCGACGAGATCGTCCGCGCGACGCGCCGGGTGCTCGCGGGCGCGACCCACTTCCAGGACGCCCCGCCGTCGACCGGCCGACGATCGGGCCGGAGGGATGCTCACGAGCATCTGAGTCCACGCGAATTCGAGATCTTCCTCGAGTTCGCGGCGGGGCTCACGTCGGCCCAGATCGCCGAACGCTATTGCCTGTCGGTCAACACGGTGACGACCCATCGGTCCCGCATCCTCGACAAGATGCGCCTGCGCTCGAACGCGGACCTGAGCTACTACGCGATGACGTCGCTACTGATCATGTAGCGCGGCATGTGCGGGCCGTCCCGGTCGGGTACGCCTTGCCGGTCGAGTCGACGAAGCGATAGAAGCAGCCGGTGCCCGCGGCGAGGCCCGTCGCATCGGCCTTCGCCGTGAAGCCGCTCGCCGCGGTCGCGTCGACCCTGC
>CALMOR010000098.1 GCA_937872165.1 uncultured Burkholderiales bacterium | reverse complement strand
GCTTGTGAGCGCATCGACGTGGTTGGAGACATCGCCGTGGTCGCGCTCGCCGCGAGAGACCCGTCGACGATCGTGCGCACCGTCGACGCGAACGAATCGTCGAGAGCGACGATGCGCGAGCCGAACACGCAGAACCCGTCGCGATTGCGCTGACGGATCGCGGGTCGGTACACGCTCGCATGCGGCACCGTGAGATCGGCGACGACGACATGGCCGCGCACGTGGTCGAGCGCGTCGGACACCGTCGCTCGCGACGTCGCGCGATCGAAGACGATGCCGAAGGTCGCCTCGACGTCGACCGCGTCGACGTCGGCCGGCAAGGCCACGCACGCGCCCTGCGCGCTCCAGGTGTTCGCGGGTCGCAGATAGAGGACCGGTGCCCGTGGCGGCTCGTCGTACGGCTTGCCGTGGACCGCATCGCCGAGCGCCTCGAGCGTGTCGCGATGGTTGAGCAGCACCGCGTAGACGGTACCAGTGACGGGGACGGCTTCGGGCATGGGTCGGCGGATGGATGTGCGAGCCGGCCGTGCGCCGACGTCGCATCGAATGATGCCCGATCGGTACGCTGAGCCCGGTCCGCCGGCCGCGGCGAGGAAGTCCTTGACATGGTCCGGCATCCACGACGTCGACGAGGAACCGCCGCGCGCGGTCAGCGCCCGGCCGACCGCAGGGAGATAGGCCGGGTCCTCGTCCTGCATCTGCGTCAGCGTGCCGAGAGGGTCGCCGAGGAAGCGGGCATCCGTCCGTCGAGGCACCGCGGCGCGGTCATCCACAGCGCGGTCAGCCCGACGATCGACGCCTCGTCGATCGACTTGTGCGCCACGGGCGGCACGACGCCGTCACAGCGATGGTCAGCGACGGCAGCGTCTTTTCGTGACGCAGGAAGGCCACCACCGCGTCCGCGATCGGCATGAACGCGAGCCGGTCCTGGTCCGCGCGACTGACCGGGGCGTCCGCGACGCTTTCGAACGCGATGCGGTCTTCGACGGGCCGCGCCGTGCGCATCGCCGCCCGCCATGCGAGGACCGACGCGTACGCCAGCGTCACGACGCGACGACCGCGAAGTACCACGCGCGACGCCGCGTCGATCCTGTCCCGCGAGCTCCCGGGCCGACCGGCCGTCGTCGGTCCGTCCACGTGCCGCCGTCATCGACCGTGGCGACGACCGCACCGGAGGCCGCGAGCGCGAGGCCGGCGCCGCACGGGACGCGGCTCGAACGCGCGATGATCGGATCGGACGGAGCGGGGCGGAGCGCCCGCTACGCTTCGAGCGTCGCGGCGCGCGCCGTCGCGAGTGCCTTCGCCCACCAGGTCAGTTCGTCGAGCATCACGCCGAAGCGCTTCTCCTCCTTCGGATCGCCGGTGAAGACGCCGTCGACGATCTTCTTCGTGACGTCGAGCAGATGCACCGCGGTCGGCAGCGGCGCCATCTCGAGCTCGACGCAGACGAGCCGCCACTGTTGGATGCCGCGCGCGCCTTCGGCGTTGCCGAACGAGACGAACGAAGCCGGCTTCCGGTTCCACTCGGCATAGAGATAGTCGAGCGCGTTCTTGAGCGCGGCGGTGTAGCCGTGGTTGTACTCGGGCGCGACGAAGAGATACGCATCGGCACGCGCGACGGTCGCGGCCCAGCGCTGCTGCAACGGGTCCTCGTAGTCGCCCTCGCTCGGAAACTTCGCCAGCCCGAACAGCGGCAAGGCCCAGGTCTTCAGGTCGATCAGTTCGACGGTCAGGCCCGCGTGCTTCGAAGCGAGCGCGGTCGCCTGCTCGAAGGCCCATTGCGCGACCGGACCCGAGCGACGGCCTTCGCGGATGCTGCCGAGGATGATCTGCAGATGCATGGACTTGTCCTTCGAGGATGACGAGGTGTCGTGCCTTCTATTCGCGCCGCTTGTCGCCGAGGCCGAGGTAGCTCTCGATCACGCGCGGATTGTTCGCGAGCTCGCGAGCCGGTCCCTGCAACGTCACCGAGCCGGTCTCGAGCACGTACGCGTGGTCGGCGACCTGCAACGCGGCGCGCGCGTTCTGCTCGACCAGCAG
>CALMOR010000097.1:7990-8251 GCA_937872165.1 uncultured Burkholderiales bacterium | reverse complement strand
ATCGTCAACACGGGCTCCGTGGTCGGCATCGGCGGCAACGAGATCCTGGTCGACTACGCGAGCAGCAAGGGTGCCATCCACGCGTTCACGAAGTCGCTCGCACTGTCGCTCGCCGACCGCGGCATCCGCGTCAACTGCGTCGTGCCGGGTCCGGTGTGGACGCCCAACATCCCCGGCACCATGCCGCCCGACGAGGTCGAGCACTTCGGTCACGAGGTCGCGATGAAGCGGCCCGGTCAACCCGACGAACTCGCGCCGGCC
>CALMOR010000097.1:7188-7980 GCA_937872165.1 uncultured Burkholderiales bacterium | reverse complement strand
GTTCATGACCGGTGCGCTGGTCGAGGTCACCGGCGGCAAGCTTGGCTGAAGCGCGGGCCTCCGACGACCCCCGCGATCCGCGCGATCCCGGGTCCGAGGCCGAGGCGCTGATCGCGAGCGGCCGCGTGAGCGACGCGACGCGCGCCGTGCTGATCGATCGGCTGTCGGAGAAGGACGTGCCGACGCCGTCCTTCTTCGACGCGGCTGAGTTCGGCGCGCTCGAGACGATCTGCGCGAGGATGCTGCCGCCCCGGTCGCCGGTCCACGCGAGTCGCGTGGCCGCCGCCATCGATCGACGGCTCGCGGATCATCGCGGCGTGGCCTATCGACGCGCTCTCGGCGCCTGGCGCCGGCTCGTCGCCGATGGAGCCGAGCCGGACGCGTTGATCGCGTCGCTCGCGAAGGCAGACGCGCACGACGACGACGTCGACCTGACGCGCTGGTTCGAGGACCTGCTCGTCGAGGTCGGCGAGGCGCACGTCGCGCATCCGGTCGCCCAGCTGCGGATGGGCTGCACGGCCTTCGCGGACGATCCGCCCGACGACGGCGCGGCACCGCCCGATCCCTGGCCCGCGATGCGACATCATCGCGAGGACGCCGTGGTCGACGCCGTGGTCATCGGGACCGGTGCCGGCGGAGGCCCGCTGCTGTGGCGCCTCGCGCGCGCGGGCTGCTCGATCGTCGCGCTCGAGGCCGGACGCCGATGGCGGCCCGCGCAGGACTTCGCGACCGACGAGAAGGCGCAGGCCAAG
Source organism: uncultured Burkholderiales bacterium (assembly GCA_937872165.1). Taxonomy (GTDB): domain Bacteria; phylum Pseudomonadota; class Gammaproteobacteria; order Burkholderiales; family Burkholderiaceae_D; genus CAHJXF01. Next base: position 7,228 of record CALMOR010000097.1, on the reverse strand, counting down.
CTCTTCTGGAACGACGAACGCCTGTCGGCCGGTGACGATC
>CALMOR010000097.1:0-7178 GCA_937872165.1 uncultured Burkholderiales bacterium | reverse complement strand
CGCTCGCGTTCGGAAACAACAACTCGGGCATCGGTGTCGGCGGCTCGACGCTGCACTTCACCGCTTACGTCCCGCGGCCGCAGCCCGACGACTTCCGGCTCGCGACCGAGTTCGGTGTCGGCGTCGACTGGCCGATCGGCCACGCGGAGCTCGAGCCCTACTTCGCCGAGCTCGAAGCGATCATCGGCGTCAGCGGCCCCGGACACTATCCGTGGGGACCGACCGGCGACGGTCGCTATCGGCTGCCGCCGCTGCCGCTGAACGCCGCCGCACGGCACATGCAGGACGGGTGCGCGGAGCTCGGCATCCGGACCGCGGCCGCGCCGAACGCGGCGCTGTCGATGCCGTATCGATCGCTCGATCGCTCGATGCGCGCGGCCTGCACGCAGCGCGGCTTCTGCCAGGCCGGCTGCACCGTCGGTGCGAAGGGGAGCGTCGACGTCGTCTTCGTGCCGGCGGCCATCGAGCACGGGGCGGAGATCCGGACCGAAGCCTTCGTCACGCGCATCGAACGCGACGCGGCCGGCCGCGTCAGCGGCGTGGTCTACCGGCAGCACGGTGTCGAGCATCGCCAGCGTTGCAGCAACGTCTTCGTGTGCGCGGGCGCGATCGAGACGCCGCGGCTGCTGCTGATGAACGACGGGCTCGCCAACGGATCGGGCCATGTCGGCCGCCACTTCATGGCGCACGCCGGGCTGCAGCTGTGGGGTTTCTTCGATGCGCCCACCGAGCCGTGGCGCGGCATCCCCGGTGGACTGATCTCGGAGGACTTCCACCGACCGCGGGACCGCGACGTGGACTTCGCGGGCGGCTACCTGCTGCAGAGCATCGGCGTGATGCCGGTGACCTACGCGAGCCAGCTCGCGCGAAGCGGCCAGGGCCTCGTCGGCGAGGCCCTCGGCCGGCACCTCGCCCGCTACGATCGCGTGGCCGGCATCAACATCCTCGGCGAGTGCCTGCCGTCGGACGACAACCGCGTCGAGCTCGGCGACGAGCTCGACGGGCGCGGCCTTCCGAAGCCGCGCATCCACTTCAGCGCCGGGCCCAACGAGCGGAGCCTGACGGCCCACGCCGATCGCACGATGCGCGCGATCTGGTCGGCGGCGGGCGCGAAGGACGCGTGGGCCTTCCCGCGCTTCGCGCATGTCATCGGTACGTGCCGCATGGGCCGCGACCGCGACGAGGCGGTGGTCGATCCGGACGGGCGCGTCTTCGACGTGCCGGGCCTCCACGTCTGCGACAACTCGATCTTCCCGAGCGCGCTGTCGGCGAACCCCGCGCTGACGATCATGGCGTTGTCGCTGCGGATCGCGGACCGCTTCGTCGATCGTCGACGTCACTGACATCATGGCCACCCGAAGACCCGAGAGCTTCCTCACCGTCCTCGAGAAGGGCGGCGGTGCCGACTACGCGGGCGACCAGTACGGCGGGGCGAGCGGTGCGGACGGCAGCGGCATGCCGACCGGAGAACCCGGCAACTTCATGTTCGCGACCGGCGTCGAATGTTCGTACCCGACCATCGGGCAGGGCAGCGTCCGCCGCGACCAGCTCGACGAGTGCGGCCATTACCGGCACTGGAAGAAGGACCTCTCGCTGGTCCGCGAGATGGGCCTCAAGGTCCTTCGCTACGGGTTGCCGTATCACCGCACGCACCGCGGACCGGGCCGCTACGACTGGAGCTTCGCCGACGAGGCGATGGCCGAGATCCGCAGGCTGGAGATCGTGCCGATCCTCGACCTTCTCCACTTCGGCGTGCCCGACTGGCTCGGCAACTTCCAGAACCCGGAGTTGCCGATGCACTTCGCGAACTACGCGGAGGCGGTCGCGAAGCGCTATCCGTGGGTGCGCTTCTACACGCCCGTCAACGAGATCTTCGTGACCGCGAAGCTGAGCGCCAAGGACGGGCTCTGGAACGAACAGCTCAAGTCCGATCGCGGCTTCGTGACGGCGCTCAAGCACTGCGTGGCCGCGAGCATCCTCGCGACCCATCGCATCGCCAAGCATCGACCCGACTGCGTGATCGTGCAGAGCGAATCGGCCGAATACATCCACGAAGCGAAGGCCACCCCGACGCCCGAGATCACGCTGCAGAACAAGCTGCGGTTCGCGTCGCTCGACCTGCTCTACGCGCATCCGCCCGACGCGGACGTCTACATCCATCTCACCGGAAACGGCATGACACGGGCCGAGTACGAGTGGTTCATGCGCGGCGAGCCGCCCGGTTACCAGGTGATGGGCAACGACTACTACGGGAAGAACGAGAAGATCCTCCTGCCCAGCGGCGAGCTGTGCGAGGCGGAGGACGTGCTCGGCTGGTACCAGACCACGCGTCGCTACTACGATCGCTATCGCAAGCCGACGATGCACACGGAGACCAACCACTTCGATCCCGAGCAGGCGCCCACCTGGCTGTGGAAGCAATGGATCAACGTCCTCCAGATGCGCCGGGTCGGCGTGCCGGTGCTCGGCTTCACGTGGTATTCGCTGACCGACCAGATCGACTGGGACTCGGCGCTCGCGAAGAAGCAGGGACACGTCAACGCGTGCGGGCTCTTCGATCTCGCGCGAAACGAGCGTCCGGTCGCGCGGACCTATCGCCAGTTGCTCGAGGAGTTCGGCCGCATCACGATCGTCCCGAAGGGAGAGCTCTTCGAGATGACGACGAGACCCGCGGTGCTGAAGGTCGAGGTCTGAGCGGCCCGCGTCGCGGCCGCGACCGGTGCCGCGTTGTTGCTATCCTCGTCGCATGTCCCCGGAGCAACGACGGATCGAGACGGCGATCGCCGCGCTGACGGCGCAGCGCGCGCTGCTGGGCGACGCCGTGGTCGAGCTCGCCATCGCGCCGCTCCGCGCCAAGCTCGCCGCGGCGCAGCCGCTGTCGCTGCAGGCCGCGGGACAGACCCTTCGACAGGTCTCGATCCTGTTCCTCGACATGGTCGGCTCGACCGCACTCAGCCAGCATCTCGACCCCGAGGACATCCACGTGCTGCTCGACGGCGTGCTCGATCGTTGCACCACGCTCGTCGGCACGCAGGGCGGCAAGGTGCTGCAGTACGCGGGCGACAGCCTGCTGGCCGTCTTCGGCAGCGAGGTCGCGCGCGAGGACGATGCGGAACGCGCGGTGCGTGCCGGCCTGATGCTGCTCGACCAGGGTCGTCGCCAGCGCGAGTCGGTGACGCGGGCTCACGGTCGGGACGACTTCGCCCTACGCATCGGCATCCATACCGGCAACGTCCTGCTCGGCGGCGTCGATTCGGAAGGCACCATCCGCGGCCTCGCGGTCGCCATCGCGGCGCGCATGGAGCAGACCGCGCCCGCCGGCACGCTGCGCATCAGTCGCGACACCTATCGGCAGGTGCGCGGGCTGTTCGATGTCGAGGTCCAGGCGCCGATCGCGGTGCACGGTCTCGACGAGCCGGTCGCGAGTTATCTCGTCCAGCGTGCGCGACCGCGCAGCTTCGGCATCCCCGGACGCGGCGCGGAGGACGGCCCGACCGGAGCCGCGTCGGCGGAGATGATCGGACGGCAGGCGGAGATCGACGACATCGTCGGTCTCGTCGAAGAGGCGCGAGCCACGCGCTCGTTGCGGATGCTGACCGTCGTCGCCGAAGCGGGGCTCGGCAAGAGCCGCCTGCTGGTCGAGGTCGGGCGCCGTCTCGAAGGCCTCGCGAGCGGCGTCCGCGTGCTGCACGGACGCTCGCAGCGGCACGGCGTGAACGTGTCGTACGGACTGGTCCGCGACATGCTCGCCGGGCATTGCGGCATCCTCGACAACGACGAACCGGCGAACGCGAGCGGCAAGCTGATGGCGGCGTTCGGCACGCCGTTCGGCGAGCGTGGCGACGAGCAGGCCGCTCTCGTCGGCCAGTTGATCGGCCTCGACTTCTCGAGCGATCCGCACATCGCGGGCATCGTGCTCGACGGCCGCCAGATCCGCTCGCGCGCCTTCCACGCCATCGCGCAGTTCCTGCGGATGCGATGCGCGACCGGCGTCCCGGTCGTGCTGCTGGTCGACGACCTGCACTGGGCCGACGACGGGTCGCTCGATCTGATCGAACATCTCGAGACCGCCTGTCGCGACGTGCCGCTGGTGCTCGGCTGCTTCGCGAGGCCCGGCCTGACCGAGCGCCGCCCGCGCTGGGGAGAGACCACGCCGGGCTCGCGCCGGATCGTTCTCGACGCGCTCGACGAGGCCTGCAGCGCGAAGCTCGCGGACACGCTGCTGGCGCGGCTCTCCGGCCCGGCGCCGAGGCTGCGTGCGGTGCTGCTCGAGAACGCGGAAGGCAACCCTTTCCACATGGAGGAGCTGCTCGGGATGCTGATCGACGACGGCGCGATCGTCGTCGACGGCGATGCGTGGCGGGTCGACGAAGGTCGCCTCGTCGCGACGCGGGTACCGCCCACGTTGACGGCGGTGCTGCAGGCGCGCCTCGATGCGCTGCCGTCGCGCGAGAAGCTCGCGCTCCAGCGCGGTAGCGTGATCGGCCACGTGTTCTGGGACGGGGCGCTGTCGGCGATCGCGCCCGAAGCGGTGGCGGCCATCGAGCCGCTCGCCGACCGCGCGCTGATCCAGCGTCGCGAGACGTCGGCCTTCGCCGGCGTCGAGGAGTACGCGTTCAAGCATCACCTGCTCCATCAGGTGACCTACGACACGGTGCTCGGGACGGCGCGTCGCACGTTGCATCGTCGCACCGCCGAGTGGCTCGTCGTCAATGCGGCGGGTCGCATCGGCGGGCACCTCGGGCTCATCGCCGAGCACTATCAGCGCGCGGGCGACGCGATCGAGGCGGTCGAGTACCTGCGTCGCGCCGCGAAGGCGGCCTTCGGCGCCGCCGCGTTCAGCGCCGCCCTCGAGTACATCGATCGGGCGCTCGCGCTCGTGCCGGATAGCGACGCCGCGACGCGCTTCGACCTCGTGTGCGATCGCTTCGGCGTGCACAACGCGACCGGTCGCAGGGTCGAGCAGGCCGACGACACGCACGTCGCCGAGCGACTCGCCGGCGTGCTCGGCGACGATCGCCATGTCGCGAAGGCGTCGCGTCTGCGCTCGCTCCTCGCGCTCGTCACCGGCGACTATGGCGTCGCGCTCGAAGCAGCCGCTCGCGCCCATGCGATGGCGATGGCCATCGGCGACAAGGTCACCGCGCTCGAAGCGCTGCTCGACAAGGGTCAGGCGCACATCTTCACCGGCGACCCGGTCGCCACCACGGTCTGCCTCGATCGAGCGCTCGTGCTCGCGCGCGAGGCGGCGCGGCCGGATCTCGAATGCGTGGCGCTCAACCGCCTGCACACCCTGGCGATGGATGCGGGCGACCTGCTGGGCGCCCGCGCGCTCGGACAGCAGGCGATGGCCGTCGCGGTCGCGTCGAACAACCGACGCTACGAGGGCGCGCTGATGGGCAACCTGGCCAACCTGGAGACGCGGCTCGGCAACGGCGACGTCGCGCGCCGACTGCTCGTCGACGGCCTCGCGATATCGCGGGCCATCGGCGACCGCGGCAGCGAGCCGTACACGCTGCACGGGATGGCCATGGCCGCGCTCCAGCAGGAGGATTTCGGGACGGCGCTGGCGCTCGCCACGGAAGCCGAGGCGATCGCGCGCGAGGTCGTCGATCGGGGCAGCGAGGCGGAGTGCCGTCGCCTCGCGGCCGCCTGCCACGTCGCGCTCGGCAACGAACGCGACGCGATCGATGCGATCGACGCCTTCGAGGCCTGGGCGGTCGGCGCCGGCCGGCCCGTCGTCGCGCAGTCGACGATCGCGCTGCGGGCCGAACTCGAGCTCTCGTGCGGCCGGATCGACGCGGCCCACGCGATCGCGACGCGGCTCGCCGCCTGGCTCGACACGCGAGGCGACGTCGAGGACGGCGACGACCTGGAACGCTACTTCGTCTGTCACCGGGTCTTCGCGGCCGGCGGAGCGGCGCGGGCCGACGAGTTCCTCGAGCGCGCCACCGCGCTGCTCGCGAGCCGGGTGCGGTTGCTGCCGGAGCCGGAATGCCGGACCTTCGTCGACAACATCCCGCTGCATCGCGAGATCGTCGCGGCCGGCCTCGCGCGGAGCGGTCGATGACGCCCGAGCCGGCGGAGATCGCGCGGCGGCGCAGGGTCTTCGCGCGCCTGCACGTCTCCGGCTGCTTCGTCATCCCCAACCCCTGGGACATCGGCGGCGCGCGCTATCTGAAGGGCCTCGGCTTCCCCGCGCTCGCGACGACCAGCTCCGGCGCCGCGTGGTCGCAGGGTCGAGCCGACGGCGGCCTGTCGCGCACGATGGTGCTCGACCATCTGCGGACCCTGGTCGCGGCGACCGACCTGCCGGTGAACGCCGACTTCGAGAACGGTTTCGCGAGCGACGCGCGAGGCGTGGCCGAGAGCGTGCGGCTCGCGGTGGCGACCGGCGTGGCCGGGTTGTCGATCGAGGACGCGAGCGGCGACGCGTCGATGCCGTTGTTCGACATCGACGTCGCGGTGGAGCGCCTGCGTGCCGCGCGCCGGGCGATCGACGAGGCGGGCGGCGACACGCTGCTCGTCGGACGGGCCGAGAACTTCGTCGCGGGTCGACCCGACCTCGACGATTGCATCGCGCGTCTGCGGGCCTATGCGGAGGCCGGGGCCGATTGCCTGTACGCGCCCGGCATCCGCACCAGGGAGCAGATCGCGGCCGTCGTCGCGGCGGTATCGCCGAAACCGGTGAACCTGCTCGTCGGTTCGCCGAGCGAGCTCACGTTGCGCGACATCGCGGCGCTCGGCGTGCGTCGTGTCAGTCTGGGCGGCGCGCTCGCGCGCTCGGCATGGGGCGCCTTCCAGCATGCGGCCCGCACCATCGTCGAGGACGGCCGCTTCGACGGCTTCGCGGATGCGGCTTCCGGTGTCGAGCTCGACGGGTTCTTTCGCGACAGCGGTACGATGGGCTGATGCCGCCCCCGAAGCACGCGACGTCAAAGATGTTTCGAAGTGCTTTCTTGACCCGCATCGTCGAGTTGGGGCCTATGATTCGCGCGACCGTTCGCGGCAACAGAAAACGAGGATACCCATGCATCACGCAAGACTTCGATCGACCCCCTGGTTGCCGGCCCTCGCGCTCGCGACCGACGCGGACCGCGGCCCGGCGTCCGCCGGCCGCGGCGCGCCCCTCGCATCGGGCGCGCGCGGACCCCCGGGCCAGCCCGGCGCGACCCTGC
>CALMOR010000096.1:4215-4497 GCA_937872165.1 uncultured Burkholderiales bacterium | reverse complement strand
CGCTGATGTTCAACTATCACGACTTCGGCCACATGGGCGTCGATCGCGCGTCGCTCAACCGGTCGCTGTTCGACGCGTTGAAGCCGGGCGGCCTCTACGTCATCGCCGATCACGCGGGTCGACCCGGCACCGGCATTTCCGAGTCGGGGACTCTCCACCGCGTCGAGGAAGAGTTCGTCGTCCGCGAGGTCGAGGCCGCGGGCTTCAGGCTGGTCGAACGCGGCTCGTTCCTGCGCAACCCGGACGACCCGCGCGACCGCAACACGCCCGAGCCGCCGATGC
>CALMOR010000096.1:0-4110 GCA_937872165.1 uncultured Burkholderiales bacterium | reverse complement strand
GGCCATCGAGACGTACCTGTCCGCTCGCGAGCGGACAGGTACGTCTCGATGGCCGACGCGAGCGACGCCTCGCCCTGAACGACGTCCGCCTGCAGCACGCGGATGCCGGCGGCGGTCAGCGACAACAGGGTCTGCCTGGCATCGTCGGCATGCGGTCGGCGTCGGATCAGCTTCGCGGTCTCGAGGTCGGCGATCGGGCGGGTCAGCGTCTGCAGGCGCACGCGCTCGTGTCGTGCGAGACGCGTCGGCGTGCAGGGACCGAGCCGATAGAGATGGCCGAGCACGCCGAGCCGGGCCACGCCGGGGCTGCCCCGCGTCCGCAGCGCGCGGGTGAGCTGCGAGATCGCGGCCCTGAGCCGGATGGCCGCATGCGCGGCACGAGGAACGGACGTCGCCATCGGCCGATTATAAGATCGATCTTGGCATCCCGGCAGCGGCGCTGTTCGAAACGCGGCGGCTGAATCAGAGACGGACCGACATGCACGTCATGGCGTGCCGCCTAGGATCGATCGTTCCCGCCTCCTTCCGGACACCGTCTCGTCCCCGTCGATGGACGAAACACGAACCGCCGACCCGCCCGATCCGCTCGTGCCCACCGTCTCCGGCACCGCGGCCGAACGGCCGAGCGACGATCTGCTGTTCGCGGCGGTCTCGGCGACGCGCATGCCGATGGTCGTGACCGATCCGCATCGGCCCGACAATCCGATCGTGTTCGTCAACGAGGCCTTCGTCGCGATGAGCGGCTACGCGATCGACGAGGTCGTCGGGCGCAACTGCCGCTTCCTGCAGGGGCCGGACACGGACCGCACGGCGGTGGCGACGCTCCGCGAGGCGATCGAACGGCGCGTCGAGATGTCGACCGAGATCCTCAATTACCGGAAGGACGGGACGACGTTCTGGAACGCGCTCTTCGTCTCTCCGGTGCGCGACCGGACGGGCACCCTCGTCTACTTCGTCGCGTCGCAGCTCGACGTCAGCCGCCGACGCGATGCCGAGGAGGCGTTGGGACAGGCACAGAAGATGGAGGCCGTCGGGCAACTCACCGGCGGCATCTCGCACGACTTCAACAACCTGCTGCAGGTCATGCTCGGGCACGTGGACCTCCTCGACCGCCGCTTGCGTCATGCGCCGCTCGACGCGCGATCGATCGCGACCGCATCGGCGAACATCCGCAGCGCGATCGACAAGGCGTCGACGCTCACGCAGCAGCTCCTCGCATTCGCGCGGAGGCAGAGGCTCGAGGGCCGGCTCACCGATCTCAACGAACTCACCGGCAGCCTGATGGCGCTCGCCACCCGCACGCTCGGTGGCGAGGTCGGCGTCGTCATGCAGCTCGCGTCCGATCTCGGCAAGTGCCGGGTCGACCGCACGCAGTTCGAAGTGGCGTTGCTGAACATCCTGATCAATGCGCGCGATGCGATGGAGGGACGCGGCACCGTCACCATCCGCACGTCGAACGTCGAGATCGAGCGGGAAGACCTGCGTTCGTTCGGCGGTCTCGAAGCCGGTCGCTACGCGTCGATCGCCGTGACCGACGACGGGCCCGGCATCCCGCCCGAGATCGTCCATCGCGTGATGGAGCCGTTCTTCACGACCAAGGAGGAAGGCAAGGGCACCGGCCTCGGACTGTCGATGGTCCACGGCTTCGCGAAGCAGTCGGGCGGTTGCGCGCAGATCTATTCGGAGATGGGGATCGGCACGACGATCCGGCTCTACTTCCCGGCGAGCGGCGACGAAGAGGAGCGCCCGTATGCCGCGACCCTGCGCACCCGGGAACGCGGCGGCAGCGAGGTCGTGCTGGTCGTCGACGATCGGGCCGAAGTCCTCAACGTCGCGACCAGCCTGCTCGACGAACTCGGCTATCGGGTCCTCACCGCCGCGAGCGGCATCGAGGCGCTCGCGCTCGTGGAGTCGCTGGACGCGGACGCGCGACCGGCGCTGCTGTTCAGCGACGTCATCATGCCGGGCGGCATGAACGGCTACATGCTCGCGCGTCGCCTGCGCCAGCGACTTCCCGCGCTGAAGGTCCTCCTGACGACCGGCTACGCGGGCGACGTGCACGGTGCCGTGAGCGACGACGGCACGGAGTTCGAAGTGCTGAAGAAGCCGTACAAGCTCGACGCGCTGGCCCGCCGCGTCCGCCTCGTGCTCGACACGCCGGCCCGAGCGGCCTGACGGCGGGCGGCGACGATCATGGCGATCCACGAGGCCGCCGCGCGTGGCTTCGCGCTGCAGGCCGGCGCCTATGCGCGCGGTCGCCCCGACTATCCCGCGTCGCTGGACGCGTGGCTGCGCGACGCCGTGGGTCTCGGACCCGGGGCACGCGTCCTCGACCTCGGGGCCGGGACCGGCAAGTTCGTGCCGCGACTGGCCGCGACCCACGCGCACGTCGTCGCGGTCGAGCCGGTGGCGGCGATGCGCGAACGCCTCGTCGCCGCCCATCCTTTGGTGGAGGCGCTCGAAGGCAGCGCTGAAGCCATCCCGCTCGACGACGCGTCGGTCGACGCCGTCGTCTGCGCGCAGGCCTTCCACTGGTTCGCGACGCCCGCGGCGATGGCCGAGATCGGTCGCGTGTCGAGGCCGGGCGGCGTCCTCGCGCTGATCTGGAACGTGCGCGACGAGTCGGTGCCGTGGGTGCGGGCCCTGGGCGCGATCGTGCGGCCCCACGAGGGCGACGCGCCTCGCTTCCACAGCGGCGACTGGCGGCGGGTCTTCCCCGCTGCGGGCTTCGGTCCGCTCGAGGAGACCCGCTTCCCGCATACCCACGTCGGGACCGCGGACGCCGTCATCGTCGACCGCTTCCTGTCGGTGAGCTTCATAGCCGCGCTGGCGGACGCGGAGCGCGCCTCGGTGGAGCGGCGTCTGCGTGAACTGATCGCGAACGAGCCGGCGCTGGCCGGACGCGACGAGATCGTCTTTCCCTACGAGACGGTCGCGTTCCGCACGGTCCGCGACCGGGACCGCTAGCGATCCGGATGCAGTTGCAGGACCGCGCCGTATTCGGTGAAGACACGCTCGGCAGCGGCCATCTCGCCCGCGTCCTGCGTGCTCACCGACACGGCGTATTCGCCGCGATGCAGGGCTTGCCTGACCGTGTCGACGTGCGACCTGCTGTCCATCTCGCCGCTGCTGTCGAAGAGCGAATGGAAGAGGCCCGCGAACACGCCCTGCTCGTCGCGCGGGCGGGCCTTGCCGGGACGTTCCTCCTGCGCGCCGGCGATCGGCACGTCCTGGTGATGGAGGGACGTCGCCTCGGCGGTCACGCCGGTCGCGCGAACCGCGGCCAGGGCCTTCTCGGCCGTCTCGAGGTCGCGGAAGAGTCCGAACAGAACACCTTGCATCGTTGATCCTGGAAGTTGTCTTGGCGGCCCTGGAGCCGGGGCCGCATTGTGGCCGACGGTGCAAGGCGAAACAAGCCGCTGTCGAGGCGGGCGCGAGGCACGGCCCGCCGTTCCTAGGATCGAATCAGACGCGGCGCCGCGCGGCGCGCCCCACCGCGCGGGACACTCGCGCCGACACAACGATCGGGGGCGGCACATGAACGAAGCGAACGGCGATTCATCCACGCGAGCGAGCGCGCAGCCCGAGCGACCGATGTCGAGCGAGATCGAGGCCGAGCAGCTGCCCTATCCGGCCAAGCAGTCCGCGATGAAGCGGCAGCCGCAGTCGGACCTCGCCCGCTATCGACCGGCCGGCAAGCTGGCCGGCAAGCGCGCGCTCCTCACCGGCGCCGACTCGGGCATCGGCCGTGCGGTCGCGATCGCGTTCGCGAAGGAAGGCGCCGACGTGGCCGTCCTCTTCGACGAGAACGTCGACGACGCGCAGGAGACCCGGCGTCTCGTCGAACTCGAGGACCGGCGCTGCGCGTTGATCCGCGGCGACGTGCGCGACGCCGCGCAGTGTCGCAACGCGGTCGCGACGACCATCGCCGAGCTCGGCGGTCTCGACATCCTCGTCAACAACGCGGCCTTCCAGTGCGCGCAGGAGAAGTTCGAGGACATCACCGAAGAGCAGCTGCGGCGGACGTTCGAGACCAACATCTTCGGCTACTTCCACATGGCGCAGGCCGCGCTGCCGCACCTGTCGCGCGGCTCGGCGATCGTCAACACG
>CALMOR010000095.1 GCA_937872165.1 uncultured Burkholderiales bacterium | reverse complement strand
GGCCGAGCTCGGCCAGCCCCTTCACGCCGAGCGGGTTCAGGATCGTGTCTTCGCTCTCGACGAAACTCGCGTCGAGCTCCTGGACGTCGGCGCTGACCGGGAGGAGGTATTCGGCGATCGTCGCGTTCGCGACGCGGCCGAGATCGCCGTCCCATTCGGCCTCCTCCAGCAGGGCCATGCCAATGCCGCCCACCATGCCGCCGATGCACTGGCTGTGCGCGAGCCGCGGATTGACGATGCGGCCCGCATCGTAGGCGCCGACGATGCGCGGCACGCGGACAGTGCAGAGGTCCGGGTCGACCACCACCTCCGCGAAGACGGCGCCGAAGCCGTGACTCGAATGGCTCTTCGTCTCGTCGCCCGGAGCCGTCGTCGCGCTGGCTTCGAGCCGGTCCCGCCCGGCCCGGCGAAGCAGTGCGCCGATGTCGGACTCGTCGATGCCGAGACGCGCGGCGAGCTCGGCGATCGTGGCCCTCAGCCGGTCGCATGCCGCCTGTACCGCCGAGCCTACGCTCGCCATCGTCGTCGAGCCGCCATGCTCCTTCGCATCGGGCAGGTCGGAGTCGCCGAGTTCGGCACGCACCCGTTGCAACGGCAACCCGAGCGCGTCGGCCGCGACCTGCGTCATCGCGGTGTAGGTCCCCGGGCCCATGTCGGTCGTCGCGCAGCGGACGACGGCGAAGCCGTCCGCATCGATCGTCGCCGTGGCGCTCGTCGGGTAGCGGGCCGCCGGATAGATCGCGGCGGCCATGCCCCATCCGACCGACAGGCGTCCGTTCCGCATCGAAGCGGGCGCGGGGTCGCGACGCTCCCATCCGAAACGCGCGGCGCCGATGCGATAGCAGTCGCGCAGGCCGTTGCTGGACCACGGAAGGTCCTTCTCCGGATCGCGCTCCGCGTGATTGCGCAAGCGCAGCTCGATCGGATCGACGGCGAGCGCGACCGCGAGCTCGTCCATCGCCGTTTCCTGCGCGAAGAGTCCGGTCGCCCAGCCCGGACCGCGCATCGGGCACGGCGTGCCGACGTTCATCTCGACGAGTCCGTAACGCGTGCGGCGGGTGGCTGCCGCATAGCCGACGCGCGGCACCGTCAGGATCGACTCGGCGAACTCTTCGTAAGTGGAGGTCTGGCCGATCGCTTCGTGGACGACCGCGGCCAGACGTCCGTGGCCGTCGGCGCCGAGAGCGACCCGCTGTTCGACGTGGGGGCGGAAGCCCACCGAGTACGAAAGCTGTCTGCGCGTCAGCTCGAGGCGGACCGGACGCCCCGCCCTGCGTGCCGCCATCGCGGCCAGCGCGACGTGCGGCCATGTGCGCAGCGCCGACCCGAACGCGCCGCCCACGAACGGGTTGACGACCCTCACGTCGCCGGCCCGGATGCCGAAGACCAGCGCGATCGCATCGCGCTCGTTGTCGACCCACTGCGTCTTGCTCCACAGCGTCAGCCGGTCACCGGTCCACAGCGCCGTCGTCGCATGCGGCTCCATCGCGTTGTGCTGCTCGCGTGGCTGTACATAGGTGCGGTCGATCCGCGTCGACGAGCCGGCCAGCGCTCGATCGGCATCGCCGTCCCTCGTCTCGGGACCACGGCCCTTCGCCGCCGCGGCCGCCGAGGTCGGGCGGGCCCGCGCCCGATCGAAGCGGGTGAGAGGCGTCGACGCCCGGACGTAGGCGACCCGCACGAGCGATGCGGCGTGTTCGGCCTGGGCCTGCGTGCGGGCCACGACGATTCCGATCGGCTGCCCGCTGAAGCGCACCTGCGCATCCTGCAGCACGCGCAGCTGTTCGCCGGCCACCGGGTCGACCGCCGGTCGCTCCTTCGGCGGCCGGTAAGGCAGCCGGTCCGCGTTCTCGTGCGTGAGCATCAGCAGCACGCCCGGCGCGTCCGCGGCGCCCCGCGTGTCGATCGCGGCGATCCGGCCGGCCGGGATCGTGCTCTCGACCAGCGCCGCGTAGACCAGACCGGCCGGCGCGTATTCGGCCGCATAGAGCGCCCGACCCGTGACCTTCAAAGGTCCGTCGACGCGCGGCGGCGAAGTCCCGATCGAAGCCGTCATGCGAGGCCCGCGGTCTCTTCGAGCGCGCGCGCGACGGTCCGCCGGATCAGCGGGATCTTGTATGCGTTGCGCCCGTTGGCCACCGCTCCCGCGGCGGCGAGCGAGCCGGCTTCGCGGCAGAGGTCGGCCGTGACGCGTCGGCCCCGCAACGCCTGTTCGACGGCCGGCAGGCGCCACGGTCGCGTCGCGACCCCGCCGACCGCCACCCGCACGTCGCGCACCGTGAGGTCTTCCGAGAGATCCATCGCCACCGCGGCCGATGCGATCGCCCATTCGAAGCTCGCGCGATCGCGCACCTTCAGGTAGTGCGAGCGTCGCGCTAGGGCGCGGGGTCGCATCTCGATCGCGACGATCAGTTCACCGCGGTCGAGCGCGGTCTCGACGTGGGGCGCATCGCCCGGCGGTCGATGCAGATCGGCGACCGCGACGCGGCGTTCGCCACGCGGACCCGCGACGACGACGTCCGCATCGACGACGACGAGCGCGTTCGCGAAGTCGCCCGCGTAGGTCGCGATGCAGTGCTCGCTGGTCCCGAGGATCGCGTGCAGGCGATTGAGACCGTCGATCGCGGGACAGCCGCTGCCGGGCTCGCGCTTGTTGCAGGGGAGCGCCACATCGCGGAAGTAACCGCAACGGGTCCGCTGCAGCAGGTTGCCGCCGAGCGTCGCGAGGTTGCGTACCTGCGGCGAGGCACTCGCCAGCAGCGCTTCGCCGAGAACCGGCGCATGCGCCCGGAGGCCGGCGTGCGCGGCCGCGTCGCTCATCGTCACCCGCGCTCCGAGCCGGATCGCATCGGAGCCGACGACGATGTCGTCCATGTCCGGCAATGCGGCCAGGTCGACGACGGCTGCCGGATTGCGCACGTGCTCCTTCATGAGTTGCATGAGGTCCGTGCCGCCTCCGAAGAAGTCGTTGCCCGGAACGTCGGCGTCGTTCGACGTATGGCGGGCACCCGTCGCCAGCGCTGCCGGAAGGCTGGTCGGCCGGAGGTACGCGAACGGCGTCATCGCCGCTCGCTCGAGTCCGCCGTCGCACGGATGGCCGCGACGATGTTGGGATACGCCCCGCAGCGGCAGAGGTTGCCGCTCATCCACTCGCGGACCTCGTCGTCCGACGTCGCATGGCCTTCGGCGATGCAGGCGACCGCGCTGACGATCTGGCCCGGCGTGCAGTAACCGCACTGCAGGCCGTCGTGTTCGACGAAGGCGGCCTGCAGCGGATGGAGGGCGTCCCCGTCGGCGAGGCCTTCGATCGTCGTGATGGCCTTGCCCTGCTGCATGACCGCGAGGCAGAGACAACTGTTCACGCGCCGCCCGTCGACGAGCACCGTGCAGGCGCCGCACTGTCCGAGACCGCAGCCCTTCTTGGTACCGGTCATCCGCAAGCGGTCGCGCAACGCATCGAGCAGCGTGGTGTGCGCGTCGAGGGCCGGCAGTCGATGCTCGCCACCGTTGACGACGAGGACGACGTCGAAGCTCCGCTGCGGGCTCGACGGCTCGTCGCCCGGCCGCGGCGCTCCGTCGGCGCCCGCCGCGATCACGATGCCGCCTGCGAGCTGGAGCGAGAGGAAGTCGCGTCGTGTCCAGTCGGGCATGTCCGTCGGCCCCGCTTCACGGGGCGCGCTTCGCGACGTCTCCGGACGCATGGACGTCCAGCCATCGCAGCACCGGCCTCAAGGCATCGTCCGAGTTCTTCTCGTAGATCAACCCGTGACCGTTGCCGCGCACGCCGTGGTCCGGCAGGTGGAGCAGTTCGGCCGCGGCACCGCCGGCCTTGAGCGCTTCGACGATCGGCAAGCTGGCCGGCGCGAAGGCCGAGGTCTCGCCGGTGACCACGCAGACCGGCAAGCCGGTCAGCGCCGGCAACGCGAGCGACGCGGGCGCGGCCGCACGGACTTCGGCGGCGCTCGCCCGCGGCGGGTCGAAGGTCAGCGGCGCGGCGGCGAGACCCCATGCGAGCGAGCCGATGTTGGGGATGTCGGCGAACGGTGGTCCCATCGGCTCGATCGCCACGATCGCGACGACGAGACCCGGACGACGGTCGGCGACGAGCCAGCCGTCGGGCCCCGACGCCGAGTGAGTGAGAAGGATCGCGGGTCCGATCCGGTCGAGCAGACGCGACACCCGATCGGCATCCATGTCCTCCGAGGCGGCGAGGTCCGCCGGCAGCGGCCCGTAACCGGCGATGAAGGCGTCCATCGCATCGTCGTCGTCCGGATCGAACGGCCACTGGGTATGCCGGCCCGACGGATCGACGGGGAAGTAGATCTCGCGGCCGCCTTCGTACGAGAACGGCGGCCCCATCGGTCCGAGCGTCTCGGTGTGATACGGGGAACGGCCCTGGCCCGGACGATCGACGACGAGCACCGCGTAGCCGTTCTCGATCAGTCGTTGGGCCCAGCCGGGCCGCCCGTCGGGCGTGTCCAGCCACTCCGTTCCCTGGAAGCCGCCGCCATGCAGCAGGACGATCGGATGGGGACGCGTCACCTCCGCCGGGGCCTCCCATGCGACGAACATCGGCCCGCGTTGGTAGGTCTTCCCGTCGCGGTGCACACGCTCGCCGCTGACCCAGAACGAACCCCTGCGCGTGGTGCGCGGCGGCGTGTCGTACCAGAAGGGGCGGTGCCCCGAACGATCGATCGGAAATCTGCGCTGCATCGCTCTTGTACCCGACGCGCGTCCCTAAGTTCCGCCGGCGCAATCGGCCGAACGACTTCAGCAACGATGGAAACTTCGCGGCGTCGCTCGTCAGCGCGCGATTGCGCGAAACGCCGTCGGCGAAAGGCCCAGTCGCTTGCGGAACAGCGTCGAGAAGTGGGTCGGGCTCGCGAAGCCGCAGCGCATCGCGACCGTCGCCACGGCAAGGTCGGTCGTCCTCAGCATCCGCTTCGACGAGTCCAGCCGGATCTCGACCAACATCGCGTACGGCGACAGACCGGTTCGTTCCTTGAAGAGGCGTGCGAAATGGAACTTGCTGACGCCGGCCTCGGCCGCGAAGTCGTCCAGCGTCAGGACGTCGGCGAAGCGCGCGCTCATGAACTCGAGCACGCGCGCCAGGCGGTGGTCGTCGATGAGGCCGCAATGGCGACGGTCGTCGCGCTCGTCGAACCACTTCCCGCCCATCGTCAGCATGTGGGTCGCGAGCCACTGCATCGCGGCTTCGGCGTAGAAATCGGGAACGTTGCGCCGCATCGCCTCCAGCAACGCGAGGACCGTCTCGCCGAGCAGGCGATCGTCGAAGGCGAGCGCGCTGCGCACTCTCTCGACCCGTTGCGTGCCGATGCCGCGAAAATGCTCGGCCGCTTCGACGAAGAACTCCTCGGGCACGTAGAGGTTGACCTTCTCGAACGGCTGCGCGTTTCGACTCCTTCGCCGCCTCAGGCGGTCCGACAGGCCGCCCGCGGTGAGGCCGACCGTACCGACGCGGTAGACCGCTTCACGCCATGCACCGCATCGAAAGGAAGCGATCCGCTGTGCACCCCGTGTCATCACGACGATCGTCTGGTCGGGCGTCGGCAGCGTCTCGAACGGATCTTCGTCCGCATCGATGCGATGGTGGTCGACGAGGACGGAGGTCCAGCCGATGTCGCGGCTGCTCTGCACGAGATGGGAACGGATCGCCGACGCACAGCGCAGGCTCGCGCTCGAGAAGGTGGGCGCACTCGCGGATTGCATCGGTCATCTCCGGTGTCGAGTCGGACGTCGCATGGGTGGATCGTCCGACCGAGCGGCGCGGGGAATCGAGGCTCAGCGCGACAGCAACCGGTCGACGACCCCTCTTCCTCGGTTGCCGGCGTCGAGCTGTCGAACCAGTCCGCGACGCGCGCGATGCAACAGCACGCTCGCGTTCGATCGCGTGATCGACATCGCGTCGCAGATGTCTTCGATCGGAAGGTCGCTCCATGCTCGCAGGATCAGGACCTTTCGCTGATCGGCGGGTAGCTGATCCATCAGCTGGCGTACCCGGTCGACGCACTCGGTGTGCGCGATCCGGGCCTCGGGAGCTTCCTCGAGCAGGCGTCCCATCTGCAACGTCTCGAGCGCGACCGGCGCCGGCCCGTCGCCATCCGCGTCGTCGTCGATCTCGAAGACCAGCGGCTGCTCGCGTCGATGGGCGCGGAAGATGTCGAAGATCTTGAAACGCAGGATGCCGATCACCCAGGTCTTCAGCCTCGAATGAGCCTGGAACTGGTCGATGCCTTCGATCGCTGCGACGAGGGTGTCCGAAACGGCGTCATCGGCCCAGGCGTCGTTGCGCAGTTGCTGTCGCGCGATGCGAACGAGGACCGGACGCAGGGCCGTCAACTGGTCGATCAGATCACGTGCGCGGGCATCGAACTCGCACCCGTCGTGCGGGAGTTTTCGTCGTCTTTTCTTCAAGGCCGTAGGAGTCGGCGATCCGGTCGCCTCGCGCATGCAGCGGGCATCCGGCGAATCGCGGCGTCCGGCACCGATCGATCCGGAGGCCATTCTCCGCCTCTCTCCGTTCTCTTCCGTGCGCCCTCGCGAAGATATTCGCAGGATCACGCGGTAATTCGCACGAATCGACGTAAGGGCGGTCGCTGACGACCGTCAGCCGCGCCGGTAACGCGACGGCGTGGTCCCGGTCTGCTTGAGGAACGCCCTGCCGAGTTGATCGGTGTCGTGGAAGCCGGATTGCTTCGCGATCTCCGCGGCCCCGAGATCCGTGTCCGTCAGGAGTCGCATCGCGCGTTCGACGCGACGCCGCTGCAGATACCGGTGCGGAGGTTCGCCCACCGCATTGCGGAACGCCCTGCTGAAGTGGGAAAGGCTGGTTCCCGCGAGGTCCGCCAGCTCGGCGACCGACAGAGGCCGATCGAGATTCTCCTCGATGAAATCGGCGACCCGTTGCGCGCGGAAGCGCGGCAGGACCTCCGGCGGCCTCGCGGGTTTGACGCGCGCGGTCGTGTGCGTGGCCAGGATGCGGACGAGGAAGGCGTCGAGCAGCGCGTCGAGGTAGAACGCGGGCGCGGACGTCGGTCGTGCGGTGCCTTCGAGCATCGCGGCGTAGAGCGACTCGAGAAGCGGGTCGCGCACGCCGACCCGATCGATCAGCGAGAACTCCCTGCCCCTGTCGAATCGCGCCGCGACCGCGCCCAGCAACGCGGGCGAGAAATAGAGATGGGCGAACCGGATCGGTCCGGCGGTCCGCCAGGTGAAGCGCGTACCGGCCGGGACGATCGTCAGCGACCCGCAGGCCGCGACGGTCGAGACATCGGCACCGTCGCGCTTGCGCGAGATCCGCTTGGGACCGCCCAGATGCTGGACCACGTAATGATGATCGAGCGGTGGCTGCTCCATCAGCGGCGACGTGCCGCTCCAGCGTCTGAGGAGCGCCGTCGGCCACAGTCCGCTGTGACTGCTGATCTCGGGAGGACCGGAAAGACGACGTGCCCAGTCGTCCGGGCTGACCGGCCGGGCAGCCTCGTCGTGAGGCCGCCCGACTCGGGAGTCGACGGATGCATCCATGTGCGCTGTACCTCGGAAGGAGTCGCGCTCCGCTCGCCGGCGTTCGATCGATCTTCGACGCCGCGCCGGCTCCCGTGGACCGCGAGGCCGCAGTGTCTCTCAGACCCGTCCTCCTTGCAGCAACGTCGACGGCTCCCTCGTCAACGCCCCACGGTCGCGTGAGCAGCCAGGAAGGCGCGCATGAGGGCGGCGATCTCGTCGACCTTCTCGTCGAGCGCGAAGTGTCCGGCGTCGAGGACATGCACCTCCGCTTCCGGTACATCGCGCTGGTAGGCGGCTGCCCCCGGCAGCGCGAACGAAGGATCGTAGCGGCCCCACAGCACCAGCATCGGCGGCCGGGTCCGGCGCATCCAGGCCTGCCACTGCGGGTAGGCGGCGACGTTGGTCTGATAGTCGAAGAACAGATCGGACTGGATCTCCCTCTGACCCGGTTGCGACAAATGCGCGAACTCGTCGATCCACGCGGCGGGGTCGTAGCGCTCGACGTTCGGGCTCGATCCGATGTGGCGGCCTCGCGTGGTGGCGAACGAAAGGAAGTTGGGAATGACCTTCGCTTCGTTGCCCGCGCGGTCCTTCCAGAAGGCCTTCCTCGAATCCCAGGCCGGGCCGAGACCGTCTTCGCTCGCCACTGCGTTCTGCACGACGATCGCGCTCACGCGCTCCGGATGGGCGAGCGCGAGACGGAAGCCGACGGGACCGCCGTAGTCCTGCAGATAGAGCGCGTAGCGGGTGAGACCCAACGCTTCGGTCAGGTGATCGACCGTCGTCGCGATGTGGTCGAACGTGTAGGCGTATCGCGACGGCGTCGGGGCGTCGCTGCGACCGAAGCCGGGGTAGTCGGGCGCGATCACGTGATAGCGGTCGGCGAGCAACGGGATCAGGGTCGCGAACATCACCGACGAAGACGGGAAACCGTGCAGCAACAGCAGCGTCGGCGCGTCCTTCGGGCCGGCTTCGCGATAGAACACGTCGACGCCGTCCACGGCGACCGTGTGGTACGTGGTCGTCGACGAGACGGACGGGGACGACTGCGCGGCGGCGGTCCCGGTCGACAGGGCCGCGGCGATCGCGACGGCATTCAGCAGGCGGACGTTCATGTTCTTTCCGTTCGGTGAGTTGCGACGCACCGGCCTCGGGCCGACGCGGCGCGCAGCGGCGGACGGGGCCGTCGTTCACTGCGGTGGCGAAGATAGCCCATGCCGAAATCCGGGAACAGTCCGTTGATATAAGATGCAGTCTTCCGAATTACGGAATGGTCGATGGATCGGCTCGATGCCATGTCGCTCTTCGTCGCGGTCGCGGAAGGCACCAGCCTCTCCGCGGCCGGCAGGCGGCTCGGCGTGCCGCTGGCCACGGTCAGTCGCAAGATCGCCGACCTGGAGGCGCATCTGCGGACGCGTCTGCTGATCCGCTCGACGCGCCGCCTCGAACTGACCGACGCCGGGCGCTCGTATCTGGCGGACTGCAAACGGATCCTCGGCCAGGTGGCCGACGCCGAACGGCTGGCCGGCGGAGAGTTCGTCGCGCCGATCGGCGAGCTCGTGGTGACCGCGCCCTTGCTGTTCGGACGCCTCCATCTGTTGCCGGTCGTCAACGAATTCCTGTTGGCCTATCGCGACGTCGACGTCAGGGTCGTGCTCGGCGATCGCATCTCGCATCTTCTGGACGAACACCTTGACGTCGCGGTCCGCATCGGCTCGCTGCCGGACAGCCGCCTCAACGCGATCGGTCTCGGCTCGATCCGGCGCGTCACCTGTGCAAGTCCCGAATATATGAAGGCGCGCGGCGTCCCTCTCGTCCCCGACGACCTGCGCGAGCACGACTGCGTGGCGATGAACGCGACCGGCTCGTCGCAGAGCTGGACCTTCGACGGCGTCGAAGTGCCGATCCGGGCCCGTCTCGTCGTCAATACGGCCGAGGCCGCTGTGGACGCGGCACGCGCGGGCATCGGCCTGACCCAGGTGCGGCTCTATCAGATCGAGGCGGCTCGTCGCGCGAACGAACTGACCGTGGTGCTGAAGAGCTTCGAGCCGCCGCCGAGCCCGCTCAGCCTGGTGTTCGACGGGCAGCAGCGGATCCCGCTGAAGCTGAGGGCCTTCCTGGACTTCGCGGCGCCTCGCCTGCGTGCGCGTGCGAAGGCGGCGGGTTAGCGAGCCGCGCCAGAGGCGATCAGGGCTGCCCCGACCCTCCCGCGGACCCGTAGACCTGACCGGTCGCATAGCTCGCATCGGCGGCGGCGAGCTGAACGTAGATCGACGCGAGCTCCGCCGGCTGTCCCGGACGCTTCATCGGGGTCATGCCGCCGAAGGTCTTCAGCTTCTCCTGGCTCGCGCCACCGCTCACCTGCAGCGGCGTCCAGATGGGACCGGGCGCGACGCCGTTGACGCGGATGCCTTTCGACGCGAGTTGCTTGGCGAGCGAGTGCACGTAGTTCGTCGTCGCGGCCTTCGTCATCGCGTAGTCGTAGAGGTCGGGCGTCGGATCGGTGGCCTGTTCCGACGTCGTCGCGATGATGGTCGCGCCGGGCGGCAGGTGCGGGACCGCGGCCTTGATGATCCAGAACGGCGCATAGATGTTGGTCTTCATCGTCGCGTCGAAGGCCTCGGTCGTGAGGTCGAGGATCGAGTCGTGGGCCTGCTGTCGACCCGCGTTGCTGACGAGGATGTCGAGGCCTCCCAGTTGCGCGACCGCGTCGGCGACGAGCTTGCGGCAGAAGGCCTCTTCGCGCAGATCGCCCGGCAACGCCACGGCCTTCCGTCCATCGGCCTTGATCAGCGCCACCACCTCCTGGGCATCGGCTTCCTCGGTCGGGTAGTAGCAGATCGCGACGTCCGCTCCCTCGCGCGCGAAGGCGATCGCGGCGGCGCGGCCCATGCCGCTGTCGCCGCCGGTGACGAGCGCCTTGCGGCCGAGCAGCCGTCCCGAACCGCGATAGCTCTGCTCACCGTGGTCCGGCCGTGGCTCCATGCGGCTCGCGAGGCCCGGCCATTCCTGCGACTGGCCCTTGAACGGCGGCTTCGGATACTTCGTCCTCGGATCGGTGAGCGGCACGGCCGTCGCGGTCGAGGCCGCCTCGCCGCCCGTCGCGGTCGCGGCGCTCGCGCCGCGTGCGACCGTCACGGCACCGAGCGATGCGGCGATCGTGCCGATCGCATCGCGGCGCGTGTAGTTCTTTCCATCATCCATGAGCTGTCCTCGTCGTGACCGATGGGCACGACCGTGCTCGCGGAAAGGCGATCGATGCGTGGACCAACGGGGCCGTGCAGTGTCCGGACGGACACGATGCGCGGATCGTCGTCACAGCATGCAGACGCGCGTGCGAGCGCCTTGTCAGACGCGGGTCGAAAGACGGATGAGCGACGGACTACAGCGGCCACGGCAGGCACCGGTGGGCCATCCCCTCAGCGAGCGAGCGTCTCCGTCTCGATCAGGATCGCCCGGAAGTCGTTGACGTTGGTCAACGTCGGGCCGGTGACGACCGCATCGCCGAGCGACCCGAAGAAGCCGTGGCCGTCGTTGTCGGCGAGCGCGTCGCGCGGCTTGATGCCGAGCGACCACGCGCGCGCGAGCGTGTCGGGCGTCAGCACGGCGCCGGCCACCTCCTCCTGGCCGTCGACGCCGTCGGTGTCGGCGGCCAGCGCATGGATGCGCGGATGACCGTCGAGCGTGAGCGCCATCGACAGCAAGCACTCGACGTTGCGCCCGCCTCGTCCGTCGCCGCGCACGGTGACCGTCGTCTCTCCGCCGGACAACAGCACGCACGGTGCCGCGAACGGCTGGCCGCGCCGCGCGACCTGCAATGCGATCGCGGCGAGGACCTTGCCGACATCGCTCGCCTCGCCTTCCAGCGCATCGCCGAGCACGTGGGCTTCGAAGCCGGCTTCGCGGGCCACGCGCTGCGCGGCTTCGAGCGCCTGCTGCGGCGTCGCGACGATCCGCACCTCGGCGCGCGCGAGCCGTGGATCGTCCGGCTTGACCGATTCGCCACGGCCGCTCTCGAGCAGGTCGATCACGACCGCCGGCACGTCGAGGCCGTAGCGGCGCAGCACGTCAAGGGCGTCGGCGCAGGTCGTCGGGTCGCCCACCGTCGGTCCGGACGCGATGTCGATCGGATCGTCCCCGGGAACATCGGAGATCAGCAAAGTGACGACGCGGGCCGGATGGCACGCGGCGGCGAGCCGGCCGCCCTTGATGCCCGACAGGTGGCGGCGCAGGCAGTTCATCTCGCGGATCGTCGCACCCGACTTCAGCAACGCGCGGTTGACGTCCTGCTTGTCGGCGAGCGTCAGACCGTCCGCCGGCAGCGGCAGCAGCGATGACCCGCCGCCCGAGATCAGGCAGAGGACGAGGTCGTCCTCGTCGAGGCCGCACACCAGGTCGAGCATGCGATGCGCGGCCTCGAGCCCCGCCTCGTCCGGAACCGGATGCGAGGCCTCGACGATCTCGATCCGCGGGCACGGCACCGCATAGCCGTAGCGCGTCACGACGAGGCCGCTCAACGGACCCGGCCAGTGGGCCTCCACCGCGGCGGCCATCGCGGCCGAGGCCTTGCCGGCGCCGATCACGATCAGGCGACCGCGCGGCGCCTCCGGCAGGTGCGGCGGAATGCAGAGTGCCGGCTGCGCGCTCGCGATGGCCGCGTCGAGCATCCGACGCAGCAGGTCGGCGGGTCCCTGCGATGAAGTCGTCATGATTCGTCTCGTGGTTGATCGCGATGGCGATGCTGAAGGGGCGCGCAGCGGGGAGGAAGCCACGGGCTGCGCATTATGCTTATTCCGTCGAAGAATGCGGAGGGCCGGGCCGGCCTCGCGTCGCCGTCCGTTTCCCGACAGGTAAGCTCCGCATCCCTGCACGGACGGCCTCGATCCCGCGACGGCTCGCCGTCGCGACCGCGGCGCCGCGACGACGACGC
>CALMOR010000094.1:7615-8377 GCA_937872165.1 uncultured Burkholderiales bacterium | reverse complement strand
ACCGCAGATCGATCCGTCGGCGCGATAGTCCTTCCACCCCGAGCCGGCGAGGTAGCCGCGCACGACCGCCTCGATCGGCAGCGGCACCAGCCGCTCGACGACCATCGCCCGACCTCGCAGCTGCGCGCGTTCGTCCTCGCTCACGACCGACTCGGGCGCGATGCCGGTCAGGTGGTTGGGCACGAGGTCCTTGAGCAGCGCGAACCACGACAACGCCATCGACGTGAGCACCTCGCCCTTGCCGGGGATGGGCTCGTTCATCACGACGTCGAAGGCCGAGATGCGATCGCTCGTGACCATCAGGATGCGGTCTTCGCCGACCGCGTAGTTCTCGCGGACCTTGCCGCGGCCCAGCAGCGGCAGCGACGCGATGCGCGACTCGAAGAGCGTGTCCACCGGAAGTCCTAGCGGATGAACTCGACCGAGCGGACCGTCGCGAAGTCGCCGCGATAGTCGCCGAGGTCGTTGCTGCCGACGATCGCGCAGCCTTCGACCTTGGCGTCGAACGTGTCGCCGTTGACGAGCGTCACGTGCGCCGTGCCCTTGCGATCGGCCGCGTTCCAGTCGGACAGGTCGAAGCGGCGCATGCGGTCCATCTCGATCGACTGGCCGCTCTGCGTCTTCAGCACCGCGGTGGGCTGGCACGGGTCCCTGACGTGGTCGCGCAGCTTGACGACCGTGCCGTCGTTGAGCGTGACCACGGCTCCCGTGAACGCCGCAGCGTGCAGCGGCGTCGAGACGATGCCGGTCGCGGCGTCGGGC
>CALMOR010000094.1:5526-7605 GCA_937872165.1 uncultured Burkholderiales bacterium | reverse complement strand
ACTACGGGACTCGGGTCGGGCGCGGACGCGGCCCGCGCGGCGGGCGGCTGCGGCACCGCGACCTTCGGGGCCTCCGCGGTCGGGGCGGTCGCGAGCTGGGACGGCGACACGGCATCGCGCACGTCGCTGGTCTTCTGCGCGACGAAGGTCCTGCTCTTCTCGCCGAAGACGCCGTTCTGCGCGAGGATCGCGACGAGGCCGGTGACCGCGGTGATGACCGCGGCCGCGGCCGTCAGCACGCCGGGCATCGTGCCCCACCAGCTACCGCTGCGACTGGGCTCGTCGGCCATCGATCGGCGCTTTCGATCCGGTCCGGCTCAGTGCACGACCTGCGCGAGCTCGCCCTTCTTGTACTTCTCGGCGATGAAGGTCAGCGTCGACGGCTTGATCTTCGACGCCTGGCCGGCCGAACCGAACTCCCGATAGCGCTGTACGCAGATCTTCCTGGCGGCCGTCATCGCCGGCTTGAGATAGTCGCGCGGATCGAACTTGTCGGGATTCTCGGCGAAGTACTGGCGGATCGCCGCCGTCATCGCGAGGCGGATGTCGGTGTCGATGTTGATCTTCCGCACGCCGTGCTTGATGCCTTCCTGGATCTCCTCGACCGGCACGCCGTAGGTCTCCTTCATGTCGCCGCCGTTGGCGCGGATGATCGCGAGCAGGTCCTGCGGCACCGACGACGAGCCGTGCATCACGAGGTGCGTGTTGGGGATGCGCTGGTGGATCGCCTTGATGCGGTCGATCGCGAGGATGTCGCCGGTCGGCTTCCGCGTGAACTTGTACGCGCCGTGCGACGTGCCGATCGCGATCGCGAGCGCGTCGAGCTGCGTGGCCTGCACGAAGCGCGCGGCTTCGTCCGGGTCGGTCAGCAGCTGCTCGCGGGTCATCGTGCCCTCGGCGCCGTGGCCGTCCTCCTTGTCGCCCATCATGGTCTCGAGCGAGCCGAGCGCGCCGAGCTCGCCTTCGACCGTGACGCCGATCGCGTGCGCGATGTCGACCACCTTCCTCGTGACGTCGACGTTGTAGTCGTAGTCGGCGATGGTCTTGCCGTCGGCCTGCAGCGAGCCGTCCATCATCACCGACGAGAAGCCGAGGCGCATCGCCTGGATGCAGACGGCCGGCGACTGGCCGTGGTCCTGGTGCATGACCACCGGGATGTGCGGATACGACTCGACGGCCGCCTCGATCAGATGGCGCAGGAACACTTCGCCCGCGTACTTCCGCGCCCCGGCCGACGCCTGCATGATCACCGGGCTGTCGACCTCGGCCGCAGCCGTCATGATCGCCTGCACCTGCTCCAGGTTGTTGACGTTGAAGGCGGGCAGGCCATAGCCGTTCTCGGCCGCATGGTCGAGAAGTTGGCGCATCGAGACGAGAGGCATGGAGGATCTCCGGACAGTGCGTGAAAGACGACGAGGAGGTGCGCCGCGACGGACGGACCGCCGGCGATTCTAGCGTGAGCGGACTTCGCAAGCCTCGGACGCGGGGACACGACCGTCAGCGGCGCAGCAGCGCTTGTTCCGCGGCGTCGAGGACGGCGTCCCTGCCGGCGCGCTGGTCGCCGAGAGTCGGCGTCACCGGCAGCGACGGCACGAGCGGATCGGCTTCCATGCGGCGACCCCGCGCCGTGCGGAAGCCGACCTCGGCCACGTGCAGCGCGCCGCCGTCGGGCAACACGAAGTCGCGACGGATCGCGACCACGCAGCCACAGGTGGTCTCGCCGACCGCGATCGCCGCGCGCTGCTCGACGAGCGCATGGGCCGTCAGCTCGGACGCGCTCGCGGTCGACCGGTCGATCAGCACGGCGATCGGCTTCACGTACGGACGGGCGGCGGGCGTGGCCACCATCGCGTCGACGAGCCGCTTCGTGCCCGAGCGCCGCAGCATCTCGCCGAGGTCGGTCGGCTCCGTGACGAAGCGCCCGACCAGCCATTCGAAGAGCCGTTGCTCGCCGCCGGGGTTGCCGCGCAGGTCGAGGATCAGCCCCGCGCTGCGCTGTCGCGACGTCTCGATGTCGAGCGCGAGACGGTCGCGCACCGCCGAGTCGAAGCGCGACAGCCGCAGCACGTCGCTCCCCGA
>CALMOR010000094.1:2751-5516 GCA_937872165.1 uncultured Burkholderiales bacterium | reverse complement strand
GCAGGCGGGTCAGGCTCTCGCGCGTCGGCACGTCGCCGGTGCGCGCGGTGACCTCGACCTCGAGCGGCGTGTCGTCGGCACGCCGCAGCGTCAGCCGGTGCGGACCCGGCTCGCCGTCGCGTGCCACGAGCAGCGCGCGCACGGCCCGCAGCCGCAGCGACCGCTCGGCATCGACATCGCCGAGCACGACCGGCTCGGCGACGGACGGATCGCGCGGCACGGCACGCGCGCGCTCGAAGAACGCGTCGTCGAGCGCCTGTCCGTCGATGCGCTCGACGATCATGCCGGGCCGGATGCCCGCGAGGTCCGCGGGGAAGCCTTCGACGATGCTGCCGACGAGGACCGTGGCGCCGCTCGTCGTGAAGGCCAGTCCGATCTGCGTCGCGCGCCGCGTGCGCGAGTCCTCGGCTTCGCGTGGCGTCAGGACCAGCGTGTGCGAGTCGTTCAATGCCGCGACGTTGCGCTTGAGCACGCGATAGAACTGCGCGTCGCTGAGCAGGTCGCTCGACCCGACCTCGACGACCGACTGCGCGCGCAGCCGCGCGACGTCCGCTCCGTTGACGGTCGGGTCGTAGTAGAGGTCGCAGATCGTCTTCCAGATGCGGTCGACCGTCTCGATGCGTTGGCGCGCGGTCGCATAGACCGGCGACAGCGCGGTCGTCGAGGGACGGGGCGTGGCGGCGAGCGCGACGGCCGCGATCTCGCTCTTCGACGCGCGCAGGTCGCGCGTGGGCAGCGGTGCGCAGGCGGCGAGGACCGCCGCTGCGATCGCCGCGAACGCGACGAGGCGCCTCGCGCTGCGGATCACCGACGACGCGACGGCCACCTCGAACGACGGATCAGGCGGCGGCTTCGGCGGGCCGCGCGAGCAGCTCGCCCACCTTGACGATCTTCAGCGTGTTCGTGCCGCCGGCCGAACCCATCGGCTCGCCGACGGTGATGACGATGAGATCGCCCGAGTTAACGACGCCCTTGCGCAGCAGCAGCTGGACCGACGCGACGAGGGCCGCGTCGCGGTCCTGGAACTCCTCGAGCTCGAAGGCGCGCACGTTGCGCAGCAGCGCCAGCTTGCGCAGCGTGGCCATGCGCGGCGTCAGCGCGAAGATCGGGATGTCGATGTCGTGACGGCTCATCCACAGCGCCGTCGAGCCCGAGTCGGTCAACGCGACGATCGCCTTGCAGCGCAGGTGGTGCGCGGTGAAGAGCGCGCCGTAGGCGATCGACTGGTCGACGCGCGAGAAGGTCTGGTCGAGGAAGTCGCGGTCGAGCTCGATCGTCTCCGACTCGTCGGCCGCCGTGACGATGGTGGCCATCGCCTGCACCGTCGCGACCGGATAGCGGCCCGACGCGCTCTCGGCCGACAGCATCACCGCGTCGGTCCCGTCGAGCACCGCGTTGGCGACGTCGGACACCTCGGCCCGCGTCGGCACCGCGTTGACGATCATCGACTCCATCATCTGCGTCGCGGTGATCGTGAACCTGTTCGACGCGCGCGCCATCTTGATCATGCGTTTCTGCAGCGCCGGCACGGCCGCGTTGCCGACCTCGATCGCGAGGTCGCCGCGCGCCACCATGATGCCGTCCGACGCGTCGAGGATCTCCTGCAACGCGGGAATGGCCTCGGCCCGTTCGATCTTCGCGATCATGTACGGATGCGAGACCTTCGCCTCGTCGGCCGCGGCATTGGCGAGCAGGCGCGCCATCGACATGTCGGTCGCGTTCTTCGGGAACGACACCGCGACGTAGTCGGCGCCGAGCTTCATCGCGGTCTTGATGTCCTCCATGTCCTTCATCGTCAGCGCCGGCGCGGTGAGGCCGCCGCCCTGGCGATTGATGCC
The DNA here is from genome assembly GCA_937872165.1 of uncultured Burkholderiales bacterium. Taxonomy (GTDB): domain Bacteria; phylum Pseudomonadota; class Gammaproteobacteria; order Burkholderiales; family Burkholderiaceae_D; genus CAHJXF01. The sequence continues at coordinate 3,678 of CALMOR010000094.1, read as the reverse complement.
CTTGTTGTTCGACAGGTCGCCGCCGACCTTGACCCTGGTGACGATGCGCGGGCCCTCGACGCGATCGACGACGAGCTCGATCAGCCCGTCGCTGAGCAGCAGGATGTCGCCGGGGTGCACGTCGCGCGGCAGTTCCTTGTAGTCGAGGCCGACGTGGTCGGCGTCGCCGAGGCCGTCGTACTCTGCATCGAGCACGAAGGTCGCATCGGCTTCGAGCGCGGCCTTGCCGTCGACGAACTTGCCGACGCGGATCTTGGGTCCCTGCAGGTCGGCCATGATGGCGACCTCGCGGCCGGCGTTGCGGGCCGCGGTGCGCACGCGGTCCGCTCGCAGCATGTGGTCGGCGGCCGTGCCGTGCGAGAAGTTGAGGCGGACGCAATCGACGCCCGCGAGGATGAGTTTCGCGAGGACATCGGGCTCGGTCGAAGCGGGCCCGATGGTGGCGACGATCTTGGTGGCGCGTGGCATGAAGGTCCTGCGGTCGTGCGACGACCGGCTCTCGAAATGGGGACCGCGGCGCGGTCCGAACCCCGCAGCTTACTTCTTGCCGCGTTCTTCGAGTATGGCGACGGCCGGCAGGCTCTTGCCTTCGAGGAACTCGAGGAAGGCGCCGCCGCCGGTGGAGATGTAGTCGATGTCCTGCTCGACGTCGAACTTCGCGATCGCCGCGAGCGTGTCGCCGCCGCCCGCGATCGAGAAGCCGGGACCGGACGCGATGTCCTTCGCGAGACGCTCGGTGCCGCCCGCGAACGCGTCGAACTCGAACACGCCGAGCGGTCCGTTCCAGACGATCGTGCCGGCCTTCGCGACGATGGCGCCGATCGCCGCGCTGGTCTCGGGACCGACGTCGAAGATCATGTCGTCGTCCTCGACGTCGTCGACGTCGCAGGTGCGCGCCTCGGTCTTCGCGTCGAACTTCTTGCCGAC
>CALMOR010000094.1:0-2741 GCA_937872165.1 uncultured Burkholderiales bacterium | reverse complement strand
ACGACTGGCAGACCCGCCGGTTGCTGATGCGGCCGACCACGACGTCGGTCGGCAGCGGCACGGCGACGTCGGAACCTCCGCTACCGCGCGCCTTCATCTTGTCGATGATCGCCTTCGCGGCACCGACGAGGTCGGGTTCCGACAACGACTTGCCGATCGGTTTGCCGATCGCCGCCAGGAAGGTGTTGGCGATGCCGCCGCCGACGATCAGTTGGTCGACGCGCTCCGACAGCGTCTCGAGGATGGTGAGCTTGGTCGAGACCTTGGAGCCCGCGACGATCGCGACCAGCGGCCGCTTCGGGTCGTGCAGCGCCTTGCCCAGCGCGTCGAGCTCGGCCGCGAGCAGCGGCCCCGCGCACGCGACCGGCGCGTGCTTCGCGATGCCGTGGGTCGTGGCCTCGGCACGATGCGCGGTGCCGAACGCATCGTTGACGTAGACGTCGCAGAACGACGCCATCGTCTTCGACAGCCCGTCGTCGTCCTTCTTCTCGCCCCGGTTGACGCGGCAGTTCTCGAGCAGCACGACCTCGTCGGTGTCGAGGCTGGACTGCCAGGCCGTGTCGTCGATCCAGTTCGACACGAGCGGCACCTTCCGCTTCAGCAGTTCCGCGAGCCGCTCGGCGACCGGCTTCAACGAGTCCTTGGGCTCGAGCCGCCCTTCGGTGGGACGGCCGAGATGCGACGTGACCATCACCGCGGCTCCCGCCTTCAACGCGGCCTCGATGGCCGGCACCGACGCGCGGATGCGCGTGTCGTCGGTGATGCGCCCGTCGTCGTCCTGCGGCACGTTGAGGTCGGCGCGGATGAAGACGCGCTTGCCGGCGAGATCGAGGTCGGACATGCGAAGGAAGTTCATGGGCGATGGGTAGCGATCGGAGGAGGTCAGGGAGCCACGCAGCGGTACTGGATGGTGGCCACCGCGTAGGCCGGCGGCTCGGGGTCCGCGGCGGTGATGTCGAGCACCGACAGCGCCAGCTTGCGCGACGCGCACTCGGCGAGCGCCTCGCGCTCGACCTGCTCCTTCAGCACCGACGAGCGGACGACGACGAAGCCGGCCCGCTTCGTCAGCGCATGGGCGCCCGAGCCGAGGTCGGTGCGCTGCGTGGTCGCGCAGCCCGCGACCAGCGCCGCGATCGACAGGAACAGCAGGGCCCGCGCGGGACGGGCCATCGCGCCGGTCACCTGGCAGACATCAGGTCGACGGTCGCGTCGAGCATGCGGTTGCTGAAGCCCCACTCGTTGTCGTACCAGCTCGACACCTTGACGAGGCGGCCCGACACCTTGGTCAGCGTCGCGTCGAAGGTCGACGACGCGGGGTTGTGGTTGAAGTCGTGCGACACCAGCGGTTCGACGTTGTAGTCCAGCACGCCCTTGAGCTCGTTCTCGGACGCGGCCTTCATGATCGCGTTGACCTCTTCGACGGTCGTGTCGCGCGACGCGATGAACGACAGGTCCACGATCGAAACGTTGATGGTCGGGACGCGGATCGCGAAGCCGTCGAGCTTGCCTTTCATCTCCGGCAGCACGAGGCCGATCGCGGCCGCGGCGCCGGTCTTGGTCGGGATCATCGACATCGTCGCGCTGCGCGCGCGCCGCAGGTCCTCGTGATAGACGTCGGTCAGCACCTGGTCGTTGGTGTACGAATGGACCGTCGTCATCAGGCCGGTCTCGATGCCGAGCTTGTCGTTGAGCGGCTTGACCAGCGGCGCGAGGCAGTTGGTGGTGCAGCTGCCGTTCGAGATGACGGTGTCGCTCGCCTTCAGCACGTCGTGGTTGACACCGTGCACGATGGTCGCGTCGACGTCCTTGCCGCCGGGCGCCGAGATGATGACCTTCTTCGCGCCGCCCCTGATGTGCGCCGAGGCCTTCTCCTTGGTGGTGAAGAAGCCGGTGCACTCGAGCACGACGTCGACGTTCATCGAGCCCCACGGCAGCTTGGCCGGATCGCGCTCGGCGAAGACCTTGATGCGGTCGCCCGCCGCGCCCGCCGCCGACACGACGATCGAGTCGCCGTCGGCCGTGACCTTGCCTGGAAAACGGCCGTGCGCGGTGTCGTACTGCGTCAGGTGCGCGTTCGTCTTCGAGTCGCCGAGGTCGTTGATCGCGACGATCTCGAGGTCGTGCTTCCTGCCGCCCTCGTAGTGGGCACGAAGGATGTTGCGGCCGATGCGGCCGTAGCCGTTGATGGCGACTTTGATGGTCATGTTGAGCGATGTAGTGAGGAGTTGTTGAGGTGCTGCTTTACTTCGCCAGGTCGGCGACGACCTTCTTCGCGGTGGCCACGACGTTGTCGACCGTCAGGTGGAAGAAGTCGTAGACGTCCTTCGCGGGGGCCGACTCGCCGAAGTTGTCGACGCCGATCACGGCGCCCTCGGCCCTCACGTATTTCCACCAGAAGTCGGTGACGCCGGCCTCGATCGCGACGCGCGGCACGCCGGCCGGCAGCACCGCGGCCTTGTAGTCGACGGCCTGGCGATCGAACACCGACGTCGACGGCATCGACACGACGCGCGCGGCGACGCCCTGGCCGGCGAGCGCCTTCGCGGCATCGACCGCGAGGCCGACCTCGGAGCCGGTGCCGATCAGCACGACCTGCGGATCGGGCACGTCGACGAGCACGTAGCCGCCGCGCGCGATGGACCTGGTCTGTTGTTCCGTCTTCTCCTGGTAGGCCAGGTTCTGGCGGCTCAGCAGCAGCGCGACCGGGCCGCGGTTGTCCTGGTGATTGCGGTCGATGGCCG
>CALMOR010000093.1:11866-19962 GCA_937872165.1 uncultured Burkholderiales bacterium | reverse complement strand
CGACGCCGACCTGCTCGCGGCGATCGCGGAAGGCCGCGTGGCGGGCGCGACGCTCGACGTGTTCCGCGAGGAGCCGCTGCCCGCCGCGCATCCGTTCTGGAAGGAGCCGCGCATCACGATCACGCCGCACTGCTCGGCGCTGACGCAGCGGCGCGCGACGATCGCCCAGATCGCGGAGAAGATCGCACGGCTCGAACGCGGCGAGCCGATCACCGGCATCGTCGATCGGCGACGCGGCTACTAGCCGACGTCGATCGCGCGACGGAGCCTAACGATCGTGCAGCGGGTCGTGGCCCCAGTTCATCAGCGAGTAGCGCCAGCGGCTCGTCGCGACGTCCTCGCCGGACGGCCGTTGCGCGAGATGCCGATGGACGTAACCGACGACCTTGCGCATGTGCGCGTAGTCGGCCGCGGTCATCGCGTCGCGATGCTTGGCGAGGAGGCCGACGATGCGTCGCCCGGACCGATGTCCCACCGATTCGGGTCCTCCTTCCGCGGTCCCGGTCCTGCCGTCCTTCGCGCCGACGACGTGCGACTCCTTCGTCTCCAGCCATTTCTCGATCGCGGCGGCCGACATGTTGACGACCTCGTGGAACTCGCGCGCGATCGTGTCGGGGTCGTCCGCGTCGGGGGCCGGGGCTGCGCTCGGCGCGCCGGCCGCGCGCCTGGTCCTGGTGGCCATCGGCGTCCTCAATCCTTCTTCGTCGACGTGTCCGGCAGGCGGGCCGCGACGGCGCCCGTCCGGTCGTTCTTCACGAGATACTGCAGGTCGTCCTTCGATGCCGCCACGCGGCGGCCTTCGATCTCGACGGATGCCGAGAGCTTCTTCAACGTGCCTTCGATCGTGCCCTGCGACGAACGCCATGCCACCGCGTCGCCCTTCTCCATGTCCTTCGTCATGCCGTTCTCCGTCCGTCCATGAGCCTGTCCGACGATCTGCCGATCGCGTCGCCCTGCATCTCGATCTGCAAGATGGATCCCGGTCGCGGCTCGGTCGACGAGCGCGCCGCCGGCGGCCTCTGCGTCGGTTGCTTCCGCACGCTCGACGAGATCATCGAATGGGGCAAGGCGTCGGACGAGCGCAAGCGCGCCATCCTCGAGACCCTCGACACGCGTCGCTTCGACTGAGCGTTCGTCACGGGAGCACGGCTTCCTTGTCGGGCTCGACGACGTCGACCTGGTTGTGCTCCGCGCGAAAACGCGCCGACATCTCGTAGGAACGCTTGCGTGCCCGCATCACGGAACCGAGCGGGCGGTGCGACGCGATGCCGTGCCACGGGCTGAACGAGAAGCCGTCGTCGACGACCTTCGAGCGCCCGTGCGTCCATGCGGTCTGCGGGTCGGCGACGATGCGACCGACCGTCAGGTAGGGGCTCTCGTCCTCCGGCCATGCCACCGATGCATCCTCGACCGGCATCTTCTCGAGGTCCGTGCAGAGCTGCACGCGGATTTCCCACTCGCCGCCGTTGACCGCGAAGAAATCCACCACCGCACCGCGCAGGCCGTTCGGCTTGCCGTCGAGGTCGACCTTCGCGTCGGTGAGCGCCGTCAGCGGCGCCGAGGTCGGGGCGACGCACAGCTTCGCGATGCAGTCGCCGTACAGCACCGGCGCCTGCGTGTAGTAGGTCTCGCCGAGCACATGGGTCTTCGGATGACCGCCGAGCATCTTCAGCGTCGCGCTCTCGCCGCCGAAGGCCTCGACCACCTTCTCGACGGCCTGCAACGTCGTCGACAAGGCCTTCTTCAGGCCCGGCGCCTTGTCGGTGGTCGCGGCCAGCTGCTTCAGCGTGCCGAGGAATTTCTTCGCGTTCGGAGCGCCGAAGGCCGGCCCGTTGACCATCACGAAGTCCTGAGTCGTCGCGCCCTCGCTGCCCGGCAGGCGCGGTCCCTCGACGCCGATGATCTTGATCGACAGGCCGCGCGGCGTGGAGACGTTGTCGTCGAGCAGGTCCCCCGGAATGGCCGAGTAGCGCATCACGACCGGATAGGTGCCGGGCTTCGCGAAGATGCCCTGCGCGAGGTCGGGCGGCAGGTCCTGCGGGATCGTGAGACGCGCCTCGATGAGCCCGTAGCTCTTGGCATGCACGCTGCGGATCGCGTGGCCGCCGTCCTCGTAGGTCTTCTGCTGGATCTTCGTCATCGTCGCGATCAGCTCGTCGATGGTCTCGGCTTCGTCGTCCTCGATCACCTCGACGGACGGCGTGTAACGCAGCGGGACGACATGCGGAGCGGGACTGCTCATGAAACCTCCTCGATGCGGATGGTCAGACGGATGCCGCGACGAGGCCGCGGATGCGGACCGGGATCGCCTTGGCGGCGGGAACCTTGCTCTCTTTGGCGTGATGCGCGAGCGGGATCAGCGGATTGCACTCGGGGTAGTAGCCGGCCACGTTGCCGCGCGGGATGTCGTGGGCCTTCACGCGCAGGTCCTCCACGACGCGCACGATCCCGTCGGTGGTGACGGCCTCGGCGACGACCGCATCGCCGTCCACCAGATCCAGCGCGGCGATGTCGTCGCGATGCATGAACAGGACGCGGCGCGTGCCCTCGACTTCGCGGAAGCGATCGTCGAGACCGTAGATCGTCGTGTTGAACTGGTCGTCGCTGCGGATCGTCGTCAGGCGCAGCACGCCGTCGCCACCGGTCGGCAGGTCGCCATCGGTCTCGAGCGACGTGGGGACGATGAAGTTCGCCTTTCCGTTCGGCGTCTTCCACTTGCGTTCGCGCGCGGCGACGGGCCGCGGGAAGCCGCCCGGCGTATCGAGGCGTGCGTTGAAGTCGTGGAAGATTTCCGGGAAGGCCTTCGCGATCTCGTCGCGCACCGCGCCGTAGTGACGGCTCCACGTGCGCCACGGCACTTTCGGATTGGGCGGCAGCGTCGCTTCGGCGAGCGCCGCGACGATCGCGATCTCCGATCGCAGCGTCTCCGCCGCGGGCTCCGCCTTGCCGCGCGACGCGTGCATGCAGCCGGTGCTGTCCTCCACGGTGACGATCTGTTCGACGTCGCCCTGTCGATCGATCTCTATGCGGCCGAGGCAGGGCAGGATGTACGAGATGTCGCCATGGACCAGATGACTGCGGTTGAGCTTGGTCGACACCTGCACGGTGAGCCGCAGCTTCGACCACGCGGCCTCGATGCGTTCGGTATCCGGGACCGCGCGCACGAAGTTTCCACCGAGCCCGATGAAGGCCTTCACCTTGCCGGTCAGGATCTCCTCGCACGCCTCGACCGTGTTCAGTCCCTTCTTCGTCGGCGGCTCGAACGCGTACAGCTCCTTCAGCTTCGCCATCGGCGCGAGCTCCGGCTTCTCGGTGATGCCGACGGTGCGCTGTCCCTGCACGTTGGAATGGCCGCGCACCGGACAGATGCCCGCGCCCGGCTTGCCGATGTTGCCGCGCAGGAGGAGCAGGTTGCTCAGCATCTGCACGTTCTGCACGCCTTCGCGGTGCTGCGTGAGGCCCATGCCGTAGATGCCGATCACGGCGTCGGCTTCGCGATAGACGCGGGTCGCGTCCTCGAGCGCGGCACGGGTCAGCCCCGACTGCCTCTCGATCTCGTCCCAGGTCAGCGCCCGCGCGCTCGCGGCGAACTCCGCGAAGCCGTGGGTGTGCTCGTCGACGAAGACGACATCGATCACGCGCGCGTCGCCGGCGGCGATCGCCCGATCGTCCGCCGCGATCAACGCCTTGCACATGCCCATGATCGCCGCGGTGTCGCCGCCGCAGCGAACCTGGTGGTACTGCGTGCTGACGACGGTGCCGCGGTTGCTCAGCATCTGCAGCGGCGACTGCGGATCGACGAACGCGACGAGGCCGCGCTCGCGCAGCGGATTGAAGGTGACGACCTCGATGCCCCTCGCGCGCGCATCCTGCAACTGATGCAGCATGCGCGGGCTGTTGGTGCCGACGTTCTGCCCGAAGAAGAAGATCGCATCGGTCTTCTCGAAGTCGTCGAGGCGGACGGTTCCGATCGGCACGCCGATCGTCTTCGGCAGCGCGACCGACGTGCTCTCGTGGCACATGTTCGAGCTGTCGGGCAGGTTGTTGCAGCCGTAGAGTCGTGCGAAGAGCTGATACAGGTACGAGGTCTCGAGCGACGCGCGGCCGGATGCATAGAACACCACCGACTCGGGCTCGAGCTTCTGCAACTCCCTTCCGACGTCTGCGAACGCGTCGTCCCACGACACCTCGACGTAGCAGTCGGTCACCGGATCCCACCGCATCGGCAACGTGAGGCGACCGATGGCTTCCAGCCGGTAATCGTCCCAAGTGGAAAGCGCGCCGACCGTGTGGGTCGCGAAGAAGTCCGACGGGATGGTCTTCTTCGTGATCTCCCACGCCGTCGCCTTGGCGCCGTTCTCGCAGAACTCGGCCGGATGCGGATGAGCCGGTTTCACCCAGGCGCAGCTCACGCACGCGTAACCGCCCGACTTGTTCTGCTCGAGCAGTAACCGCGAGCCGCTGAGCGCGACGCGCTCCTTCAGAAGGATCGTCGCCACCGCCGCGACCGATCCCCATCCCCCGGACGGGTGACCGATCTCTTCACGGGTCAGCGTGTCTTCACGGCCGGTCGACTCGTCCACCATGTTCCCGATATGCTGAAATGCGGTTACGGCTCAAGGTCCACAGCGATGGTCGTCCACGATCACCGAGCGGGCCAGCGGACGGCTACGGCCTTCCGCGTCGGCCGATACCCGACCTTCCTTCCGCCCGCGTCCTACAGGACCCCGTTCGATGAAGACCCTGGACTGGTACTTCGACTTCGTCTCACCGTACGCCTATCTGCAGAACGCGGTCATCGACGACGTCGTCGCGTCGAGCGACGGCATCGTGATCCGCCGGCGTCCGCTGCTGTTCGCCGGACTGCTCGGTCACTGGGGCAACGTCGGACCGGCGGAGATCGTCCCGAAGCGCGAGTGGACCTTCCGCCACTGCACCTGGCTCGCGGCGCGGCACGGCGTCCCGCTGACGATGCCGACGATGCACCCGTTCAATCCGCTGCCGCTGCTGAGGCTCTCGATCGCGCTCGGCGACACCCGCGACGTCGTGGACCGCCTCTTCGCCTACGTCTGGATCGACGGCAGACTGCCCACCGACCGCGAACACTGGCTGGCGCTGCTCGCCGAGCTCGCGGTCGACGAAGCCGCGTTGCAGGCGCCGGAGGTCAAGGACGCCCTCCGCTCGAACGGAGCCGATGCGCTCGCGGCCGGCGTCTTCGGCGTGCCGACCGCGGTCGTCGACGGCCAGCGCTTCTGGGGCTTCGACGCCACCGCCATGCTCGACGACTACCTGCGAGGCGATCCGCTCTTCGACGGCGACGCGATGCGGGCGGCGCGCGAGATGCCGGTCGGCCCGGGCCGCTCGCTCGCCGCGAGGGCGGCCGCATGACGACGCCGCTGCAAGACCCGGCCCCGAACGTCGCGCTCCCGTCGGGGATGACGGTCTTCGAACGCGGCTGGCTGTCGGCCAACTGCGTGCTGTTCGCGGACGACAACGGCGCGACGCTGATCGACTCCGGCTACTTCGCCCATGCCGAGCAGACGCTCGCGCTCGTCCGCCACGCACTCGAACGTCATGCCACGGCCAGGCTGCGACGGGTCATCAACACCCATCTGCATTCGGATCACTGCGGCGGCAACGCGCTGCTGGCCCGCGACCTGCGGTGCGAGATCGTCATTCCCGAAGGCAATTCCTACGGCGTCCGCAACTGGGACCAGCGCTTCCTCTCGTTCGAGGCCACCGGCCAGCACTGCGATCGCTTCGACTTCACCGACACGGTCACGCCCGGCGACGTCCTCACGCTCGGCGGTCGCGAGTGGGAGGCGCTCGCGGCGCCCGGACACGACGTCGATTCGGTCATGTTCCATTGCGAGGACGAAGGCATCCTCATCTCGGGCGACGCGATCTGGGAGGACGGCTGCGGGGCCATGTTCCCCACCGCGAACCCGAAGACCCTGGCCGAGGACTTCGGCGCCGCGTTCGAGACCCTCGAACTGGTCGAGTCGCTCGACGCGCGTGTCATCGTCCCCGGACACGGCCGGCCGTTCACCGATGCCGAAGGCGCACTCGACCGCGCGCGCAGTCGCCTGCGGCGGCTCTCGGCCGATCCGTCGCGCAACGGTCGTCACGTCGTCAAGGTATTGCTCAAGTACCGGCTGCTCGACGATCGCCGCATGTCGATCGACACCGTCCATGCGATGTTCCGCGACGTGCCGGCGATCGTGCATGCCAACCGCGACATCGGCCTGCCGCCGCGCGTGCTCGCCGATCGCACCATCGACGACCTCGTGCGCGTCGGCGCGGCCCGGCGCGAAGGCGCGTGGCTGCTCGACTGCTGACCCGATCGCCGCGCGGGTCGTCGCTACCGGGCGCGGTGCGATAATCCGCCCCCGTCGAATCGCGAGGAGAGCTCTCATGCAACAGCGGACGATCCACGCAGCGACCATCGCGGCGATCCTCGTGTCGTGCGCCTCTGCGGCCTTCGCCCATCATGGCTGGAACGACTACGACGCCGACCACCCGATGACGCTGAAGGGACGCATCGCGTCCAGCATCTACGAGAACCCGCACGCCACCATCGCCCTCGACGCCGACGGCAAGCGCTATACGGTCGTGCTCGCACCGGTCTCGCGGATGCAGTCGCGCGGCGCCAGCCGCGAGGCGATGGGCGTGGGCCGCGAGGTGACGGTCGTCGCCTATCCGAGCCGGACCCATGCCGGCGAGGTCCGTGCCGAACGTGTCGGCTTCACCGACGGCGCCGGGGAACACACGGTCGAACTGCGATGACGGCCGCGCTCCGCGTCGATCGCGACCCTGTCCGGGGCTGAAGGCCGCGCATGATCGACGCGAGCCCCGCCGCGAAGATCGGCGAGGCCGTCGCCGGCAGTCCCCTCGGTACCGCGCTCCGCGAATCGACGTGGCTCTACCCGACGGTCGAGACGCTGCACATCGTCGGCTTCGCGCTGCTCTTCGGGTCGATCGTCGTGATCGACCTGCGTCTGCTCGGGCTGCGCCGCAACGTGACGCTTCGACCGTTGATGCTGTTCGTGCTGCCGGTCACGCTGCTCAGCCTGTCGCTCGTGGTGCCCACCGGTCTCCTGCTGTTCGCGGCGCATGCGACCGAGCTCGTCGGCAATCGCGCGTTCATCGTCAAGATGGTCCTGCTGTTCGCCGCCGCGATCAACGCGCTGATGTTCCACGCGGGTCCGTATCGCGCCGAGATCGACGCGCCTCCCGGGTCGTCGCCGCGCCGCTCGACACGCTTCTTCTCCGCGGTCTCGATCGCAACCTGGATCGCGGTGCTCGTCGCGGGTCGATGGATCGCGTACGTGTGAGGGCTCGCGCGTGAGCACGTCCGACGACCTCGCGCCGCTCGAGCCGGTGGCGCTGCTGCCGGTCCTCGTCGTCGGCCTCGTGCTGATCGCGTGCGCCGCGGTCTTCCTCGAGAGCGGCGCGCTCAACCTCGAAGCGTTCACCGCCGTGCAGTCGGCGACCGCGTTGCTGCCGGACAGCGCGTGGTCGATGGTGACGATCTGCGGGACCGGAATCGTCGCGTTCGCGCTGCTGTCGCCGTCGCTGGCCCGACAGCCGCGCTGGTACGCGGCCGGCATCGCCGCCGCCGCGTACGGGGGGATCTACTCGAACGGACTGAAGCGCCTCTTCGCGTTGCCGCGACCGGCCTCGGTGATCGATCCCGCTCACGTGCACGTGATCGGCGAAGTGCTGCACGTCAACACCTTTCCTTCGGGCCACTCGGTGACGGCGTTCACGCTCGCGTCGCTGCTCGTGCTCGCGTCGCGCCGTCCGGTCGCGACGGCCGCGTGGGCGGTGCCTGCCGCGATCGCGATCGCGTTGTCGCGCATCGCGGTCGGCGCGCATTGGCCGGCCGACCTCGCGGCCGGTGCGGCGGGCGGCTGGATCTGCGGCGCGCTCGGCGTGATGACCGCCGCGCGCTGGCGTTTCTGGAACACGCGGGCCGGCGTACGCGTCATGGGCGCGGTGTCGATCGGCATCGGCGTGTCGCTCCTCGTCGTCGATCTCGGCTATCCGCTCGCGTCGCCGCTGCAGCATGCGACGGCCTTCGTCGCGATGATCGC
>CALMOR010000093.1:1186-11856 GCA_937872165.1 uncultured Burkholderiales bacterium | reverse complement strand
GGGCCGCGACCCTCGCCGCGCCGCGCCTCGACGCGATGCTGCCGCGTCACGCTACGGCGACTGCGGCGCCGTGACGCGGACGGTCCTCCTGCGCGGCGTCGCGATCGTCATCTCGATCGCGATGCTCGGATGGATCGTCGCCGATGCGCGCTGGCAGGGCGTCGGCGAACGGCTCGCACGGATCGACCTCGGCGCGCTGGTCGGCGTCGCGCTGCTGTTCGCGGCGAGCTATGCGATGCGTGGAGCCCGCATCGCCGGCGAGTTCCGCGACGAGATCGTCGACGACGACGGCCCGCTGCGACGCTATCTGCGCATCCTTCGCGTCACGCTGGTCCACAACGCGCTGGTCAACGTGCTGCCGTTCCGCAGCGGCGAAGCGGCCTTCCCCGTCCTCCTGTCGCGCGGCTTCGGCATCGGCGTCGGCCGCGCGATCGTCTCGTTGCTGTGGCTGCGCGCACAGGACGCGACCGTCGTGCTCGGTCTCGCGGCGCTGTTCTGGCCCGGGCTTCCGATCGCAGGGCGTCTGCCCGCGATCGCCGTCATCGTCGTCGCGGCTTCGGCGGTGCCGTGGTGGGCGCGCAGGCATCGTCGACCCGTCGCGACCGCGGTCGGTAACGGCTCGCGGCTCGATCGCCTTCACGCGCTGCTCGAACGCTCGACGCGACGCAACGCGTCCGGATGGCTGTGGACCCTCGGCAACTGGACCGTCAAGCTGATCGCCGAAGCGTGGCTGCTCTCGGTCGTCGTCGATGCGCACGACAGCGGCGTGCCGCTCCTCGGAGCGATCGGCGCGGAGCTCGCGTCGATCCTGCCGATCCAGGGCGTCGCGGGCTTCGGCACTTTCGAAGCCGGCGCGGCCGCGTTGATGCGAACCCGCGACCTGCCGTTGCAGGCCGGGCTCGAAGCGGCGCTGGTCCTGCATGCGGTGGTGCTCGCGCTCGCGCTCGCAGCGGGCGCCTTCGCCGCGATCGTCCTGCCCGGATCGCACCCGGACTGATCGGCGCCCGCGCGCGGCGCGTCGGCGCCGGCGCGCGATCGCAGTGTAGGTAGCCCGCCACAGCCATCGGGCACAATGGCGCGCCCCATGCCCGACTCGCCTTCGATGAACGATCCGCCCACCCCGCCGTCCACGGCGTTCGCGTCGGTGCGCGTGGCATCGACGGAGGGGCTGCCCGCGCTGCCCGCGAACGCGACGGCCGTCCCGCTGCCGCCGCATCGGCTGTCGATCATCGTGCCGATGTACAACGAGGCCGACAACGTCGCGCCGTTCGTGGCGCGGACCGAGGAGGCGCTCGCGCGTTATCCGAGTCCGTGGGAACTGATCCTCGTCGACGATGGCAGCATCGACGCGACCGCGGCCGAGATCCGTCGCGCCCGCGCCCGTTACGGACCGCACGTGCGTCCGCTCGAACTGATGCGGAACTTCAAGCAGACCGCCGCGATGCAGGCCGGCGTCGACGCGGCGCGCGGCGACGTCATCGTCACGCTCGACGGCGATCTGCAGAACGACCCGGCCGACATCCCGCGGCTCGTCGCCCGCCTGTTGAACGAGGACCTCGACTGCGTCGCCGGTTGGCGTCGCGACCGGCAGGACCACCTGCTGCGCACCATCCCGTCGAAGATCGCCAACGCGCTGATCGCGCGCGTCGTCGGCGTGCGCCTGAACGACTACGGCTGCAGCCTGAAGGCATTCCGCGCCGACGTGCTGAAGAGCATCCGCCTCTACGGCGAGATGCATCGCTTCATCCCCGCATGGCTCGCCACCGTGACGACGCCGCGCCGCATCGCCGAGGAGGCGGTGACGCATCACCCGCGGGTGCACGGCGTTTCGAAGTACGGCATCTCGCGGACCTTCCGCGTGGTGCTGGACCTGATCTCGGTATTCTTCTTCATGCGCTATCGCGCGCGGCCCGGGCACTTCTTCGGCGGCGTCGGCATGGCGCTGGTCGCCGTCGGCGGCCTCGTGCTGACCTGGCTCGCGATCGTCAAGTTCGGTTTCGGCGAACCCATCGGCGGCAGACCGCTGCTGCTGTTCGGCTTCTTCTGCGTGATCGCGGGCGCGCAGTTCGTGTCGACCGGCGTGCTGTCGGAAACCCTCGCGCGCATCTACTTCGAGTCGGGCGCGGCCGATCTCTACCAGGTGCGGCATCCGGAGAAGGTCGACGATCGCGCGGACTGGAGCGAGCCGGACCCGCGCTAGAGGCACTTCCGTCGCCGACCGCGGCATCCGGGGGGCTCGGATGCCTCGTCCAATCGTCATCGAGTTTCCAAGCCGATCTCACTTTCTGCTCGAGTCGGGCATCAACAAGCCGCCGCGCTGCTGAGGTTCGAGCGGACTTCGTCGTCACGAGAAATTGAATACTCACGCTCCCCTCGACCGACGCACGACCTGGCTCGCGTTCCTCGCGCCGTTGCTCCTCCTGTCGATCCGCCTCGGCGCGGCACCGCTGTTCGACGTCGACGAGGGCGCGTTCTCCGAGGCGACGCGCGAGATGCTCGAGCGTCACGACTTCCTGTCGACCTACCTGAACGGGGCGCATCGCTTCGACAAGCCGATCCTGATCTACTGGCTGCAGGCCGCGTCGGTCCTGGTCTTCGGCGTGAACGAGTTCGCTTTCCGCTTCCCGTCGGTCATCGCCACGGCCGCGTGGTGCCAGGCCGTCGCGGTGTTCGCGGCGCCGCGCATCGGCGCGCGCAACGCGCTCTTCGGCTGCGGCATCGCCGCCACCAGCCTCGGCGTGTTCGTGATCGGTCGCGCGGCCACGGCCGACGCGCTGCTCAACGCGCTGATCGCGCTCGCGCTCTTCGATGCATGGCGTGTCGTCGAGGCGCGCTCGAAGGCGGGTCCGTTCGCGCCGTCGCTCAACGTCGCGATGAGCCGGCCCGCGCTGTACCGCGCCTACCTGTGGATCGCGCTCGGCGTCCTGACCAAGGGCCCGGTCGCGATCCTGATCCCGGTCGCGGCCGTGTTCCTCTACGCGCTGACCGGCCGCTTCGTCCCGCATCGCTTCACGGTCCGCGCCGCGGTCCGGCTGTTCTTCGATCCGGTCGGCTGGGCCATCCTCGTCGTCGTCGCGGCACCGTGGTACGTCGCGGCGCTGGCGATCCACGGCCGCGACTTCGTCGACGGCTTCCTGCTCCGCCACAACGTCGAGCGCTTCACCGGCACGCTGCAGAACCATTCGGGCAGCGCGTTCTACTACGTGGCGATGGTGCCGCTGCTGCTGTGGCCGTGGCTCGCGTGGCTGCTGTCGGCGATCGGCTCGCTCGTCGACGGCCTCCGGTCGCGCTCGCTCGATCCGCTGAAGACCTTCCTGTGGATCTGGTGCCTCTTCGTCGTCGCCTTCTTCTCGCTGTCGGGCACCAAGCTGCCGCACTACGCGCTGTACGGCTGCACGCCGCTGTTCGTGCTGTGCGCGATGGAGCGCGATCGCGTGAAGCGGCTGTGGCTCGCGGCGATCCCGGTGCTGATGCTGGTCGCCTTCGTCGTCGCGCTGCCCGACCTCCTGACGCACGCGGCATCCGTCGGCTGGATCCACGACGCGTTCTATCGCGCGATGGCCGCG
This sequence comes from uncultured Burkholderiales bacterium, assembly GCA_937872165.1. Lineage (GTDB taxonomy): Bacteria > Pseudomonadota > Gammaproteobacteria > Burkholderiales > Burkholderiaceae_D > CAHJXF01. The sequence goes on along the minus strand of CALMOR010000093.1, from coordinate 8,290 downwards.
CGCACCGCCGTCGCGACGCCGGCTTTCTACCGTCCGGTGGCATGGGCCGCCGCGGCGCTCGCGCTGACCGCGATCGCTCGGCCGCGACGCCGTCGCGAGACGCGCCCGGTCGACGACGACGAACGGCGCGCGCGACGTGTCGCCACGCGGGTCCTCGAAGCGTCGATCGGCGCGACGCTGTCGCTCTGCCTCGTCGGCGCGCCGCTCGTCGGCGAAGTCCTCGAAGGACCCGTCGAGCGCGCCGCGCTGGTCGCGAAGGCGCGGCCCGAACCCGCGGTGACGTGGAACTTCCACATGCCGAGCTTCGCGGTCCATCGCGAACGCGTGACGCCGATCGGTGCGCCCGCGCCGGGCGAGCTCGCGCTGACGCGCATCGACCGGCTGCCTGCCGATGCGGACGTCGAGCGGCTGTTCGAGGAAGGAGGCGTGGTCCTGGTCAGGAGACGCGACGCCCGTTGACCTCGTCCGCCCGCGGCCCGCGGCCCGTCGACGGCTGCGAACGGAACGTCGCACGATGGCCGCGGTCTGCCAAGCGCGTGGACAGCGGCGGCGCGGGGACCGATGATCCGCCCGCGTCACCCTTCCCTCGTCACCGGACCGCGCATGGACCAACCGCAGAGCACGCACTACGACGTCGTCATCATCGGCTCCGGTCCGGGCGGCGGCACGATGGCTTGGCGCCTCGCGCAGACCGGCAAGCGGGTGCTGTTGCTCGAACGCGGCGGCTATCTGCCGCGCGAACCGGCCAACTGGAACAGCCAGATCGTCTTCAACGAGGCCCGCTATCAAGCGAAGGAGAGCTGGTACGGCGCGGACGGCAAGGTCTTCCATCCGGGGCTGCACTACTACGTCGGCGGCAACAGCAAGGTCTACGGCGCGGTGCTGTTCCGGCTGCGCGAGCGCGACTTCGGCGAGCTCCGTCATGCGGACGGCCTGTCGCCCGCGTGGCCGGTGGGCTACGACGTGTTCGAGCCCTACTACCAGCAGGCCGAGACGCTGTATCACGTGCACGGCCGTCGCGGCGAGGACCCGACCGAGCCGTGGTCGAGCGGTCCCTACGCGTACCCGCCGGTGCAGCACGAGCCGCGCATCCGGCAGCTGTTCGACGGACTGATCGCGGCCGGCCACAAGCCCTTCCATCTGCCGGTCGGCGTGCTGCTCGACGAGAAGGACGGCGTGCCGTCGCCGCAGTCGCCGTGCATCAAGTGCGAGGCCTTCGACGGCTATCCGTGCGCGACCAACGGCAAGGCCGATGCGCAGATCGTCTGCGTCGATCCCGCGCTCGCGGCGCACCCGAACCTGACGCTGTGGACCGGCGCCTACGTCGACCGGCTGATCACCGACGCGCCGGGCCGCACGGTGGTCGCGGTCGGCATCGAGCGGAAGGTCGACGGCGGCACCGAACGCACGACCGTGTCGGGCGACCTCGTCGTCGTGGCCTGCGGCGCGCTGTCGTCGGCGCTGCTGATGCTGCGCTCGGCGAACGATCGGCACCCGAAGGGACTCGCGAACGGATCGGACCAGGTGGGCCGCAACTACATGCGGCACAACAACTCGACCGTGCTCGCGATCTCGCGCACGCCGAACCCGACGCGCTTCCAGAAGACGCTCGGCCTCAACGACTTCTATTTCGGAACGAACGACGACGCGGACGACTGGCCCTATCCGCTCGGCCACATCCAGATGGTCGGCAAGTCGGACGGCGCGCAGATCCGCGGCGAGGGCCTGCCCGGCTTCCTGCAATGGTTCCCCGACAAGCCGTTCGAGTGGATGGCGCAGCACTCGGTGGACTTCTGGCTCACGTCGGAAGATCTTCCATCGCCGCGGAACCGCATCCGCTACGAGGACGGCCGCATCGTGCTCGACCTCGTGCCGAACAACCTCGAGGCCCATCGTCGACTGCGCGCCAAGCTGCAGGACCTGACGTCGAAGCTCGACATGCATCCGCACCTCTTCGATCGCAGCCTCTATCTCGGCAAGGACATCCCGATCGGCGGCACCGCGCACCAGGCCGGCACGCTGCGCTTCGGCACCGATCCGGCGACGTCGGTCCTCGACGTCGACTGCAAGGCCCACGAGCTCGACAACCTATACGTGACCGACGCGAGCTTCTTCCCTTCGATCGGCGCGGTGAACCCGACGCTGACGATCATCGCGAACGCGCTGCGCGTCGCGGACCGCATCGTCGAGCGGATGCGCTGATCCGCGCTGCGCTCAGGCCGGCGCGACCGCGTCGACCTGCAGGCGAGGATGCGAGGCCGCCACGTCGGGCAACGCGAGCAGCGCCTCGCCGACGGTCCGCACGCGCGGGAAGTCCGCGAGGTCGACGTCGAAGCGCGCCGCGCCGATCAGGTGACTGGCGAGCGCGAGGTCCGCGATCGTCAGCGCGTCGCCGTGGCAGCGGGTCGCGCCGTCGTCGAGCATCGCCTCGTACGTGACCAGCCCCTCGCGGAACCAGTGCGCGGCCCACGCCTTCACATCCGCGTCGCTCGCGGCGAACTGTTCGGCGAGACGCTTGCGCACGCGCGGCACCACCACCGGATGCGTGTCGGCCGCGGTCACGAGGAAGAGCGCGCGGACGCGCGCCCGGCCGGCCGCGTCGGCCGGCATCAGCGGCGGCGTCGGATAGGTCTCGTCGAGCCACTCGAGGATCGCCAGGCTCTGCGTCAGCGGACGCGGCGTCGCGCCTTCGAGCGCGGGCACCGCGCCGGCCGGGTTCAGCCGTCGATAGCCGGGCGCGTGCTGCTCGCCCTTCGAGAGGTCGTAGGTGCGCTCCTCGAAGGCCACGCCCTTCAGGCGCAGCGCGATGCGGACGCGGTAGGTGGCGAGCGACAGCCAGTAACTGTGGAGGATCAGCATGGACGGGTCCGTCGACGAGGGAGGAAGGAGATTCGGTCAGCCGCGCGGGCCGACCTCGAGCCGGTGGCCGTCCGGATCGCGCAGCACGAGACGCGACGACGGATCGGACGACGGCGTCGTGAAGATCATGCGCGTCGCGGCGATGTCGTCGTCCCTTCCGTCCGTATCGACCGAATTGGCCGAATCGAACGTTTCGGCTGAATCCGTTGAATGGACTTCCTCGCGACGGTGCGGGCCGCGATAGCCGAGCAGTTCGACGTGCGGCTTCGCGCCGGCGTCGGCTGCGAGCGCCACCACGTCGACCCGTGCATCGACGACATCGTCGAGCCGCTGCTGTTCGGGCCCGACGTTGAACGAGCGACCGACGACGACGAGCCCGAGGCCCGCATAGAACGCGATGCTGCGTTCGACGTCGACGACCGAGATCGCCGTGTGGTCGATGCGCACGAAGGGACTCGCCGCGTCGTCGCCGCGCGTGTCGGCGAACGCCAGCAGTTCGAGCGGGTGGCCGTCGGGATCGCGGAACTTGAACGCGTTCACGTGGCCGGTGTCGGCCGGCAGTCGTTGCGGGCCGCCGACGCTGATCGGCGTCCAGTCCTTCGACGCGGCGAGTCGCTCCATCGCGCGGCTCATGTCCGATACCACGATCGCGAAGTGCTGGAAGAGCGGGCTGGAGCCGGGCACGTCGGCGGGATAGGCGCGGGCCGTCGCGTCGACCTCGATCAGGTCGAGCGGCACGCCGCCGAGCGCGAGCGACATGCGGCCCGCCGCATCGACGCGTTCGAAGTCGAGGACGTCGACGTAGAAGCGGGCGAGCGCTTTCGCGTCGAACGTGTTGAGCGCGAGGCGCGCGAGGCGGACACCGTTCACGGCCATGCGCATCCGCGCCGGTCGAGATGGATCGCATACAGCGTCTGCGACCCGCCGATGAAGAGCCGGTTGCGATGACGCTCGCCGAAGCAGAGGCTCGCGACCGGATGCGGCACGAGGACCTTGCCGAGCAGCCCGCCGTCGGGCGAGACGCAGTGGACGCCGTCGCCCGCGCTCGACCAGACGTTGCCGTCCTCGTCGACGCGCATCCCGTCGCAGTAGCCGGGCGCGACCGTGTGGAACACCCCGCCGCCCGACAACGCGAGACCGTCGGGCGACACGTCGAAGACGCGGATCATCTGTTTCGGATCGTCGCGGGTCTGGTCGCCGGTCTCGGACACGTAGAGGCGCGACTCGTCGGGCGAGAACGCGAGTCCGTTCGGTCCGTCGAAGTCGGCGGCCATCACGCGTGGCTCGCCTCCCTTCGCGTCCAGCCGGTACAGCGCCGGACCCTGCTCGGAGACCTGGCGTCCGCCCTCGAAGTCGTTCGAGATGCCGTACAGCGGGTCGGTGAACCACACGCTGCCGTCGGACTTGACGACGACGTCGTTCGGCGAGTTGAGGCGACGACCCGCGTGCCGGTCGACCAGCGTCGTCACCGAACCGTCGAGCTCGGTGCGATGAAGACAACGGTCGCGATGGCTGCAGGCGACGAGGCGTCCCTCGCGATCGCGGGTCTGCCCGTTCGCATAGCCCGATGGCGAGCGATAGACCGACACGCCCGCGCCGTCGATCCATCGCATCGTCCGGTCGCGCGGCAGGTCCTGGAACAGCAGGCAGTTCGCGTCCGCCATCCACACCAGCCCCTCGACCCAGCGGAAGCCGGTCGCGAGCGTCTCGAGCCGCGCGTTGTGCAGCAGGTAGTGCGCGAAGCGCCGGTCGACGATCTCGAAGCCGTCCATCGCGTCGGCCTAGCGGAAGCGGCAGGGCGAATCGACGACCGGATGTTCGAACTGCACGATCATCAGCACCGCCGGCGCGTCGCCGACCGTCCCGGAGCGATGACCTTTGCGTTCGCCGTCCGACTTCGTGCCCTGGTCCTCGCCGAACGAGAGTTCGCCCGGACCCATCGTGACGCGCTGCCCGTCCATCGACTCGACGAACCAGCTTCCCGACAGCGGCACGATCCATTGCGGCTTCGGGTTCTCGTGCCACGCACCGATCCATCCCGGCGGCAGCACCGTCACGAAGACGGTCGAGGGCTCGTGCGTCTTCGCGCCGATCCACTGCGGCTCGGCGGGCGGCGAGATCGACGAGCGCTCGAACGCGGTCATCGCGCAGCGCGTCTGACGGCTCACGCCGTCGGCGTCGGTGTAGAGGTGCCAGTAGGGGACGTCGGGGGTCTCGGGATCGGTCATGGGCTCGCCGATGGAGGCACGGTCGGTTGCGCGTACGGATGCGTCGACGACAGCGGATCGGCGAAGAACCGGTCCACCGACGCGGCGCCGGTCCCGAAGGTGATGAGGAGGAAGCCACCGGCGAGCGCGACGTTCTTCCAGAAATCCCAGAAGAGGCCGCGTCCGACGCTCGGCCCTTTCCGCCAGAAGTCGCCGGGCTTCCAGAACGGCTTCCACAACAGCGCGGTGACGCCGCAATAGCCGGCCAGCACGAAGGCCGCCATGCGGTCGGCCACGCCGCACAGGATGGCGAGCGACATGACGACCTCGACGCCGAAGCCGACGACGATCATCGCGATGGCGACCCGCCGCGACGCGAACGTCTCCTCGGCCTGGCCGACGGCCGCGTCGAACTCCAGCAGCTTGTCGAGCGCGCTGAAGGGCAGGAAGAGCGCGACGAGCAGCAGTCGCACGACGAAGGCGATGGAGAGTTGGAGCACGCCGCACTGTAGCGGAGACGACGCAGAATCAGCGATCGACGCATGTCGATCGGTCGCCCGCGCGGTAAGGTGCGCGGTTCCGGAACGACTGCACCCGGTACTTCCCCGATGCACCGCTCGTCGTCCGCACGGGCCACCGTTCGACTCACGCGACTCCCAAGACCTTGAAGATCGAGACTCCCAGCGCACCGCCTCGTCCGGTGCGCGACACCGAAGAAGGTCGACGCCTAGCGCAGATCGACGAAGGCGCCGACTGGCGCGCATGGGGTCCGTATCTCAGCGAGCGACAGTGGGGTACGGTGCGCGAGGACTACAGCGACGACGGGGATGCCTGGGTCTACTTCCCGCACGACCACGCGCGCAGCCGCGCCTATCGCTGGGGCGAGGACGGCATCGGCGGCTTCGCCGACTCGCAGTTGCGGCTCTGCCTCGCGACCGCGTTCTGGAACGAGCGCGACGCGATCCTCAAGGAACGCCTCTTCGGCCTCGACAACGCGCAGGGCAATCACGGCGAGGACGTCAAGGAGCTCTACTACTTCGTCGACGGCACGCCCACCCATTCGTACATGCGGATGGTCTACAAGTATCCGCAGGCCGCGTTTCCCTACGAGGAGCTGATCGCGAAGAACGCCGCGCGCGGACTCGACGAACGCGAGTTCGAGATCATCGACACCGGCGTGTTCGCCGACGACCGCTACTTCGACATCGAGATCGAATACGCGAAGGCCGGTCCCGACGACGTGCTGCTGCGCGTCACCGCGCACAACCGCGGCGACGCGGCCGCGCGCCTGCACGTGCTGCCGCAGCTGTGGGCGCGCAACACCTGGTCGTGGGAAGCGCGGAAGGTGGAGGCCCGGCTGTCGTCCGACGGCCCCGGCCACGTGCGTGCGGAGCTCAAGGACCGCCCGACGATGCGGATGACCTGCAGCGCGGCGGGCTCGGGCGGGGACGGCGATGCCGAAGCCACGATGCCGACGCTGCTCTTCTGCGACAACGACACCAACACGAACCGGCTCTACGCGACGCAGGTCCCCGGCTACTTCAAGGACGGCATCGACGCGTACGTCGTCGGCGGCAGGACCGATGCGGTCAACCCCGGCGGCGTCGGCAGCAAGATGGCCGCGCATTACGTGTTCGACATCCCGGCGCGGGGTAGCGCCACCGTCCGCGTGCGGCTGCAGGCCGAGGACGACGAGGAGGACGAGTCGTTCATGGGCTCGATCGTGCGGTCGATCGTCGGCGCCATCAACGACCTGCTGCCGTCGGCGACCTTCGACGAGATCGTCGACACGCGGCGTGCCGAGGCCGACGAGTTCTACGCGGCGCTGCAGAAGGACGTCGCCGGCGACGACGCGCGACTCGTGCAGCGCCAGGCCTTCGCCGGCCTGCTGTGGGGCAAGCAGTACTACGGCTACGACGTGCGCAGCTGGCTGCACGGCGACGACGCGATGCCGCCGCCGCCCGAGGTCCGCAAGGACATCCGCAACCAGGACTGGCGCCACTTCGTGCTGTCGGACGTGATCTCGATGCCCGACAAC
>CALMOR010000093.1:0-1176 GCA_937872165.1 uncultured Burkholderiales bacterium | reverse complement strand
CCACTGCATCGCGTTCGCGCTGATCGACCCGGCCTTCGCGAAGGCGCAGCTCGTGCTGCTGCTGCAGGCGCGGTCGCAGCATCCGAACGGCGAGCTGCCCGCATACGAATGGGACTTCGACGCGGCCAACCCGCCGACCCACGCGTTCGCGGCGCTGCAGATCTACGAGATCGACAAGCATCAGACCGGCAGGGGCGACGTGGCCTTCCTCGAGCGCGTCTTCCACAAGCTCACGATCAACTTCACGTGGTGGGTCAACCGCGAGGACATGGAAGGTCGCAACATCTTCCAGGGCGGTTTCCTGGGGCTCGACAACATCGCGCTCTTCGACCGCAGCGTGCCGATGACCGACGGGTCGTACGTGGACCAGTCCGACGCGACCGCGTGGATGGCGATGTACGCGCTCAACCTGATGCGCATGGCGATGGAACTCGCGATGCACGACCCGGTGTACGAAGACCTCGCCACGAAGTTCTTCGAGCACTTCCTCTACATCGCCGAGGCCGCGCACGGATCCGAGGGCGCGAGCGGCTCGGGCCTCTGGAACGACGAGGACGGCTTCTACTACGACGTGCTGCAGAAACCCGGCGAGAAGCCGGTGCCGCTGCGGGTGCGTTCGCTGGTGGGCCTGATCCCGCTGCTCGCGGTCGAGGTCATCGACGACGAGGTCCTGAAGACGCTGCCGCAATTCAGGGAGCGGCTGCACTGGTTCCTGATGCAGAGACCCGAGCTCGCGCGCCTCGTCTCGCACTGGAGCGACAAGAACATGGAGGAGTACCGGCTGCTGTCGCTGATGCGACGCGACCGGATGAACCGCGTGCTCGGCCGCATGCTCGACGAGTCCGAGTTCCTGTCCGACTACGGCGTGCGCTCGGTGTCGCGCTATCACCTCGATCATCCGTTCACGCTGAAGCAGGGAGATCGCCTGCTGACCATCACGTACGAGCCGGCCGAGGGACGCACCCGGCTGTACGGCGGCAACTCGAACTGGCGCGGACCGATCTGGATGCCGATCAACTACATGATCATCGAGTCGCTCTACAAGTTCGACGCGTACTACGGACCGGCTCACCGCATCGAGTACCCGTCGGGGTCGGGAAAGACGCTCTGCCTGTACGAGATCGCCGAAGCCCTCACGGAGCGCATCAAGACGCTGTTCCTGAAGGACGAGCACGG
>CALMOR010000092.1:21133-27819 GCA_937872165.1 uncultured Burkholderiales bacterium | reverse complement strand
GCCCGGGCCCGCGGCCCCCCCACGGCCCGCGTCCGGGGCGGGGCGCGGCCCGCCCGTCCGGACGCCGTGTCCTCGGTGGTCGCCACGGTCAAGGACCGGGAGGCCACCGGCTGGTCCTTCGAGGCGGCCGACGCCTCGCTGGAGCTGCTCATGCGCTCGGCGCTGGGGGAGGAGTCCTCGTCGCCGTTCGTGCTGGAGTCCTACCGGGTGATCACCGAGCACCGGGCCGACGGGGTGGTGACGGCGGAGGCGACGGTCAAGGTCCTCGTCGACGGCCGCCGGCAGATCGCCACCGCGGAGGGCAACGGGCCGGTCAACGCGCTCGACGCCGCGCTGCGGGCGGCGCTGCTGCCCTCGTGCCCGTGGCTGGCCGAGGTCGCGCTCGCCGACTACAAGGTGCGCATCCTCGAGGGCGCCCACGGCACCGGCGCGATCACGCGCGCCTCGACCCGGCCGCCGGCGACCAGGTGACGCAGGCGGTTCTCGACGAACACGCCGTGCGACGGCATCTCCGCGCTGGGATAGAGCGAAGAGAAGGTCAGCAGGCGAATCATGCGACGCCCTCGCGTTCGGCGTCGTGCGGTCGGACCTCGCGCGCTTCGACCTCCCCGTGCGACTTCCGCGGCGCGGTCGTCGGCGCGGTCGTGCGGCCCCCTGCGATCAGCAGGCGGTCGAACAGGGCGGTCACGCGCTCGGCGTTGCGCTGCCAGGTCAGGCCGCGCCGTCCGATGGTCTGCACGGCGCCGCGCGCGAGGCGTTCGCGCAGCAGCTCGTCGCCGTTCAGCCGTTCGATCGCGTTGGTCAGTCCGTCGGGATCGTCGCAGTCGAACAGCAACGCGTTGACGCCGTCGTCGAGCACCTCGCGGATGTTGGGCTGGTCGGGTGCCACGATGGCGCGACCGAGCGCGAGATATTCGAACAGCTTGAGCGGCGATGCGTACGGCACCACGGCCGGCTGCAGCGCGATGTCGAAGGTGGACACGTGGGCCGGCACGTCCTCGCGCGGAACGACGCCGGTGAAGACCACGCGCGACGCGATGCCGAGCGCCGCCGCGCGGGCTTCGAGCGAGGCGCGCGCCGGACCGTCGCCGACGATGAACAGCATGCGGGGATGCTCCGCGCCGTCCTTCGCGATCGCGTCGATGACGCGGTCGAGTCCATGCCATTCGCGCACGAAGCCGGTGAAGCCCAGCACCACGCGGCCGTCGAGCTTCCAGCGCCGGCGCACGGCATCCGTGTCGAACGGTCCTGCGAAGTGCTCGAGATTGATGCCGTTGGGGATGACCTCGACCCGCTGCTTCGGTCCCGTGGTCTCGCGCACGATCGCGGCCAGCGCATCGGTGACGGGCAGCACGACGTCGGCGCCGCCCCAGGCCTCGGCCTCGGTCGCGCGCGCCAGGCGGTCGAGCGCGATGCCGTCGAAGCGCTTTCGCTCGTCGTAGATCGGCGCGTTGACCTCGAGCAGCATCGGCAGGCCGAAGCGCACGCGAGCGCGCACGCCCGACGTCGAGAAGAGGTTGTAGCGTTCGTACAGCACGTCGGGTTCGAACGATCGGATGGCCTTCGTCAGGCGACGGCCGGCGACGAAGCCGTAGGCCCATTCGACGAGCTCGTACAGCGCGCGCGGCAGGCGCCTCTTCATCCAGGCCACGATCCCGGCGTCGGAGCCGAAGGCGGCATGGCCGACCGCATCGGGCCCGACGATGCGCACCTCGTGGCCGATCGCGCGCAACGCGCTCACCAGTTCCTCGAGGTGGACGTACTGCCCGTCCTTCGAGCGGATGCGATGGTGGTAGAGGATCTTCATGTCGCGGGCGGCCGGCGGCCGCGTGCGTGAGCCCGGCCGGCTACGCGGCCTTCATCGTCAGCGGTGCCGCACCGACGGCGGCATGGCCGTCCGCGCTGCCCTCGACGACGTTCTTCAGGAACGCGTCGAACATGAGGATCGTCCAGATCGGCGTGCTGTGATCGCGTGCGCCGGACTGATGCTGGTCGACGATGCGCTTGAGCGCATCGCGTTCGAACCAGCCGGTCTCGGCGAGGCGCGAGCCGAGCAGGGACGAGCGGACGCGTCCCGCCAGCGGACCGCGGAACCACTGCGCGAGCGGGATCGAGAAGCCCATCTTGGGTCGATACATGATCTCGTTCGGCAGGTGCGGCTCCATCGCCTTCTTGAGCAGATACTTCTGTTCGCCGTTGCGGATCTTGATCGACGACGGCAGCGTCGCCATCCATTCGACCAGCGGATGGTCCATCAGCGGCTCGCGCACTTCGAGCGAATGCGCCATCGCGGCACGGTCGACCTTCGTGTTGATGTCGCCGACGAGATAGGTCTTGAGGTCGATGTACTGGATCTGCGCGAGCGCGTCGTCGGTCGGCGCACGCTGCGCATGACGCCGCATCACCTCGATCGCGTCGTAGCCGGCGAGCTCGCGCTTGAAGGCGCCGCTGTAGAGCGACTGGCGCAGCGGCGAGCGGATCAGCGACATCGTATGGAAGTAGGCCTCGACCGAGTCGCGGCCGAGCGCCTCGAAGGTCGACTTCGCACGGAGCACGCGCGGCGCCCAGTCGGCCTTCGGATAGGCGCGGCCGAGCGCGCCGAAGACGGGCTTGCGCATCCCGAGGGGAAAGCTCGAGCGCAGCTTCTCCTCCATCAGATGGAAGCGGTAGCGGCGATAGCCGCCGAAGGTCTCGTCGCCGCCGTCGCCCGACAGTGCGACCGTGACGTTCTTGCGTGCCAGCTGGCAGACGCGATAGGTGGGAATGGCCGAGCTGTCGGCGTACGGCTCGTCGTAGAGACGAGCGAGCGTGTCGATGAGATCGAAGTCGTCGCTCTCGACGTGCTCGACACGATGCCGGGTGTGATAACGATCGGCGACCTGCTGCGCGTGGGCCGACTCGTCGTACTGCGCTTCGTTGAACGCGATCGAGCAGGTGTTGACCGGGCCGCTCGACAGGCCGGCCATCATCGCGACCACCGCGCTCGAGTCGACGCCGCCCGACAGGAAGGCGCCGAGCGGCACGTCGGAGATCATCCGCAGCCGGACCGACTCGCGCAGGCGTTCGACGAGTTCGTCGCAGGCATCGGCGTCGCTGATCGCCGCACCCGCGGCCGAATGCGTGTCGAAGCGCACGTCCCAGTACTCTCGCGAAGCCGGGATCGGCTGCCCGCGGCGCACCGCGAGCGTGTGGGCGGGCGGCAGCTTGAAGACGTCCTTGAAGACGGTGCGCGGTTCGGGCACGTAGCCGAGCGCGAAGTATTCCTCGACCGTCTGCGGCTCGATCGTGCGGACCAGCGACGGATGCGCGAGCAGCGCCTTCAGCTCGGAGCCGAACAGCAGCATGCCGTCGGGCAGCACCGTGTAGTACATCGGCTTGACGCCGAGCCGGTCGCGCGCGAGGAACAGCGTCTCGCGGTTGCGATCCCACAGCGCGAACGCGAACATCCCGCGAAAGCGCGTCACCGACGCCTCGCCCCACTCTTCCCAGGCGTGCACGATGACCTCGGTGTCGCTGCGCGTGCGGAACACGTGGCCGCGCGCGGACAGCTCGGTCACGAGGTCCTGGTAGTTGTAGATCTCGCCGTTGAACACGACGGCGACCGTGTGGTCCTCGTTGTAGAGCGGCTGGTGACCGGTCGACAGGTCGATGATCGACAGGCGCCGATGCCCGAGGCCGACACCCGGCTCGAAGTGGAAGCCGTCGTCGTCGGGACCGCGATGCGCGATCGCGTCGTTCATCGCGACGAGGCGTTCGCGCGGGATGTCCCTGCGGCCGCGCGTGTCGAAGATTCCGGTGATTCCGCACATGGGACGCTCTCAGGGTTCGGTGAGTCGGTGGGGACGCAGGGTCGCGATGCCGCGGCGGGCCGGTCGTCGCGCGTCGAGCAGCGAGTCGTAGAGTTCCGCGTAGCTTGCCACCATCGCGTCGATGCTGAACAGCGAGACGACCCGCTCGCGGGCCGCCCGTCCCTGGCTCTCGATGCGGGGACCGCTCATCGCGTAGCCGTGGATCGCGGTCGCCATCGCGAGGACGTCGTCGCTCGGGATCAGCATGCCGGTGCGGCCTTCGTCGATCAGTTCGGCGTTGCCGCCGACGCGCGTCGCGAGTACCGGCAGTCCGCAGGCCATCGCTTCGAGGATCGTGTTGGAGATGCCTTCGGCGAGCGAAGGCAGCACGAACAGGTCGAGGTCGGCCATCAGCGCCGGCACGTCGTCGCGCGAGCCGGTGATCCAGATGCGGTCGGCCGCGCCGGACGACGCGACCTGCGCCTCGAGCGCCGCGCGATCGGGGCCGACGCCGACGACGACGAGCCGCAACTGTCGGGCCCGTTCGGGCGCGAGCGCGTCGAGCAGCGCGAGAGCGCGGACGAAGCCTTCGACGAGGAGGCCCTGGTGCTTGACCGGCGACAGTCGTCCGACGGTGCCGACGACGAACAGGTCCGCCTCGGGGAAGCGTTCGCCGACCGGACCGAAGCGACGCTTCGTCGCAGCCTCGCGCGGGACCGGCGCGAAGCGAGCGACGTCGACGCCGTTGCAGATCTGCGCGATCGCGCGCGACGGCACGCCGATGCGTCCTTCGAGGTAGCGCCGGATCTCGTCCGACAGCGCGACGTGGCGATGGATCAGCGGACGCAGCAGCCTGCGCTGCAGGTGATGACTGCGCCTGCCGCCGGCCACGTCGGCGACTTCCCACCCGTGCTCGCCGTGCACGCGGATCGGCACGCCGGCCAGCGCCGCCGGCAATTGCGCCTCGGAGGCGGCGAGGTTGCGCGAGTGGACGATGGTCGGGCGCAGCGTGCGGAACAGCCGGTGGAGGTCGCGATAGATGGCGAGTCCGTGGCCGGGCGGCTTCCCGAGCGAATGGAAGCCGACGCGTTCGCGCGTGATGCGCGTGCGGAAGTCCGTGACCTCGGTCAACGCGATCACGACGTGGTCGTAGCGGTCCGAGGGCAGATGATTGATCAGGTTGACGACCCCGTTCTCGAGACCGCCGACGTCGAAGCGATAGACGACGTGCGCGATCAATGGACGGGATGCGGACCGCTCGTTCGCCGGCGGGGATGCGTTCATCGGCGCGCCTGCTCGCGGATCGCGTCGAGCCGCTCGGCGATGCGCGGCCGCGCGGCCGCCACGAACGCTTCGAGCGTCGCTGCGGCGGGCGGAGCGGACGGTCCGCTCAGCGGCGTCGTGACGACGATCACGGCCGAGTCGTCGCCCCGCCCCGTCAGCTTGTCGAGCGCGTTGTAGATCTTCGCCAGATAGTTGCTGGTCGTCAGGCGGCCGTTGACCCAGTACCAGCGCCAGGTCAGCAGCCGTTCGCCCGCGTCGGTCTTGACCTCGCTCTCGACGACCGACAGCTCCCCGGCCGAAGGGACGGTCAGCTGGCGACGCGTGACTGCGCCCCAGACCTTGTCGCCGACGATCACGACGTCGTTGTCGTAGGTGACCATCAGCCCGTTGGATAGCTGTCCGCTGTAGTAGCCGACGAACAGAGCGACCTTGCGATCGCCGGACGCGAAGGTCTCGTTCTCGGTCGCACGGGCGCCGCGGTAGTGGGGCACGAAATTCGTGAAGGTCGGCGCGTCGCCCTGCCATCCGGCGATGCCGTCGATCGCGACGGCGCCGGGGCGATGCGCGTCGGCGATGCGTTCGAGCCATTCGCCGAGCGCGGGCCACGGTGCGGCGATCGCGATCGACGCGGCCGTCATCGTCGCGATGGCGGCACCGCGGCTGCGCGCGGCCGGCCGCACTGGCGTCGACGCGTCGACGGCCGGCGCGGCGAGGTCGGCCTCGTCGTCGTCGCGCCAGAAGTTGCCGACCCAGAACAGCAGCATCATCACGAGCCCGAAGAACAGCCAGCCGTAGATCAGGTGGTCGACGCCGGTCGCGAGCTTGTTGCTCGACAGGTGCGCGAGCATGACGATCAGGTAGGCCCGCAGCCAGTTGGCGACGATCGGCACGAGGATCGACGCGACGATGAACGCCGTGCGACGCCATGCGCCGCGGTAGTTGAGGTAGGCGAACAGGAAGCCGAGCGTGATCGACGCGATCAGGTAGCGCAGGCCGCTGCACGCCTCGACGACCGACCAGTTGCCGCTCGGGATCGCGAAGTAGTTGCCTTCGCGAAACACCGGCACGCCCGAGAAGCGGAGAGCGGCCACCGTGAAGTCGGCGGTGTGGTCCATCAGCGTCGGCATCAGGAAGTCGCCCGCCGGCACCGCGAAGAAGAGGAAGGCGAGCGGATAGAGGATGCGCTTCGTCACGTCGTCGCCGAAGAGGCACCAGACGAGGCACGGCACCATCGCGACGAACGCGTATTGCTCGGGCGCATGGACGCCGGCCGAGCGGCCGGCCAGCCATAGGAGGCCGCAGCCGACCAGCGGCAAGAGCGCGAGCGGCTGCGCCTTCGGCCTCGTCGCGACGAGGCGATGCCGCAGGCGCCACACCAGCCACGCGCTGACGGGGAAGATGATGTAGCCGTGGGCGAACGTGCCGGTGCGGCCCCAGCCGTCCCAGAGGTCGAGCACGGTGTCGATGTAGAGCGCGATCAGTGCCGCGAACGCGAGCGCGAACAGCAGTCCGGCCCGCCGCCACGCCGCCGCGTCCGACTCGGCGGGCCGCATCGGAGCCCGTTCTGCCGCTTCGGTCCCATGAGCGGTGGCCGGACTGGTGGCGGCGTCGCCG
>CALMOR010000092.1:0-21123 GCA_937872165.1 uncultured Burkholderiales bacterium | reverse complement strand
GTCGCCGACGACGCGGCGCGAACGCGATGGCGTCGCGGGCCGCGTCGTACCCAGGGTCCCGGTCGCTTCAGGCATGTTCGACCTCGGTCGCGAGGAAGGGTCCGGGCGGTGTGCGGCGTGCGAAGCGCAGCGTCGGCGAAGACGCCTCGGTCGGCTCGTCGCGAGCGGGCACGTCGAAGAGCTGATCGACGCTGCGATCGAAGCCCGAGTCGAAGCAGCGATCGATGCGGGCGAGATTGCGCGACCAGTCGTAGTTCTCGAGCACCGCCTCGCGGCCGGCCTTGCCGAGCGCAGCGCGTGCCGCAGGGTCCGCGAGCAGGTCGATCACCGAACGCGCGAACGACTCGGCGTCGTCGGCGAGTTCGAAGTCGCGGCCGGCCGTCGCGTTGAGTGCGACCGCGGAGGTCGTCGAGACGATCGTCGCCGCGCCCATCGCCATCGCTTCGAGCGCCTTGTTCTGGATGCCGCGCGCGAGCCGCATCGGAACCACCACGACGCCCGCGTGGGCCAGATAGGGCCGCACTTCGGGCACGGTGCCGGTGACGTGGATCTCGCCCGCACGCGCGAGCGCCCGGACCTCGGCGCTCGGACGCGCACCGACGATCCAGAAGCTCGCGTCGGGCAGACGGTGGCGGATCAACGGCAGGACCTCGCGGCTGAACCAGGCGGCCGCGTCGATGTTCGGCCTGTAGTCCATCGCGCCGGTGAACACGATGCTGTGGTTGGCCGCGTCGCCGCGGGCGCGGGTCCAGCCTTCGGGCACGGCGATGCCGTCCGGCGAGAAGTAGTCGGCGTCGACGCCGTTCTCGACCGTGATGACCGGAGAGATCAGATCGCCCGCGAGCTTGCGGAACAGCGCCGACTCGGGCTTGGTGACGAAGACGCTGGCGATCGCACGCGACGCGCTGTAGCGTTCGAACGCCAGCAGGCGTTCGGCTTCGCGGCGGTACAACCACGCCATCGCGCGCCCGCTCGCGTCGGCGTACTGGTTCCACTTGTCGGAGTCGACGTCAACGAAATCGATCAGGCGATCGACGTCCTCGAGCTCGTTGACGTACTGCGCCATCGGCGACGAGAACACCACGACACGGCGGATGTCGCGGCGCTCGACGAGCTCGTCGACCCAGCGCGTCATGCGCGCGTCGCGGTAGTAGGGAAGCGCCAGCGCCTGACCTGTCGCGAGACCGACGGCGCTCCGCATCCGGGCCGCGCGCGGCGACAGGCGGACGAACCGCGTCTCGCCGCCGCACAAGGTGCGCACCGTATCGACGTGCTGCCAGTCGGCGGCGTCGTCGACGAAGGTCCCGAGGTGCACGCGATAGCGCTTCGCGAGGTGCTTCAGCACGTGGTACGAACGCAGCTTGTCGCCCTTGTTCGGCGGATAGGGGATGCGATGCGCGAGGAAGAGCAGGTCGTCCATCAGCCGAGGCTCCTCGCGATCAACGGGCCGAGACGGTTGGCCATCGCGAGCGGCATGCGACGCCACAGCGCGATGAAAGCCCGGTACTTGGGATTGAGCGGGTTGTTCTCGGGCACCTTCGGTGCGCGGACCAGCTTGTACTCGTACGGCAGCGGCTGCGGCACGAAGCCCCAGTTGCGCTTGAAGTCGTAGGGACCGGTGCCGACCTTGCTGCGCCCGTAGTCGAACAGCGTGCAGCCCTCCTCCGCCGAACGTCGCATCAGGTCCCAGTACTTGAAGTCGTTGGCCGCGGTCTCGCGCGAGATCGTCGCGTCGCCCGCGTAGTAAGGCAGCACCTCGTCGCGAAAGCGGAACGCGAGCACGCTCGAGACGGCCTCGCCTCGCGGCGTGGTGACGGTGAGGACCCGGCAGTCGTCGCCGAAGGTCCGCTGCAGCGTCTCGAAGTAGCGGCGCGATTGCGCCGGCGTCCCGTGACGATGCGTGTTGTCGGCGTAGAGCGGGAAGAAGCGCTCGACCGTATCGTCGACGTGACCGACGAGACCGGCCTTGATGCCCTTGCGGACCATCGCCCGCTGCTTGCGCGGGATCGCCAGCATGTTGGCCTCGGCGTCGGCGACGATCTCCTTGCGGAACGTGACGTAGAGGTCGGTCGTGGTCCACGCGTCGGTCCCGCTCTCGCGTCGACGGCGATGGAGGTTGCGGCACTCGAGGTGACCGACGCCGAGAGCGCGTGCGCGGGTCTCGGCCGCATCGAGCAGCGCGTCGGCGGCCGTCGCGTCGTCGGCGACCACGCCGCCGTACACGCAGAACGGCAGCGAGATCAGCGCGTCGCCGAACAGCAGGCTCTTCTGCCTGGCGAGCGGCAGCACGCCGACGATGCGACCGTCGCGCTCGGCATGGAGGAACACCGTGCGATGGCCGAACACTTCCTCGACGATGTCGCGCCATGCGGCGCGATGGAAGAAGGTCCCGTCCGGCGACGCCGTGACGAACGCGTCCCAGCGCGGGCGATCGCCGTCGGACAGCTCGCGCACGATCGTGGTCGCGGTCTCCGCGGAGGCGCGGCCGCTCGGGACCTCGAGGCGAGCCTCGAGACGCGACGGCGGCCCGACGTCGTCGTGCGGCGACGCACGGGCGGCATCCAGCAGCGCGAACGGCGTGCCGGCGGCGGTGCGCGGGGAGTCGAGGACTTCGGCTTTCATCGTGCGGTGGACCCGGCTGTCGTCGATCGGGGACTCAGGCGACGTCGCGCAGGAACACGCGATCGACGCGGTTCCAGCGGAAGTCTTCGAGCAGGCGACCGAGCCGGTCCTGCATGCGGGCGAGGTTGACGTAGTGCCGGAAGCGCGTCTTCGCGTCGATGCCGGCCACGCGCGGCTGCGAAGGGTCGATCTCCCACGGATGGAAATAGAACATGCACGACTCGCCGTCGACGCGGTTGACGCGCCGGATCAGCCAGCGCGACATCGCATACGGCAGCAGACGGAACCATCCGCCGCCGCCCGCGGGCCAGTTGCGGTTGAAGAGTTCGACGGTGGTGACCGGCACCTCGACGAGCTCGGGCAGCGACGCATAGGCGAAGCGCGGCGCGTCGGGCATGCCGTAATGATCGTGCCTGACCGGATAGATGCTCGAGCTGTAGCGATATCCGGCCTCGCGGATGCAGTCGAGCGCCCAGAGGTTGTCCTGGTTGATCGAGAAGCTCGGCGCGCGGTAGCCGGCGACCGCGACGCCGCCGATGTCCTCGAGCAGCTTCTTCGCGTCGACGATGTCTTCGGTGAACTCGGCGCGGCTCTGGTCCGACGCGCGCAGGTGCCCGTAGCCGTGACTGGCGAGCTCGTGACCC
The DNA here is from genome assembly GCA_937872165.1 of uncultured Burkholderiales bacterium. Lineage (GTDB taxonomy): Bacteria > Pseudomonadota > Gammaproteobacteria > Burkholderiales > Burkholderiaceae_D > CAHJXF01. The sequence continues at coordinate 17,857 of CALMOR010000092.1, read as the reverse complement.
GCGGCGACGATGGCGCGCACGATGGACGGATGGCGCTCGGCGATCCAGCCGAGCGTGAAGAACGTGGCCTTCGCATCGTGCTCGGCCAGCATCTCGAGGATGCGCTCGACGTTGGCCTCGGCCCGGCACGGGATGCCGTCCCACGCCGTGCGTTCGATGAACGGCGCGAAGGCCGAGACCTGGAAGTAATCCTCGACGTCGATGGTCAGCGCGTTGACGGTCTGGTCGGCCTGCAGGCGCAACGCGTCGCGATGCGACTGCGACTCGCGAAAGCGTTCGGCCGGCGGCGTGGTGACGAGATGCGTGTACATGTCAGGCCGCCTTCAGGATCGCGGGAATCGAAGGCGCCGGACCGGCCGCGACCGCGCCGCGGGCGGCGATCCACGATGCGAGATGCGCGGCGATGCGCTCGGCCGCACGACCGTCCCACAGTTCGGGCGAGCGACCGCGCTTGCCGCCGGTGGCGAGGATGTCCGTCGCCTCGTGGACGATACGGGCGGCATCGGTGCCGCACAGCGTGTTGGTGCCTTCGACGATCGTGATCGGACGTTCGGTGTTCTCGCGCAGCGTCAGGCACGGCACGCCGAGCGCGGTCGTCTCTTCCTGGAGACCGCCCGAGTCGGTCAGCACCAGCGTCGCCTGCGCCATCAGGCCGAGCATCTCGAGGTAGCCCTGCGGCGGCAGGATGGCGACGCGGTCGGCTTCGAAGGCGGCCGCGAGGCCGAACTCCTCGATGCGGGCACGGGTGCGCGGATGCAGCGCGAGCACCAGCGGAAGCTGGCGGGAGATCGTGTTCAGCGCGCCGATCAGGCGACCGAGCGTGTCGCGGTCGTCGACGTTGGACGGGCGATGGAGCGTGACCACGCCGTAGCGCGGCTCGCGCCCGGTCGCGAAGACCGATGCCGCGAGCGGCAGCCCCGCCAGCGTCGTGCTCGCGGGCACCGCGGCGGACCGGTTGGCCAGCAGCGTGTCGATCATCACGTTGCCGACGAAGACGATGCGCTCGTCGGCGACGCCCTCGGCGTGGAGATTGGCCGCGGCCGAACGTTCGGTGGTGTACAGCAGGTCCGCGATCTGGTCGGTCAGGACGCGGTTGATCTCCTCGGGCATGCGGCGGTCGTAGCTGCGCAGACCGGCCTCGACATGCACGACGGGGACGCCCTTCTTCGCCGCCACCAGCGCGCAGGCGATGGTGGAGTTGACGTCGCCGACCACGAGCACGGCGGCCGGCGCATGGGCGTCGAGGACCGGTTCGAAGCGCTTCATGATCTCGGCCGTCTGCACGGCGTGGCTCGCCGAACCGACCTCGAGGTTGACCGCGGGACGCGGCATCCCGAGCGCGGTGAAGAAGCTGTCGTTCATCGCCGCGTCGTAGTGCTGGCCGGTATGGACGAGGACCGGCGGTACCGCGTCGCCGAATGCCGCGAGCGCCCGGATGATCGGCGCCATCTTCATGTAGTTGGGCCGCGCGCCGACGACGCAGAGGATCGGGCCGCCGCCGCTCACGGTGCCGCATCCTTCGATGTCGCTGGTGCTGCTGTCCGTGCTGACCACTTCGTCACTCCATGCCGCCCGCTTGCGCGGCCTGCGTTTCGATCCCGTCGTCGGCCGGGCTCGAAGGAGCCGGGGCCGAAGCGCTCGCGCGAAGTTGTTCGAGGGTCCGCGCGACGCTCGCCACCGACTGTTGCAAGAGGTGTACCTGTTCCGCGAGACCGTTGAGCAGGACGCCGTCGGCGCCGCCGAAGCCGCCGGTCCGTGCACCCGGGAAGTCGGCGGGTCCCCTCGTGTTGACGAGCGAAAGCGTCGGCGCGTAGGCCGGCATCGGCATGTTGCCGGTCGCGGCCGCGTCGGCTTCCTCGTCGGTCAGGCCGCCGCGCAATTCGGTCCGCAACTCCTTGGCCACGTCGGAAACGTCGCTTTCCGTCAGGTTGTGCTTCTCGGCGAGGAAGGCGGCGAGCAGGACGCGATCGCACAGCACGTTGATCTGACGCGGGATGCCTTCGCTGGCATCGTGGATCGCCGCGTACGCTCCGTCGTCGAAGGTGGGGTCGGCCTGCCAGCCGACGAGGCCGAGCCGGTGCTCGACATAGGCCTTGGTCTCTTCGGCGCCGAGCGGGCCGAGGTGATACGACGCGATCACGCGCTGGCGCAGCTGGCGCATGTCGGGCTGCTGCATGATCTGGCGGAACTCGGGCTGGCCGAGCAGGAAGCTCTGCAGCAGCGAGCGCTCGTTGGTCTGGAAGTTGGACAGCATGCGCAGCTCCTCGACCGCGCGCGGCGACAGGTTCTGCGCCTCGTCGACGATCAGCAACGCGCGCTTGCCCTCGAGCTGCAGTCGGCGGAAGTAGCGCTCGAGACCGAGCAGCAGTCCGGCCTTGTCGGGCAGTTCCGCCTGCACGCCGAAGAAGGCGCCGGCCACCATCCTCAGCATGTCGTCCGCATCGAGCTGCGTGCTGACGATCTGCTTGGCGACGAGATTGCCCGGCGCGAGCGAGCGCAACAGGTTGCGGACCAGCGTCGTCTTGCCGGCGCCGACATCGCCGGTGACGACGATGAAGCCTTCGGCCTGATGGACGCCGTAGTCGAGGTACGCCATCGCGCGGCCGTGACCGCGACTGCGGAAGAAGAAAGCCGGATCCGGGTTGAGCTGGAAAGCCTTTCCCGTCAGGCCATAGAAGGACTCGTACATGCCGCCTCGCTCAGAAGGTCAGGTGAAGCGAACCGAGTACCGCGTTCTCGCGGTAGTTGCCGCCGTAGAACCCGCCGTCGATGCTGTCGCCGGTCTGACTGGAATTGCGGTACAGCACGCTGCCCGACAGATGCGGCTGCAACTGCCGGTTGACCGACGCCGTGAAGATGCGCGACTGCGTGTCGCCCGTTCCCTGGAGCGCGACGTTGTGGATCTTCTGCGCGGTCACGTTGATCGTGGTGTGCGGTCCGAGCCGATGGTTCGCGTTGATCGAGTACACGGTCGACCGGATGCGGTTCGCCTGGTTGAAGATGTCGAAGCCCGACGTGATCGCCGAAAGACTCTGCGATTCGGTGCGACCGGCATCGAACGTGACGGTGTTGCGAAGACCGAAGAGCGCGAGCGAGACGTCGTAGCGCTTCTGCACGAACAGCTGGTTGGACAGGAAGCCCGTGGTCCCGAACTCCGAGACCGGCAGACCGAGCTGCTGCAGCGCCCCGGTCACCGCGGTGGCGCGCGCGACCGGATCGGCGATCGTCGCGCGGAAGAACTGGTCGAACAGCGCGTAGTTCGGATCGGCCACGAGCGACAGGCCCGAACCGGTCGACGTGGTCTGGTCGCGCGTGTAGACCGCCGACAGCGCATAGCGCGGCGTCGTGTGCTGCAGCGAGATGTTGGCCGTCGGTCCGAAGTAGCGGTGACCGACCTGCACGTTGAGCGAGCTGTGATGATCGGGCTGCCAGTCGAAGCCTCCCGAGTAGGACGGGCCCTTCAGGTCCGCCTGTCCCGTCGTCGGATAGGTGTTGCGGTCGTAGCCCACGTTGCCGCGCAGATGGAAGGTCGGTGCGACCACGTAGGTCAGCGTGCCGCCGATCGTCTCCGTGACGATCTCGTTCGCGCCGCCGTAAGCCTGGTCCGTGCGATTGACGTTGCCGCCGAAGCCGACATCGCGGAACGACGTGCTGCTCTGGAAGTCGGCGAAGAAGACGCTCGTGTGGTTGGACGCGTACGCCGAGTTGTCGGAGTTGGATGCCTGGTAGCGGTATCCCGCGTCGTACTGCAGGTCCTGGCCGTAGCGCGACCGCAGCGTGGGGCCGAAGGAAACGGTCCGCGACTCCGCGCGGTTGGCCGAACCGTTGAAGGTGTTGGCGGCCTGCGTCCCGAACGGGGAGATGTTCTGCTGCGTGATCGAGCTCGACGCGTCGAAGAACAGCAGGTTCTCGATGACGGTGACGTTGGCGGTCGCGTCGAGGAAGTTGCGGATCCCGCTGCCGTTGGTGCCGCGCGCGTAGTAGATGAACTGCGGCTGATAGTCGAACGCGAGATTGACGCGCGGGCTCGCGCGAGAGATGCGCAGGCCCGGCGTGACCGTCGTGACGAACTCCGACAGCTCGTTGCCGCGCGACGAGAGGTTGATGTTGTCCGAGTAGGTCTCGTCGAGCGACAGCGAAGGCACGAAGCGCCACGGATCGCGCGCCGCACCGCCGCTGTTCGGCGTCAGCGCCTGGGCGCTCGCGGGGCTGAGGGACGCCTGGAGGCCGATCGCGACCGCACCGGTCGCGATCGTCTTCCAGGAAGGGACATGAAGCTCGGCAAGCCCGCGACGGAAGCGTCGTGGGTCAATATCCATAGTAGCCGTAGCTGTCACCCGGATTCGAGCGGCGTCCCTTGTTGAGGACCATGCCGACGACGTCGCACGATTCGATCGTGGCTAGCGCCTCGCGCAAGGCTTCGTGCGTGGTGTTGTCGGACTCGACGACCATCACGATCTGGCCCATGTTGGCGGCCAGCGTCCGCGCCTCGGTGGTGACGAGGAGAGGCGGCGAATCGAAGATCACGATGCGGTCCGAGTACCGCTCGCTCAGCTCGGCGAGCAGATTCGCCATCGCTTCGCTGGCCAGCAGCTCGGTCGCCTGGCGATGCGGTCGACCGGCCGGCAGCAGTGCGAGCTTGTTGACGTTGGTGCGCACGATCGCGTCCGCGAGGCTGACGTGCGAGTCGAGCAGCACGTCCATCAGGCCGACATCCGGCGCGATGCCGAACTTCTGCGGGATCGATGGACGCGCCACGTCGGCGTCGACCAGCAGGACCGTGCGGTCGCGTTCCATCGCGATGCTCATCGCGAGGTTGATCGCGCAGAAGCTCTTGCCTTCGCGAGGAAACGCGCTGGTGACCATGATCAGGTTGCCGTTGCGGATCGACGCGCCGCTGCCGAACGCGTTCTTCAGCAGCGGGCGCTTGATGACGCGGAACTCCTCGGCCAGCGGCGTCTTGTCGCCGTCGGGCGCGATCATGCCGCCCTCGCGAAGACGCTGCAGGTCGATCGTGACGGTCTTGCTGCGCGGCACGGCCGGCCTGTCGATCACGAAGTCGTCGGAGGCGGGGGTTCCGAGCGGAGCGGACCAGTCGTCGTCCATGACCGGCTCGAGGCCGCGCAACTGCGGCTCGCGCGCCTCGACGGCGCGTGCGGTCGCCGCGACATGCATGCGCTGCGGAGCCTCGGCGTCCACCGTGGCGTCGGCGAGGACCGCGACGTCGTCGCGTTCGGTGTCGATCGGCGGCGGCTCGGCCCGGAACGACGGGACCGCGGGCACTTCGTCCATGCGCTTGATGGCGCGTTCGATGAGACTCACTGTGATCTCCTAGGCCGCGTACGAACGCGCGAGAAAGAATGCGAGACCCGCGCCGTAGAGGCACATCAGTCCCGCCGCACCGGCGACGAACCAGGTCAGCTTGCGACGGCGCGCGCGGACCTGACCGTCGGTCCAGATCATCGTCACGGTGCCGAGGATCGGCAGGCCCGAGATCTCGCGCAGCGCCTTGCGATCCGAGAAGGTCGGACGGATCTGGCCCATCAGGAACGCGACGCCGATGCCGCCGGCGAGCGCCCCGAGAAAGACCATCGAGATCAGCATCACGCGGTTGGGCGCGACCGGACGCGGCGACACGCGCGGCGGATCGATGACGCGGAACTCGACGAGGCCGGCCGACGCATCGAGGTCGCTCGACATCTGCGCGGACTCGCGGCGGCCGATCAGCTTCTCGTAGTTGGCCTTGTTGACTTCGTAGTCACGGTTGAGCTGCTGCAGGTCGGCCTCGATCTTCGGCACGTTGTTGGCCGCGGCCTTGAGCTTGTTGTAGCGGCCCTCGTAGGCGGCGACGCGGGTCTGCAGCGACGCGACGTCGGACTCCGCCTGCGCGAGCTGGACCTGCAATTGCTGGAAGACCGGATTGGCCGACAGCGGCGAGCGCGTCGGCGAGGCCTTCACCATCGCGGCGACCTCGGCCTTCTTCTGCTCTTCGAGCTCGCCGATGATGCGCTTCGTCGAGATGATGTCCGGATACGCGTCGGTGAAATGCAGGCGCATCTCGTCGAGGTTGTGCTTCAGCGACGCGATGCGCGTATCGATCTCGGGAACGGCGACGTTCTGCGCGTCCGGGTTGGCGCCGAGCAGCACGGCGTCCTCGCCGGCCATCTGGCGACGCAGCGCGTTGCGGCCGTTCTCTGCTTCCTCGAGCGCGAGACGCGCGGTGGCGAGCTCGTTGCCGGCTTCGGACATCTGCGTGAAGTAGTCCTTGCCGTTGCCCGACATCGTCGCGAGATTGTTGATCTTGAATTCCTTCAACGCGTTCTCGGCCTGCGTGAGCTTCTGCTCGTAGGCCTTGATCTGGTCGTCGATGAAACGACGCGCGGTGTCGGAGTCCTTGCGCTTGTTGCCGAGGTTCGACTCGACGAAGATCGTCAGCAGCGACTGCACGACCTTGCGGGCCGACTCCGGGTTCGAGTTGCGGAACGCGATCGTGTAGAGGTTAAGCCCGCCGCTGCTGCGCATCTCGATGGCGCGCGTGAGGTAGTCGATCTGACCTTCGGTCTGCTCGTTGGTCTTCGACACGAGGTTGAGGTCGGACATGCCGACGACCTTCTCGATGTTGGGACGGCTGATCAGCGTGCGGCTCATCATCGCGATCTGCTGGTCGAGGTTGGGCTCGACCGTCAGGCCCGACATCAGCGGCTTCAGGACCGACTGCGTATCGACGTAGACGCGGGCCGAGGCCTCGTACTGGTCCGGCATCAGGTAGACCGACACCGCACCGACGATGACGATGAGCCACGCGGCGATCAGGCCGATCCAGCGGTGGAGCCAAATGTCGCGCACCGCGCGACGGAACTGTTCGACGATCTCGTTCATTGCTGGTCTCGGGTGGAAGCCTGCGGGAAGACGCGCGCGGCCGGCGACGGACCCGCCGGGTCCGTCGGGCTCGCGATCAGAAATAGCTTTCGGGAATGATCAACACGTCGCCGGGCCGCATCTCGACGTTGGCGCTGACGTCGCCCTTCTGCAGCAGGTCGTTGAGGCGCACGCGGTATTGCGCGTTGCCTTCGCGCGTCCTGAGGATGGTGGCGCGATTGCCGGCGGCGAAGTCGGTCAGTCCACCGACCTGGATCATCACGTCGAGGATCGACATGTTCTGGCGATACGGCAGCGTCTGCGGACGCGACGCCTGGCCGACGATACGGATCTGCTCGCTGTAGGGACCGATGAAGCCGGTGACGATGATCGTCACGATCGGGTCCTGGATGTACTTGGTGAGCGCCTTCTCGATCTCGCGTGCGAGCTGCGTCGGCGTCTTGTTGGTGGCCTTGATGTCCTCGACCAGCGGCGTCGTGATCATCCCGTCGGGACGGACCGGCACGCTGGAAGACAGCTCGGGATTGCGCCAGATGACGATGTTGAGGTTGTCGCCCGGACCGATCAGGTACGCGTAGTCGCTGTTGACCGGCGATTGCATCGGCGCCATCGGAATCTTCGACGCGCAGCCCGACACGACGACGGCGAGAACCAGGGTCATCACCGCCGTCGCCCGGCACCGCATGCCGCGCAGGCGCTCCGACGATGTCCGTGCAATTCCAGCTTGGTCCGGCATGGCCGACTCCCCCTCTGATCAACGATTGAAATTCTCGAAAGCCACTGCCCGCGCCTGTGAGTCCGGCGACCCGGACGACGGATCGCGACGACGCGCTTCGGGGCGGCCGGCCGGTCGTCGATTCTAGCAAGCAGTCCCTCGCCGGACCTATCGGCAACGCGAGCGGAAAGACCAGAGCCTTCGAGCAACAAGCGTGCCGACGATGCCGCGGCGGACCGTGCGGAGTTCGACGTCGGGATCCGCCGCCGCGATCGGCCAGGCAGCGCGGCACGGAGGGAAAAATCGATCGTGCGCGCCGCTCCGCGGTCGCGTCGGCGCGTCGGCGCGTCGGCGCGTCGACCGACCCACCGCGCTCCGGAGGTTGACTCGCGCCCATGACGACTCGACGCAGTGTGTGGTACGAGGGAGACAAAGCGCGGACCGACTAAGGGATTCGCCGCACTCCCGCTCGGGATCGCCTCCCCCGGGGGCGCGGCAAAGCTTCCGATCGAAGGCGGACTTTCTGGATGGCCGCTGTCATTTACTGACGTTTTTTGACACTTCTCAACCTAAAGTGCTCACCCGATCAGCTCGGTCGAAAGGTCCGAAGCCGCGATTTTTCGCGGCTCCGCAACATCGGGCGCGGACCATGCCCGCTTTTCCTGCGGGCCGCGGGCCGATCGGGCGGGTCGACGCAGGCATGTTTCTTGTACGTCTTCGTCGCTGCCGCGCCGTCGTGCCGCAACCGAACGAGGGATCGACCGTGTGCCCCGCGGCGTCCCGTGCCATCTGGATGATTCGATGATCCGCGTATTCAGCCACTACATTTCGATCCGCATCGTGCTTCTGATGGTGATCGAGGGCTTCCTCCTGCTCGGCGCCAGCCTCGTCGGCATGGCGATCCGCTTCTCGCCCAGCATCCTCTCGAGCGGGTCGTTGCTGACGCCGGAGGCGCTCCTCTTCACGTTCTTCATGATCGTCGTGATGGCGGCGCTCGGTCTCTACCAGGACGAGCACCCGGAGTCGTTCGTCTCCATCCTCAACCGCACGATCATCGCGTTCGCCGCGGGCAGCGCGCTGATGAGCGTCGTCTTCTACCTCTTTCCGAACACCTACATCGGCCGCGGCGTGTTCGCCTACACGGCGACGATCGCGTTCGGCTCGTTGCTGATCGTGCGCACGGTCTTCTTCCGCTGGACCGCCTTCGGCGTGTTGAGGAAGCGCGTGCTGATCCTGGGCGCCGGCGAACAGGCGAAAGGCATCCTCGAGCTGGTGTCGACGGACGCACGCAAGCAGTCGATCGACGTGGTCGGCGTGCATCCGCTGACGACGGCCGACGTGGCCGTCTCGGGCGTGCGCATCCTGCCGATCACGATGTCGGTCAGCGAAGCGGCCCATCAGTACGGCGTGCACGAGATCATCATCGCGATGCGCGAGCAGCGCGGCGGCGCCTTGCCGGTCAGCCAGCTGCTCGACTGCAAGCTGCGCGGCGTGCAGATCACCGACCTCCAGTCGTTCTTCGAACGCGAGCTCGGACAGATCCGGCTCGACAGCCTCAAGGCGAGCTGGCTCGTGTTCGGCGAAGGCTGCCGTCAGGGCCTCGTCCGCGAGACGGTGAAGCGACTCTTCGACGTCCTCGCCAGCGGCCTGCTGCTGCTGGCCACGCTGCCGGTGATCGTCGTCACCGCAGCGTTGATCCGCTTCGAGGGCGGCGGTCCGATCTTCTATCGCCAGGAGCGCGTCGGCCAGGGCGGCAGGGTCTTCGAGATCCTCAAGTTCCGCAGCATGCGCAACGACGCCGAACGCGACGGCAAGCCCAAGTGGGCGAAGTCGAACGACGATCGCATCACGCGCATCGGTCGCTTCATCCGTCGTACCCGCATCGACGAACTGCCGCAGATCATCAACGTCCTGCGTGGCGAGATGAGCTTCGTCGGGCCGCGTCCCGAGCGCCCCTTCTTCGTCCGTCAGCTGGTCCAGGACATCCCTTTCTACGCGGCCCGCCACAGCGTCAAGCCCGGCATCACCGGTTGGGCGCAGGTGCGTTATCCGTACGGCGCTTCGCTCGACGACGCATCGCAGAAGCTGCAGTACGACCTCTACTACGTGAAGAACCACACCCTCTTCCTCGACCTGCTGATCCTCGTCGAGACGGTCGAGGTCGTTCTCTGGGGCAAGGGGGCTCGCTGAGATGCGGACCTTCGGGCGTTGATGGAGAAGGCCGCTCTCCAGACCATCGCGGAATGGGGCTTCTGGGGCTACGGGGCCGCGGCGGCCGCGTATGCGCTGCTCGCGACGCTGCTCGTGGTCTCGATGCGCGCGAAGGACCTGAGGGCGCTGTCGGGGGTGTTGCTGGTCGGCGCCGCGATCGTGAGCCTGCTGTGGTCCGCGGGCGTCGCGGCCAGCATCGCCAACCTGCGCGGATCGCTCGAGGCGTCGAGCCTGCTCGAAGTGCTGCGGGACGGGAGCTGGATCGCGTTCATCGGCTTCCTGGTGACACGACCGAACCGCTTCGCGAAGCGTGCGCCGGGCGAGGCGGAACCCACGCTGGCGCAACGCATGCCGACCTTGCTCTGGGTCGGCATCGCGACCGTGGCCGCGACCTTCCTGATCGACATCGGTCGCCTCCTGTCGATCGAACCGCTGACGCCGTCGATCCAGTTCTCCGCGCGGGTGCTGCTGTCGATCGTGGCGCTGATGCTGATCGAGCAGGTCTACCGCGGCACCGCGCCCGACGATCGATGGAGCATCAAGTTCTTCTGCCTCGGCGTCGGCGGACTTTTCGCCTACGACCTCGCGACCTTCGCCGACGCGATGCTGTTCCGCCGGATGGACCCCGAACTGTGGGCGGCACGCGGCTTCATCAACGTCGTGACGATCCCGTTGATCGCGGTCTCCGCGGCGCGCAATCCGCAGTGGTCGCTCGACATCGCCGTCTCGCGTCGCATGGTCTTCCAGTCGACCGCGTTGCTGAGCGCCGGCACCTACCTGCTGATCGTCTCGGCCGCGGGCTACTACATCCGCTTCTTCGGCGGCACGTGGGGAGGCGTGCTGCAGACCACCGTCCTCTTCGCGGGGCTGATCGGGCTCGCGTTGATCCTGGTGTCAGGCACCTGGCGCGCGCGGCTGAAGGTCTTCATCAACAAGAACTTCTTCAGCTATCGCTACGACTACCGCGAGGAGTGGCTGCGCCTGACCCGCGAGCTAACCGAGGAGGATCACGACGAGAGCTTCGGCGCCCGCGCCGCGCGCGGCATAGCCAATCTCGTCGAGGCGCGCGGCGGCGCGCTCTGGGTGCGGCAGGAGCGCTCGCGCTACGAGCGCCTCGCGCACTGGCAGGCGCCGCTGCTGCGCGACGACAGCGAGCCCGACGGCGGAGCGCTGGCGACCTTCCTGCAACGGAAGGAATGGGTGATCAATCTCGACGAATATCGCGCGGCGCATCCCGATTACGGCGACCTCGAACTGCCGCAATGGCTGAGCGGCGACGACGAAGCATGGCTCGTCATCCCGCTGATGCTGCACGACGCGCTGTTCGGCTTCATCGTGTTGTTGCCGGCGCGGACCAAGATCGGCATCAACTGGGAAGTCAACGACCTCCTCAAGACCGCGGGTCGCCAGGTGGCCAGCACCCTCGCGCAGCTGCATGCCAATCGCGCGCTGCTGGTCGCACGGCAGTTCGAATCCTTCAACCGCATGTCGGCCTTCGTCGTCCACGACCTGAAGAACCTGGTCGCGCAACTGTCGCTGCTGATGAGCAACGCGGCCAAGCATCGCGACAATCCCGAATTCCAGGACGACATGCTCGACACGATCGACAACGCGGTCGACAAGATGAAGCGGCTGCTGCTGCAGCTGCGCGTGGGCGCGACGCCGGCCGACGAGCCCGCCCCGGTCGACCTGCAGGACGTGGTGCTGTCGGCGCTCAAGTCCAAGTCGCCGATGACGCCGCGACCGACCATCCTCGTCGACGCGCCCGGCATCCGCACGCTGGCACACCGCGAGCGTCTCGATCGTGTCGTGGGTCATCTTTTGCAGAATGCTGCCGAAGCAACGCCATCGACCGGGAAGATCGAAGTCCGGGTTCGGTGCGAGGACCAGTCTGCAATAATCGAGGTCGAGGACAGCGGTGTCGGGATGAGCGAGGACTTCATCCGCAACCGGCTGTTCAAGCCCTTCGAGTCCACCAAGAAGAGCGGGATGGGCATCGGCATCTACGAGAGCCGCGAATACATCCGCGAGCTCGGCGGCCAGCTGGACGTACACAGCCGCGAGACCGAAGGCACCCGCTTCTGCATCGCATTGCCACTGCTGCGGCCCGCAGCCGTCGCGTGATCATGGAGGCCGTGATGAACGACGCAGTCGAGGTGGATCGCCTCCGCGCGCGCACCAAGGTGAAGGACAGCGACGACAAGCCGATCCTTCTCGTGGTCGAGGACGACCCCGGCATCCAGAAGCAGATGCGCTGGACCTTCGATCAGTACGAGGTCGTGGTGGCCGAGGATCGCGCCTCGGCGATGGCGCAGCTGCGTCGCCACGAACCGGCCGTCGTCACGATGGACCTCGGCCTTCCTCCCGATCCGGACAGCACCTCGGAAGGCTTCGCGCTGCTCGGCGAGATGCTGTCGGCATCGCCCGACACCAAGGTGATCATGATCACCGGCCAGAACGACCGCACCAATGCGGTCAAGGCGATCGGGCTCGGGGCCTACGACTTCTATACCAAGCCGTTCGAACCCGAGCTGTTGAGCCTCGTCGTCGAGCGCGCGTTCCGTCTCGCGGGACTGCAACGCGAGAACCGCATGCTGCAGCAGGTCAACATGCAGCTGCCCCTCGAAGGCCTGCTGACGCGCGATCCCGCGATGCTGCGCATCTGCCGCAACATCGAGCGGCTCGCGCCGTCGGACGTCACGGTCCTGCTGCTCGGCGAGAGCGGCACCGGCAAGGAGCTGCTCGCGCGAGGCCTGCACGATCTCTCCAATCGCAAGGACAAGAAGTTCATCGCGCTCAACTGCGCGGCGATTCCCGAGAACCTGCTCGAGAGCGAACTGTTCGGCTACGAGCGCGGCGCCTTCACCGGCGCGGCCAAGCAGACCAAGGGAAAGATCGAATACGCCGACGGCGGCACGCTGTTCCTCGACGAGATCGGCGACCTTCCCGGTGCACTGCAGGCCAAGCTGCTGCGCTTCCTGCAGGAACGCGTCGTCGAACGCATCGGGGGACGCGAGGAGATCCCGGTCGACGTGCGCATCGTCTGCGCCACGCATCAGAACCTGAAGGAGCTGATGAAGGCCGGGCGCTTTCGCGAAGACCTCTTCTATCGGCTCTCGGAGATCGTCGTCGACATCCCCGCCCTGCGCGCGCGTCAGGGCGACGCGTCGCTGCTCGCACGCGCCTTCATCCAGCGCTTCTGCCTCGCGCAGAATCGCAAGCCGCTGATGTTGTCCGACGACGCGGTCGCGATCATCGAGAGCTATCAATGGCCGGGCAACGTCCGCGAGATCGAGAACTGCATGAAGCGTGCGGTGATCATGGCCGACGGGCAGTTCATCGGCGCCGAGGATCTCGCTCTCGACGTCGAAGGCGCTCAGCCGAAGATCTTCAACCTTCGTCAGGTTCGCGACGACGCGGAGCGCGGTGCCATCATGCAGGTGCTCGGGAAGGTCGACGGCAACATCGCCCGCGCGTCGGAGATGCTCGGCGTCAGTCGTCCCACGTTGTACGACCTGATGCGCCGCTTCGGCATCCGCTGAAGCGCAGAGGCGCGCCGCCTCGCGACGGCTGCCTTCCGATCGAGGATCGGAGGGCGCGCACGCCGCGCTCGATCAATCGTATTCGGAGAGCAAGAAGATGAATCGACTTCCCGCGAACCTGCGCCCGGGCCTCGTCGCCAGCGCCGTGGCCCTGGTGTTCCTCGGCGCGTGCAGCAAGCCGAAGGACGAGGATCACATGGCTCGCGCGAAAGAGATGTCGGCCAGGCAGGATCATCGCGGCGCGATGATCGAGCTGAAGAACGTCCTGCAGACCGACGCCAACGCGACCGAGGCGCGCTTCCTGCTCGGACAGGAGTTGCTCGCGCAGGGCGACGCGAAGAACGCGGAGATCGAGCTGCAGAAGGCGTACGACCAGAAGTACGATCCCGATCGCGTGCTGCCGGCGCTCGTCAAGAGCCAGTTGCTGCAGGCGCAGCCGGACAAGGTCACGCGCGCCATCGCGTCGGCGAAGCTGAAGAGCCCCGCGGCCAATGCCGAGCTGCAGACCCTGCTCGGCATCGCCCTGTTCGGACAGGGCAAGCTCGACGAGGCGCTCGCCGCGTTCGGCGAAGCACGCAAGTACGTTCCCGACTATCCCGAGGCCGCGCTCGGCGAAGCCCGCATCCTGGCCGCGCGCGGCAATCTCGATGCCGCGAGCTCGCAGGTCGAGACCGTCCTGTCGAAGGATCCGACGCAGGGCGAAGGCCTGGTGCTGAAGGGCGATCTGCAACGCACCCGCGGTTCGACCAAGGAAGCCATCGACTCGTATCAGTCGGCCCTGAAGCAGAACCCCAGGAACTTCACGGCGCGGCTCGATCTCGCCAGCGCGTTGATCGCCGACGGCCAGCTCGAACCGGCACAGAAGGAGATCGACGAACTGAAGAAGGTGTCGCCCCGGCACCCCGGCGTCGCCTATCTCGATGCGCTGGTCGCGTTCAACAAGAAGGACTTCCAGCGAGCCAACGACGCGGTCACGATCTCGCTCGCCAGCGCCCCCGGCAGCGGCACGACGCAACTGCTGGCCGGCGCGATCGCGACGGCGTTGAACCAGCCGGCGCAGGCCGAGCAGCATCTGCGCGAGGCGCTGAAGACCAACGCCAACAACATCTATGCGCGGAAGCTCCTCACGAGTCTCTACCTGCGCCAGCGTCAGCCGCAGAAGGCCGACGAGATTCTCCAGCCAGCTCTCGCCGCCGCGCCGGACGACGCGACGCTGACCAGCCTCGCCGGCGAAGTGGCGCTGCTGAAGGGCGACTTCGGCAACGCATCGAAATACTTCGACAAGGCAGGCAAGATCAACCCGGCCGACTCGAACGTGCGCACGCAGGGCGCCGCGGTCGACTTCGCGCGCGGAGACGAGGTCGCGGGCTTCGCGGAACTCGAGGCGGCCTCGAAGGCCAGCGTCAACAATCCGAACCCCGACATCGCGCTCGTCCTCGCGCGCGTGCAGAGAAAGCAGTTCGATCAGGCGATGACCGCGTGGAAGGTGCTCGAGCAACGGCAGCCCGACAACCCCCTCACGTACAACCTGCGCGCCGCGATCGACATGGGCAGGTCCGACACCGCCTCGGCCCGCAAGGCGCTCGAGAAGTCGCTGCAGCTGCAGCCGACCTACTTCCCCGCCGTCGCGAACCTCGCGTCGCTCGACCTGCGCGAGAACAACGTCGACGGCGCGCGTCAGCGCTACAAGCAGTTGCTCGCGAAGGATCCCGGCAACCTCTCGGGCCTGCTCGCGCTCGCGCAGATCGAGAACGCCAACGGCGCGAGCAGCGAGACCGTCGTGTCGCTGCTCAAGGAGGCGCGGCGTGCCAATCCCAATTCCGAGCTGGCGGTCACCGCGCTATCGAGCTTCTACGCGGCCAAGGGTGACTTGAAGCAGGCGTTGTCGATCGCGCAGGAAGGGCTCGCGTCGTCGCCGAACAGTCCGCGCTTCCTCGAGATGGTCGGACAGCTGATGATGGCCACCGGCAGCACCGACCAGGCGATCGTCGCCTATCGCAAGCTCGCGGCCACCAATCCCGAGGCGATCGACTATCAGATCCGTCTCGGTCAGGCACAGCTCGCCGGAGGCCAGAGCGAGGTGGCGCTGCAGACCTTCGGCAACGCGTTGAAGAAGAAGCCCGAGGCGTACCCGCAGCAGTCGGAGGCGGTGGGAGCGATGCTCCGCTCGGGCAAGGTCGACGAGGCGACGCGCCTGATCTCCGACATCCGCCAGGTCGCGCCGAAGTCGCCGGTGCTGCCCGAACTCGACGGCGACCTCAGGCTCGCGAAGAAACAGTACGCCGACGCGTCCGCGATCTACCGCAAGGTGCTCGCGCAGACGCCGGCACCGAACGTCGTCATCAAGGCCTTCACGGCGCTCGCGCTCGACGGCAAGCGCACCGAGGCCGATGCCTTCGTCGCCGACTGGCTGAAGACGCATCCGAAGGACCTGTCGGTCCGCGTGTTCGACGCCGACATGGCGCTCCGCGCGAGAGACTTCCCGCACGCCGCCCAGAGCTACAAGGCGGCCCTCGACATCCAGCCGAACGATCCGCTGGTCATGAACAACCTCGCATGGACGCTGTGGCAGCAGCGCGATCCGCAGGCGTTGACGTATGCGCAGAAGGCTAGCGCCATCGCGCCCAACAATCCCGCGATCAGCGACACGCTCGGATGGATGCTGGTCGAGCAGGGGCAGAGCAAGCGCGGCCTCGAACTGCTCGAGAAGGCCAGCGCCGGAGCGCCTCAGCAACGCGACATCGCGCTCCATCTCGCGAAGGCGCAGATCAAGGAAGGCCGCAAGGACGCGGCGAAGACGACGCTGCAGAATCTCGTGAAGAACGCGCCGGAAAGTCCGGAGGGTCGCGAGTCGAAGGATCTGATGGCGACGCTTTGAGACCCGCGTCTTTCCAGTGGAAAGGCCGCCTCGAAGACGGCTTTTCCTTCATGCGACGGCGTCAGCCCCTGCGCGACCCCCGACGCCGCGTCGCGGCGAACGCGAGCGCGCCGAGTCCGAACAACGACAGCGATGCCGGCTCGGGAACGGGAATCGCGAGACCGAACGCATGATTGTCGGTCTCGAATGCGTCGCTGCTGCTCGAATAGACGATCGTGTCGTAGAACGCGGCGACGAATTGGCCATTCACGAAAGAACCGGCGAAATAATCGATGTATTGCGCAGCCGCCCGATCGCCATTCGTCGCCATATTCGGAAAGGCCACCGCGTTGATGGCATCGCCGGTGAATGAATCGACCAGTGAGCCATCGCGGAAGAATTGCACGCGATTGTAGGCGTCCAGCGATCCGGTGAAGAAGCCGAAATAATCGGCGGGAGTCGCGAGCGTCAGCGTGATCGGCGTTCCGTCGGAGGGTCCGACCGTCAGGAAGATCGTCGAGTCGCCGGCCGGAGCGGCCGCGCTCGAGCTCGCGCCCGAGCGGAAATGGCTCGCCGCGAGAGGACCGGGAGCGCCGTTCACCGATTGCGTGAACGTGATGCCGCAGTCGTTGCTCGCATTGCCGCCGTTGAAGTCGATCGCGCAGACATTCTCTTTCGCGGTGATCTTGCCATTCGCACCGGCCGGCGCTCCGCCGACCTGAATCAATCCGGCATGCGCCATTGCGCAACTCGTCGCGAGTGCGATGCCGATCAAGCTCGATTTCATGTTCACGTCATTCTCCGATTGCATTGCGGGTGTGTCACCTTCAAACGCAATTGCCGGACCAGTGTCGACAAGTCGTTGATCGGTCTTTCTATTTCGACGAATCGACGTGATCGGTTCGGCCCGAAGTGGAAGCGGTCCCGACAACGGACGAGCGTGTCGGCGCATCGACACGTTCGGCTCGGGCGTCGAGCGCGAACCTGCAGCGATCGCGATGGTCGGTACTCGTGTAGAACCATTCATCGCCCGCTCACGGACCACGGGAACGACCCATGAACCAGCCGCATCGCGTGCTTCGCACGCTGCTCGTCGTCGGGGCCCTGACGACGTCGACCTTCGCGCGAGGGGCCTTGCCGCTCGACACGATCCGGCTGCCGCCCGGCTTTCGCATCGAGCTCGTGACCGCCGACGTGCCGGCCGCGCGCGAGATGGCGCTCGGCTCCTTCGACGCGGGACACGGCACTCTCTTCGTCGGCACCGATCGATTCCCGACCGAGACCCACCACGGCTGGAAGTTCATCGCGTTCGGACCGGACGGCGATCTCTACGTGCCGGTCGGCGCACCGTGCAACGTCTGCGAGCGGGACGAGGACCGCTACTACAACATCCAGAGGATCAAGGCCGACGGCAGCGGGCGGACCGTCGTCGCCAAGGGCGTCCGCAACACGGTCGGCTTCGACTGGAATCCGCTCGACGGGTCGTTGTGGTTCACCGATAACGGCCGCGACCTGCTCGGCGACGATCTGCCGTCCGACGAGTTGAACCACGTGCCCGCGAAGGCGAACGGTGCTCCCCACTTCGGCTTCCCCTATTGCCGTCAGGGCGACCTTCCCGATCCCGAGTACGGCAAGCTCAGACCCTGCTCGCAG
>CALMOR010000091.1:19081-25510 GCA_937872165.1 uncultured Burkholderiales bacterium | reverse complement strand
GTTCTACGTCGGCGACTTCGTCTCGCTCTCGCTCGCGATGACGCTCGCGCCGGCTCCCGCCGCGGATCCCTTCGCCGCCTGGCTGGCCGGGCAGGGCCCCGACGGCGGCTACGGCGCGCCGTTGTCGTTGTTGTCGTCCGACGGCGTCGGCGGCGGCGCGACCTGGAAGCGCTGGCGCCTCGCGGCCGCACTGGCGGTCGCGATCGTCGCCGTGCAGGTCATCGGGATGCAATGGGAATGGGGACGCCTGCGCGCCGAGGCCTCGGACGTGCGGCAACGATCCGGCGCGCTGCTGAAGACCGCCTTTCCCGAGACCACGGTCGTCGTCGACGCGCCGCTGCAGATGTCGCGTGGACTCGCGAATCTTCGCGCCTCGTCCGGCCGCAGCGACCCGGCCGATTTCAGCACGATGATCGCGGCGTCGGCCCGCATCTTCGCGGCCCTGCCGTCGAACGCACTGCGCTCGGCCGACTACGAGGCGCGGGCGCTGAAGCTGCGCTTCGCGGCGGGCGCGGCGGTCGCCGCGGACGAACGCGACCGGCTCGGCGCGCTGGCCCGGCAGGAAGGCTACGTGCTGCGCTTCGATGTGGCGGCGAACGCGGCCGGCGAAGCGTCGGCCACCCTGAAGACGCGGGGAGGAGCCTGATGGATCGATCGTCGCTGGTCGCGTGGTGGGAAGGGCTGGCATCGCGCGAACGCGCGCTGTTGTCCTCGGGCGCCGCGGTCGTCGTCGCGACCATCGTCTACCTGCTGCTGTGGGAGCCGCCCGCGTCGGGCATCCGCAAGCTGCAGGGCGACCTTCCCGAACTGCGTTCGCAGGAAGCGTCGATGCGCGCGATGGCCGACGAGGCCGGTCGACTGCGCGCCGCGGGGGGCAGCACGCAGGCCGTCGTCCCGGCCGAGCGTCAGGCCGCGGTCCGTCGCTCGTTGCAGCGGGCAGGGTTGTGGCGAGAAGGCGCCGGCAGCGGCCCCCGGCCGGAGGCCGCAGCGGGCGTGTCCGGCAACACCATCTCGACCTTGTCGGTCGCCGGCGCGGTGACCACCGTCACCGCTGCGGTCACGTCGCGTCTCGAGCCGCCCGCGATCACCGCCGAGGCCAACGATCGCGTCCGCGTCCGCTTCGACGACATCGACTACGGCGTGTGGATCGCGTGGCTCGCTGCGACCGAAGGCGAACTGGCCGCACGCGCGACGAAGGTCACCGTCGTCGCACTGGCGCCGAAGGCCCCGGTGGGCCACGTGCGTGCCGAGGTCGTCCTCGACTGGACGCAGCCGGCACCGCCGTCGCCTCGCATTTGATCCGCGACTGATGGCGGCTCCCCGCGGCGGCTTCGCGACGACGATCGGCGTGATCGTCGCGGGCGCGATCGCGTGCGCGATCGTGATCGTCGTCGCCTACGCTCCGGCCAACTGGCTCGCGCGCTCGCTGGCGGACCGCACGAACGGCGTCGTCCTGCTGGCCGATGCACAGGGCACGGTGTGGTCCGGCTCCGCGGTGATGGCGATCGGCGCTCCATCGGCCGATGCGGACGGTACGGCGGCCCGGGGATTGGCGTTGCCGGGACGCGTCACCTGGACGATGGATTTCGAGGGCGTGCTGGCGCCTGTCCTGCATCTGAAGCAGGATGGCGTGCTGCTGCGGCCGGTCGCCGCGCGCGTCTTGAACGGCGGGCTGGCGATCGATGCGGGTACCGTCACCCTGCCGGCCTCGATGCTGCGGCTGCTCGGTGCGCCGCTCAATACCCTGTCGCCGGACGGCCGCTGCGAACTGAACTGGAACGCCCTCGGTTTCGATCGGGACGGGACGCTGATCGGCGAAGGAACTCTGAGGGTCCTGTCCTTTGCGCTGGCCCTCAGCCCGGTACGGCCGCTCGGCGACTATCGGGTCGCGTGGACCGTCGGCGCGCCCGGTCTGACGTGGCGACTCGCGACCGACCGCGGGCCGTTGACGCTCGAAGGCGCGGGCAGCCTCGCCGGTCGACGCAGCGACGTGCGGGTCGTCGTGCGCATCGCGGACGACGCGCCGGCTGCCGTCGCGGCGCAGCTCGGACCCCTGCTCGACCTCATCGGGCGACGAGGGCGCGACGAAGCGGTGATCGACACGCGAGGCCACCGGTGACCCCCGGTGCGCGGCGACAGCAGGCAGAACGAGTCATCAGAGGAATCATGCAGAAACATCGAATCACGCAACGCCCCGGTCGCCGCGCCTCGCTCGCGGCGAGCGCGCTGATGCTGGCGCTCGCCTGCCCGGGCGCGAACGCGGCTCCGGCCACCGGACGGACGACCGGCAAGCCGGCGGCAAGGGCGCCCGACGAACGGGTCTCGCTCAACTTCGTCAACGCGGACGTCGAGTCGGTGGTCCGCGCGATGGGGCAGTTCCTCAAGCGCGACTTCGTGCTGGACCCGCGCGTGAAGGGGCAGATCACGCTCGCGACCGACCAGCCGGTGACGCGGGCCGATGCCTACAACCTGCTGCTGACGTCGCTGCGTTTCCAGGGTTTCACGATCGTCGAGAGCGGGGGCGTCTACAAGGTGCTGCCGGAGGCCGACGCGAAGTTCGCCGGCGGCCCGACACAGGTCGCGCGGGGCGCCGCGCGGACCGACGGCATCCGCGGCGACCAGATCGTCACGCAGATCTTCCGGCTCAACTACGAGTCGGCGTCGAACATGGTCAACATGCTGCGGCCGCTGGTGACGGCCAACAATCCAATCACGGTCAACCCCGGCAACAACTCGATCGTCATCACCGACTACGCGGACAACCTGCAGCGCATCGGCCGCATCATCGCCGGCGTCGACACGCCGCCGTCGGCCGACGGCGACGTGGTGCCGCTCCAGTACGCGCTCGCGGTCGACGTCGCGCCGCTGGTGCAGCGGGTCCTCGAGCCGCCGCAGGGCGGCACCACCGACCCGGGCCAGCGCGTGACCGTGCTGCCCGACTCGCGGACCAACACCATCCTGCTGCGCGCGTCGAGTCCGGCCCGCATCCAGTCCGCGAAGGGCCTGATCGCGCGGCTCGACGTGCCGACCACGTCGGCCGGCAACATCCACATCGTCTACCTGAAGAACTCCGAGGCGACCAAGGTCGCCCAGACGCTGCGCTCGATCACCACCGGCGACACGTCGTCGTCGCAGGCCTCGTCGACATCCAGCTCGAGCGCCTTCGCGCAGAGCGCGCAGGGCGCGCTGTCGACCGCCAACGGGCAGAGCGGGCAGCAGGCCGGGCTGCCGACCGGCTCCCCGCCGGGCACCGTGCAGACGGGCTTCGGCGGCATCGGCGGCGGAAGCACCGCTTCGACACTGTCTAACCCGTTCGGCTCGACGAGCACCGCATCGAACGGAAGCGCCGGCGGCAGCGGCGGCAGCGGCTTCATCCAGGCCGACGTCGGCACCAACGCGTTGATCATCACCGCGCCCGACCCGGTCTACCGCAACCTCCGCGCGATCATCGAGAGCCTCGACGTGCGACGCCCGCAGATCTTCATCGAGGCTCTCGTCGTCGAGGTCACCGCGGACCGGGCGGCCGAGTTCGGCATCCAGTGGCAGGACCTGAACGGCCTCTCGAAGTCGGGCACCAACATCGTCGGCGGGACCAACTTCACGTCGGGTGGCTCGAACATCATCACGGCCTCCACCGCCTCGACCGCGGGACTCGGTCTCGCGTCGGCGGGACAGGGACTCAACGTCGGACTCGTCCGCGGCTTCGTCAACATCCCGGGCGTGGGGCAGTTCGTCAATCTCGGCGTGCTGGCTCGCGCGCTCGAGACCGACAACAACGCCAACGTCCTGTCGACGCCGAACCTGTTGACGCTCGACAACGAGGAAGCGCAGATCGTCGTCGCGCAGCAGATCCCGTTCGTGACCGGGTCCTACGCGCAGACCGGGACGTCGGCGAGCGTGACGCCGTTCCAGACCATCGAGCGGCGGGACGTCGGCCTGACCTTGAAGATCAAGCCCACCATCTCCGACAACGGGACGGTGAAGCTGCTGATCTACCAGGAGGTATCCAACGTCGTGAACTCGACGATCTCGTCGCCGGCCGGGCCCACCACCAACAAGCGGGCGATCCAGACCGTCATCCAGCCGAACGAGGACGAACTGATCGTGCTCGGCGGCCTGATCCAGGACCAGGTCGAGAACGGCACGAGCCAGGTGCCGGTGCTCGGCAACATCCCGTATCTGGGGGCCCTGTTCCGCTACCAGACGCGCAGCCGATCGAGGACCAACCTGATGGTGTTCCTGCGTCCGCACGTGATCCGCGACGAGGCCAGCAAGGGCGTGTACGCCGACAAGTACGACCTGATGCGTCGCGTGCAGATCGAGGCGCAGGCGCCTCACTCGCTGGTCCTTCCCGACATGCCGGGCACGGTGCTGCCGCCGCGCAACGAGCAGAAGGACGGCGATCCGCTGCCGTCGAAGTCGCCCGATCAACCGCCGCTGCCGGCGTTGCCGACGACGGCGAAGCCGCAATGAGTTCGCGCGCGCCCGAGTCCGTCCGCTTCGGCGGCCCCGCGTCGCTCGCGGCTGCGGCCCTGGCGGGCGGCGCCACGCTCGCGTCGATCCCGCGCGAGACGCGCATCGCACGCGAGGTACCGTACGCGTTCGCGCGCGACCATCACGTGCTGGTCGCGCGGCTCGACGACAACGAGCCCCCGACCTCGACGCGCACCGTGTTCATCAGCGCGGCCACGTCGCCGCTCGCGATCGCGGAGCTGCAGCGCGCGCTTGGTCCGGTCCGCATCGTCGAGGTCGCGGCCGACGCGCTCGAGAAGGCCATCGCGAAGGGCTACGCCACCGACGACGGCGCGTCGGCCCGCGTCGTCGACGAGGTCGACGCGTCGCTCGACCTGTCGCGCCTGATGCAGGACGTCCCCGAGATCGAGGACCTGCTCGAGGCCGAGGACAACGCGCCGGTGATCCGCCTGATCAACGCGCTCTTCACCGAGGCCGCGCGCGAGGGCGCCTCCGACATCCATCTCGAACCGTTCGAGACGCATTCGGTCGTGCGCTTTCGCGTCGACGGCACGCTGCGCGACATCGTGCGGCCGCGTCGCCAGCTGCACTCCGCGCTGATCTCGCGGATCAAGATCATGGCCAACCTCGACATCGCCGAGAAGCGGCTGCCGCAGGACGGCCGCATCGCGTTGCGCGTCGCGGGCCGGCCGCTCGACGTGCGCGTGTCGACGCTGCCGGTCGGCAACAGCCCGTCGCAACCCGAGCGCGCGGTGCTCCGCCTGCTCGACAAGGAGGCGGGCCGGCTCGACCTCACGGCGCTCGGCATGGGTCGCGAGACGCTCGCGACCTTCGACGCGCTGATCCGCCAGCCGCACGGCATCGTGCTCGTCACCGGTCCGACCGGCTCGGGCAAGACGACCACGCTGTACGCGGCGCTCGCCCGCATCGACGCGGCGACCACCAACGTGCTGACGGTCGAGGATCCGATCGAATACGAGCTGCCCGCGATCGGGCAGACCCAGGTCAACGCGCGCATCGGCATGACCTTCGCGGCCGCGCTCCGCGCGATCCTGCGTCAGGACCCCGACGTCATCATGATCGGCGAGATCCGCGACCTCGAGACCGCGCAGATCGCGGTGCAGGCCTCGCTGACCGGGCACCTCGTGCTGGCGACGCTGCACACCAACGACGCCGTGTCCGCCGCGACGCGCCTGGCCGACATGGGCGTCGAGCCCTTCCTGCTGTCTTCGAGCCTGCTCGGCGTCGTCGCGCAACGTCTGGTGCGCAAGCTGTGCGACGCCTGCAAGGTCGACAAGGACGGCGAGTGGCATCCGGTCGGATGTCCCGTCTGCGGGCATACCGGCTATCAGGGGCGGACCGGCATCTACGAACTGATGCGCATCGACGACCGGCTGCGCGACATGGTCCACGACGAGTCGGGCGAGCCCGCCCTCCGCGAAGCCGCGAAAGAACAGGGGATGAAGAACCTGCGCGAGGACGGCGACCGCTGGATCGCGAGCGGCGTGACGTCGCGCGAAGAAGTGTTCCGGGTCACGCGCGACTGAGTACACTGGCCGCGTCGTCGATCCCCTCGAGTCTCGTCGTGAAGCCCCTGATCTTCTTCCTCGCGTTGCTGGCGTTCGCGCTCGTCGCCCAGGTGATCCTGAAAGCCGTCGGACGCGCGCGTCATGCGCGAGGCGTCTGGCCGTTCAGCGCGAAGAAGCCGCTGACGCGCATCGAGCAGATCGTCTACTACCGGCTGCTGCAGGCGCTGCCCGATCAGGTGGTCCTCGCGCAGGTGCCGATGTCGGCCGTCCTGCGCGTGAAGAAGGGCCGCACCTGGAGCGAGTGGCACAACCGCATCAGCCGGAAGAGTCTCGACTACCTGGTCTGCGAACGCGACTTCACGGTCCTGGCCGCTATCGAACTCGACGACAAGTCGCACGACACCGCGACACGGACGCAGGCCGACGC
>CALMOR010000091.1:14925-18981 GCA_937872165.1 uncultured Burkholderiales bacterium | reverse complement strand
TCGCATCGACGCCAGCAACGACCCCACGATGTTCAACGAGGAGACGCGCCAGTGATCGCCGGGGTCGTCGCCCGGACCGACGCGTGACGGCCTTTCGCTACGAAGCGGCCGAGGACTCGGGACGCATCCGCACCGGCGTCGTCGATGCCGACAGTCCGCGCCTCGCGCGCGCCGGCCTGCGCCAGCAGGGGCTGACGCCGCTCTCCGTCGAAGCGCTGAGCGCGTCGAACGACGCGCGTATCGACGCGACCGACGACGGCCGTCGCGGCCGCGACCCGAGCGGATCCCCGCGCGGCTTCCGTCGCAAGCTCGCGACCAACGAGCGGGCGCTGCTGGTGCGCCAGCTCGCCAGCCTCGTCACCGCGGGATTGCCGCTCGCGCAGGCGCTGGCCGTGGTGCAGGACCAGGCCGAGAAGCCGCGGGTGCGCGACCTGCTCGCCGCGATCCGCGGCGACGTGGTGTCGGGCATGACGCTCGCCTCCGCGTTCGCACGACATCCTCGCGACATCCCGGAACTCGACCGCGCATTGATCGCGGCCGGCGAGCAGTCGGGCGACCTCGGTACGGTGCTGATGCGGCTCGCGGACCACATCGAGCGACGCAACGCGCTGAAGGCGAAGGTCACCGCGGCCTTCGTCTATCCGGCGATTGTGACGACGGTCGCGGTCCTCGTCGTCACCGCGCTGCTGGTCTACGTGGTGCCGCAGATCGTCGGCGTGTTCGCGCAGACCAAGCAGAAGCTGCCGTTCCTGACGCTCGCGCTGATCGGCATGTCGGGCTTCATCCGCGCGTGGGGATGGCTGCTCGCGATCGGGCTCGCGGCCGCCGCCTTCGCGACGCGACGGCTGCTCCGTCGTCCCGGTCCGAAGCGCGCCTGGCATGCGCGGCTGCTGACGCTGCCGCTCGCCGGGCCGCTGGTGCGCCGAGCCGATCTCGCGCGCTTCTCCGACACGCTCGCGATCCTCGTCGGCGCCGGCGTACCGATCCTGCGGGCGCTGCTCGCGGCGCGCGACACGATGAACAACGTCGTGCTGCGCGACACCGTCGACGAGGCCATCGTCCGCGTCCGCGAAGGCGCGTCGCTGTCGCGCGCGCTGCGTCCGCCGCGCGGCGAGCGGGGCGAGTTCCCGCCGGTGCTGCTGAACCTGATCGCGAGCGGCGAGGCGACCGGCAAGCTGCCCGACATGCTCGAGCGGGCCGCCACCAGCCAGTCCGACGAGCTCGAGCGTCGAACGCTGTGGCTGACCAGTCTGCTCGAGCCGGTGCTGGTCCTCGCGATGGGTGCGATGGTGCTGCTGATCGTGCTGGCGATCCTCATGCCGATCATCGACATGAACCAGCTGATCCGCTAGCGCGACCTCGGCGCACGTCCCGCGATACCGGCGCGACCTCCGCGCCGGTGCGGAGCACGGGCGCACGTCGGGTTTCCTTACACTCCGAAGTGACAGGCGAGCGTGACAGCTTGCCGAATGAAGGACTTGCGCGACTGGAACGCATCGTGCTTCGCAGCCGACGCGCTCCGACCCGGGGTTCCGCTTCCGGTCTTCCGATCGAGGACCGGTGGGGATTCCGGGGCGGGACAAGCCGGGGAACGACCGCTCGGGTCGATCGAACGGCATGCGCATCCACGACGCCCGGAGACGAACATGAACACGCTTCACTCGACGAGGCCGCGCCTGCGCGGCCTGGTTGCCGCATTGCTGACAGCCGCTTTGCCCTTCGCCGCATCCGCCGCACCGACGACCGTGCTGTTCGTCGGCAACAGCTTCACGTACGGCGAGGCGGCCGGTGGTCCCGACCTCGTGCAGCCCTATCGCTCGTCGACGGTGACCGACCTCAACGGCACCGACGTCGGCGGCGTGCCGGCGCTGTTCAAGGCGTTCACCGTCGAGAAGGGGCTGAGCTACAACGTCAGCCTCGAGACCGTCGGCGGCGTCGGCATCGACTATCACTACAACAACAAGAACGCGTTGATCGACCAGGCCTGGGACCACGTCGTGCTGCAGAGTTACAGCACGCTCGACGGCGCGCACCCCGGTGACCCGACGGTGCTGATCCAGTACGCCGGCATCCTCTCGAACGAACTCTTCGGCAAGAATCCCAACGTCGACATCCACCTCGATGCGACGTGGACGCGCGCCGACCAGACCTATCTGCCGACCGGACACTGGTACGGACAGGACGTCTATGCGATGCAGCGCGACGTGCGCGCCGGCTACAAGGCGGCGGACGCGGCCAACCCGCACGTGGACGACGTGATCCAGACCGGTCAGGCATGGGCGCGCACCTGGGAAACCGGTTTCGCGGACACCGATCCCTACGATGGCATCGATCCGGGCAAGGTGAACATGTGGGCGCCCGATGCCTATCACGCGAGCGTCTACGGCTACTATCTCGAGGCGTTGATGTTCTTCGGCGACATCACCGACCTCGATCCGCTGACGATCGGCTACGACCAGGTCGCGATCGATCTCGGCATCAGCGCGGCGCAGGCGCTCGCGTTGCAGGTGATCGCGAGCCAGACGCTGCAGGGCGTGCCGGAACCCGCGACCGTGGCGCTGTTCGCGACCGGCCTCGCGGGTCTCCTGCTGGCGCGAACGAAGCGCACGCGTTGAGCGGTCGCTACGTCAACATCCGCGTCTTTCGGAGGCCGGACCTACATGCCCAAGAACATCGTCTTCTGCGCCGACGGCACCTGGAACGGACTCGGTGCGTCCGACGGTCCGCACCTCGCCGCCGATGCGACCAACGTGCTGCGTTTCTTCGCGTCTCTCGCGGGCGATGTCACGCCCGGGTCGCTGCGGTTGCAGGACGAACAGGAGAAGCTCTGCACCGACGCCGACGGCAACGCGCTGCAGGTCGCGAAGTACCTGCACGGCGTCGGCGACTCGCGCAATGCGATCTTCCGCTTGCTCGGTGGCGTGTTCGGCGAAGGTTTCATCGAGCGCATCGTGCGCGGCTATACCTTCGTCTCGCGCCACTATCAGGCCGGCGATCGCATCTACCTCGTCGGCTTCAGCCGCGGCGCCTACACGGCCCGCGCGCTCGGCGGAATGATCGCGAAGATGGGGCTGCTGCCGGCCGATGCCGCCACCGCGCCCGACGGCACCTGGGACGCCGAGCTCGCCTACAAGCTCGGCGTCGGCGTATGGACCCGTTACCGCAGGGCGGCCGGCAAGATGAGCACGCTGCTCGGTTACCTGGAAGAGTTCAAGGGCGAGTCGATCGAGCCATCGACACTCGTTGACGCGCCGATCGCGGCGATCGGCGTGTGGGACACCGTCGGCTCGCTCGGCATCCCGCTCGAGAATCCGGCCGACCGGCAGCGCATCGACGTCTTCGCGTTCGCCGACACCCAGTTGTCCGCGAAGGTCGAACGCGGCTTCCATGCGATCGCGATCGACGAGCAGCGCGGCGACTTCGAGCCCACGTTCTGGGACGCGCGCGACGGCGTCGAGCAACGCTGGTTCTGCGGTGCGCACGCCGACGTGGGCGGCGGTTACCCATCGCTCGAATTCTGCGGCGTGTCGCTCGACTGGATGCTCGACCGTCTCGGAACCAGCGGGCTGGTGGTCTCGTCGCAGTACGCGCCGACGGCCGCGCTGCCGTTCGGGCCGTTCCATACGCCCTATGCCGAAGCGCCCTTCAACGTCCGGCCGCACCGTCCGCGCGTGATACCGCCCGGTGCGCTCTTCCATCCGAGCGTGCAGGCGCGGCTCGAAGGCTATGCGGCGTACGCGCCCCCCAATCTCGCCGCGCTGATGTCCGATCGACGATTGCCGGTCGACAGCGTCGTCGTCTGAGGCTTCGTCGTCGCGACGTCAGGCGCGCAGCCGTGCGGCCTCGCGCTCGCGCAGGATCCTTCTCTGCACCTTGCCGGTCGTCGTCATCGGCAACGCGTCGATGAACTCGATCTCGCGCGGCGTCTCGTAGGGCGCGAGGCGCGAACGCACGTGGTCGCGCAACGATGCGATCAGGGCGTCGCTGCCTTCGAAGCCGGCACTGAGCACGACGAACGCCTTGATGACGTTGCCGCGCTCCGCGTCGGGACTGGGC
>CALMOR010000091.1:11772-14915 GCA_937872165.1 uncultured Burkholderiales bacterium | reverse complement strand
GGACTGGGCACCACCGCCGCGTTGGCGACGGCCTCGTGACGGACGAGGCAATTCTCGATCTCGGACGGACCGATGCGGTAGCCGGCGGCCTTGAACATGTCGTCGGCACGTCCCTGGTACCAGAGGTCGCCGTCGTCGTCGGCGTACGCGAGGTCGCCGGTGCGGCACCAGCCGACCGCATCGAACTTCGCGGCCGTCGCCGCGGGGTTGTTCCAGTACTCGACGAAGAAGACCGGGTCCGGCTCGCCGCTCGGAGCGATGCGGTGGGCCGCGATGTCGCCCGTGACGCCCGGCGCGCAGACGCGGCCCTCGTCGTCGAGCACCGCGACGCGATGGCCGGGATAGGGTCGGCCGATCGAGCCCGGCTTCGCAGGCCACTCGCGATGCGCGTTGCCGACGATGTAGTTGACCTCGGTCTGGCCGAACATCTCGTTGACGGTCACGCCGAGCTCGTCGCGGCACCAGTCGAAGACCGCGGTGCCGACGGCCTCGCCGGCGCTCATGATGCCGCGCAGCGCGAGGTCGAAGTCCGGGCGCGGATGCGGGACGGCCTTCATCATCATCTTCAGCGCGGTGGGGAAGACGAACGTGTTGGTGACGCGATGGCGCGCCATCAGTTCGAAGGCCGCGACCGGATCGAAGCGGCCGTCGCGTCGCGCGTCGTCGGCGACGATCGACCGGCCGAAGTACAGCGTGGGCAGCAGCGCGTCCATCAGGCCGCCGGTCCAGGCCCAGTCGGCCGGTGACCAGAACACCTCGTCGTCGGCCTCGGGGAAGCCGTTCTGCGACAGCCGGAAGCCGGACAGGTTGCCGAGCAGCGCGCGCTGCGGGATCAGCGCGCCCTTCGGCGCGCCCGTGGTGCCGCTCGTGTAGATCAGGATCGCGGGATCGGTCGAGAGCGTCGGCACCGACTCGACGCGCGTCGCGACGCGATCGAGCAGCGTCGACCACGGCAACAGTCCGTCGAACGCTGCGTCTGCCGCATCGGCGTCGCCGACCACGATCACGTCGCGCAGAGCGGGGCAGTGGGCGCGGATGCCGTCGCGCGCATCGACGAAGGGGCGGACGCCGGACGCGCCGACGATGGCGACGACGGCTGCGCTGTCGCTCAGCCGATAGTCGAGCGCTTCCGGTCCGAACAGCAGCGACAACGGCATCGCGATCGCGCCGAGACGATGGACCGCCATGTGCGCGATCGCGGTCTCGGCGCATTGCGGCAGCACGATCGCGACGCGGTCGCCGCGTTCGACGCCGAGCTCGCGCAACGCGAGCGCGAGGCGGTCGGCGCTGTCGCGAAGCGCGCGATAGGTCGACGGCGCCGCATCGCCGTGCGGCCGGATCGCGATGCGCCCCTCGTCGTCGGCCCAACGCAGGCAGGCATCGGCGATGTTGAAGCGTTCGGGGACCTGCCATCTGAATTCGCGCATCAGCGCCGCATGGCGATCGTTCATCGTCGTCTCCGTCGTGGTCAGTCTCGTCGCGGCGTGGCCGGAACCCCTCGCTCTTATAATCGGCGCGCGCCGTGCAGGGAAGCCGTCGCGCACGATTCCTTCTCGGCACATGCCCGCCTATCAGCCCGCCAAGATCAGCCGCTCGACCTTCCTTCGCGTCCGCGACATCGACTATCACCTGCGCGAATGGGGCGATCCCGACGCGCCGCTGATGGTCATGGTCCACGGCTGGATGGATGTCTCGGCGTCGTTCCAGTTCCTCGTCGACGCGCTCGCGAAGGACTGGCACGTCGTGTCGCCGGACTGGCGCGGCTACGGGCTGACGAGCCGGACCCGCGGTGGCTGCTACTGGCTGCCGGACTATATCGGCGACCTCGACGCGCTGCTCGAACACGTGTCGCCCGACGCGCCGGTGAAGCTCGTCGCGCACAGCCTCGGCGGCAACGTGTCGTTGATGTATGCGGGCGCCCGGCCCGAGCGCGTCGAGAGGCTCGTCAATCTCGAAGGTCTCGGCATGGCGGGCGATGCCCCCGACAAGGCGCCGCAGCGCCTCTCGCAGTGGCTGGGCGAACTGCGCGAGCCGCCGACGCTCGGCGAATACCCGTCGCTCGACGCCGTCGTCGCGCGATTGCGGAAGACCAACCCTCGACTGCGCGACGATCGCGCGCGCTTCCTCGCCGCGCACTGGTCGACGCCGACCGATGCGGGCACCCATCGCATCCTCGGCGACCCCGCGCACAAGATCGTCAACCCGTATCCGTACCGGGCCGAGGAGGTCACCGCGTGCTGGTCGGCGATCGCGGCGCCGGTCCTCTGGATCATGGCGCGCGACTCGGCCTACGCGCAGAAGATGGATGCGCTGCCCGGTTATGCCGAACGCATCGCGGCGATCCGCGATGTCGAGCGCCTGTGGGTCGACGAAGCGGGCCACATGCTGCATCACGACCAGCCCGAGTCGCTGGCCCGCGAGATCGAGCGCTTCTTCGCGTGATCGCGGAGCGTAAAATGCGGCGATGTTCTCGCTCCGCCCGCGCCGCGACACCGCGCCCCTCAACGCCGACCTCCATTGCCACTCGACCGTCTCCGACGGGACCCTGGAGCCGGTCGAACTGGCCAGGCGCGCGCACGCGAAGGGCGTGCAGCTGTGGGCCCTGACCGATCACGACGAGCTCGGCGGCCTCGCGAGGGCGGCGGCCGCCGCCGCGGCGCTCGGACTTCCCTTCATTCCCGGCGTCGAGATCTCGGTGTCGTGGGGCACCGAGACGCTGCACATCGTCGGTCTTCGCATCGATCCCGACAACGAGGCGTTGCGGGCCGGACTCGAACGCACGCGCTCGGGCCGCACGCGCCGCGCGCGCGAGATGGCCGCGCAGCTCGCCGGGGTCGGCATCCCCGACGCGTTCGAGGGTGCGCTCAACTACGTCGGCAATCCGGACCTGATCGGGCGGACCCACTTCGCCCGCTACATCGTCGAGATCAATCGGTGCGACGACGTGCGCGAGGTCTTCGCGAACTACCTCGTCGAAGGCAAGCCCGGCTACGTCCCGGTCCAATGGGCTTCGCTCGACGATGCGGTCGGCTGGATCCACGCGGCCGGCGGCGTCGCCGTCATCGCGCATCCGGGTCGCTATCGGCTCGACGACGCGGGCCTGCGCGAACTGTTCGCGCGGTTCAAGGCCCTCGGGGGCAAGG
>CALMOR010000091.1:0-11762 GCA_937872165.1 uncultured Burkholderiales bacterium | reverse complement strand
CGGGGGGCGCCCGGGGCGCCCCCTCGGGTTCGCCCCCCCCCCGGCCGGGCCGCGCCCCCTGGGCCCCCGCGCCGTCGCGCTCATCCTTCTCCATGTCCCAGTACTTCGCTCCTCATCCCGAGAATCCGCAGCCGCGCCTGATCAAGCAGGCCGCGCAGATCGTCCGCGACGGCGGCGTGATCGCGCTGCCCACCGACTCGTGCTACGCGATCGCGTGCCAGCTCGACGACAAGGACGCGGTGACGAAGCTGCGTCGCATCCGCGGCATCGACGACCGGCACCATCTCGCGCTGTTGTGTCGCGACCTGTCCGAGATCGCGCAGTACGCGCAGGTCGACAACGTGCAGTACCGCCTGCTCAAGTCCATCACGCCGGGCCCCTACGTGTTCATCCTGCCGGCCACGCGCGAGGTGCCGAAGCGCGTGTCGCATCCTTCGCGGAAGACCATCGGGCTGCGCGTACCGCACAACGCGATCACGCAGTCGCTGCTGCGGGAGCTCGGCGGCCCGCTCCTTTCGAGCACGCTGATCCTGCCGGGCGGGACCGTGCCGCTCAACGACGGCGAGGAAATCCGCGAGCGCCTCGAGCATGCGATCGACCTGGTGCTCGACGGCGGCGCCTGCGGCATCGAGCCGTCGACGGTGATCGACCTGACGGGGGCCGCGCCGGTGCTGGTGCGTGCCGGCGTCGGGGCCCTCGCTCCGTTCGGGCTCGCCGCCGAGACGGTCGACTGACGTCCCTCGAATAGAATCGACGCGATGGACAACCTCATCCGGACGATCACGGTCTATGCGCTCCCGGTCGTCTTCGCGATCACGCTTCACGAAGCCGCGCACGGCTTCGTCGCGAAGTATTTCGGGGACGCCACCGCGTACCTCCAGGGTCGCGTCACGCTCAATCCGCTGAAGCACCTCGATCCGTTCGGAACGGTGTTGCTGCCGCTCGGACTCGCGGTCCTGTCGTCGCTGATCGGCTACGGCATCGTCTTCGGATATGCGAAGCCGGTCCCGGTGCAGTTCGACAACCTGCGCGACCCGAAGCGCGACATGGTGTGGGTCGCGCTCGCCGGGCCGATGGCCAACTTCGTGCAGGCCGCGCTCTGGATCCTCCTCGGCTACGCGATGGAGGCGAGCGGCGTCGTCGAGCCGTTCTTCTTCAAGATGGTCGGCGCGGGCGTGCTGGTCAACGGCATCATCTTCGCGTTCAACCTGCTGCCGATCCCGCCGCTCGATGGCGGACGCATGCTGGTCGGCCTGCTGCCGACCCGCGCGTCGATCGCTTACTCGCGCGTCGAGCCGTACGGCTTCGCGATCGTGCTGGGCCTCATGTTCGTCGTGCCCGGCCTCGTCAACACGATCTGGCTCGGACCCGTCACCGGCGCGATGCAGACGGTGCTCGGCATCCTCTTCAGTCCTCTCGCCTGACGCCGTTCGGGCAGTCCCATGGATCAACGTCAACGAGTCCTCTCCGGCATGCGTCCGACCGGCGCGATGCACATCGGCCACTATCACGGCGCGCTGAAGAACTGGGTGCGCCTGCAGGACCTGTACGACTGCCTCTTCTTCGTCGCCGACTGGCACGCGCTGACGACCGCCTACGACGAGGTCGAGATCATCGAGGGCAGCGTGTGGAACATGCTGATCGACTGGCTCGCGGCCGGCCTCGATCCGGAGCGCTCGACGATCTTCATCCAGTCGCGCGTGATCGAACATGCGGAGCTGACGTTGCTGCTCGGCATGACGACGCCGCTCGGGTGGCTCGAACGCATGCCGACGTACAAGGACCAGATCGAGAAGCTGTCGCACAAGGACCTCGCGACCTACGGCTTCCTCGGCTACCCGTTGATGCAGTCGGCCGACATCCTGATCTACCGCTCGCACTTCGTGCCGGTCGGCGAGGACCAGGTCCCGCACGTCGAGATCACGCGCGAGGTGGCGCGCCGCTTCAACCACGTCTTCGGTCGGGAGCCCGGCTTCGCGGAGAAGACGAGGGCGGCGGTCGCGAAGCTCGGCAAGTCCGGCGGCAAGACCTTCGAGCTGCTGAAGAAGCGCTATGTCGAAGCGGGCGATGCCGACGCGCTCGACGAGGGTCGCACGCTGCTCGCCGAGGCGCGGAGTCTCGGCGCCGCCGACCGCGAGCGGCTGCTCGGCTACCTCACCGGCTCGCAGCGGCAGATCCTCGTCGAGCCGGCCGCGCTGCTGACGGAGTCGCCGAAGGTGCCCGGCCTCGACGGCGCGAAGATGAGCAAGAGCTACGGCAACGCGGTCGGCATGCGCGAGGATCCGGCGGTCGTCACGAAGAAGATCCGCACGATGCAGACCGATCCGGCGCGCGTGCGACGCGACGACGCGGGCGATCCGGAGAAGTGCCCGGTGTGGCCGCTGCACAAGCTGTACTCGGACGCGGAGACGCGCGCCTGGGTCGTGCGCGGCTGCACGTCGGCCGCCATCGGCTGCCTCGACTGCAAGCAGCCGCTGATCGACGCGGTCCTCGCCGAGCAGGGGCCGATCCGCGAACGCGCGCAGCGCTACCTCGACCGGCCGGCGCTGCTGCGCGACATCGTCGACGCGGGCTGCGACAAGGCACGCGAGGTCGCGCGGGAGACGATGCGCGAGGTGAGGCAGGCGATGGGTCTCGCCTACGCGTGAGCGACGTGACCGAGGCCGTGCGCGCGTTCCGGCGCGACACGCCGTCGCCCTGGGTCGTCCGCTTCGCGCCGCTGCTGGCCGCCGGGTCCTCGGTGCTCGACGTCGCGAGCGGCACCGGGCGCCACTCGCGCTGGTTCGAGTCGCTCGGCCACCGCGTCACGGCGGTCGATCGCGATGCGGACGCGCTCGCGGCCAGCGGTGCGAGCGAGACGGTGGTCGGCGACCTCGAAGCGGGCGAGGGGCCCGGACGGGGCTGGCCGTTTTCGGACAGGCGCTTCGACGCGGTGGTCGTCACCAACTACCTGCACCGGCCGTTGTTCCCGTCGCTGATCGACGCGCTCGCGCCGCACGGCGTGCTGATCTACGAGACGTTCGCGGCCGGCAACGGACGCTTCGGGCGACCCCGCAACCCCGACTTCCTGCTCGAACCGGGCGAGCTGCTGCGGCATTGCGCGTCGCTCGCAGTCGTCGCGTTCGAGGACGGGCTGATCGCGTCGCCGGGTCGCGCGTCGATCCAGCGCATCTGCGCGGTGAGGGACGTCGCCCGCGGCGGCGACGCACCCCGACGTCACGCGTTGTAACGGGAGGCTGCGCCCGCAGCATGCAAATCCGCTAAAATCCTCCACCTTCCTGCCGGCCCTTCGCACGCGCGTACGCGCCGCCGGCCCCCGAATCGAGCGCGGCGCGGCCGCGCATCCGCACCCACCCGTCGTCCACGGAGTCAACCGAGGCCATGATCCAAGGCAGCATCGTCGCGATCGTCACCCCCATGCACGCGGACGGCAGCCTCGACATCGATGCCTTTCGGCGCCTCGTCGACTGGCACGTGGCCCAGGGGACCGATGCCATCGTCGCGGTCGGCACCACCGGCGAGTCGCCCACGGTGTCGATCGACGAGCATTGCGAACTGATCCGCGTCGCGGTCGAACAGTCGGCGGGGCGCATCCCGATCATCGCCGGCGCCGGCGGCAATTCCACCACGGAGGCCGTCGACCTGACGCGCTATGCGAAGTCGGTCGGCGCCGATGCGGTCCTCTCGGTCGTGCCTTACTACAACAAGCCGACGCAGGAAGGGCTGTACCGGCACTTCGAAGCGATCGCCCGCGGCGCCGACATTCCCGTCATCCTCTACAACGTACCGGGCCGCACGGTGGCCGATCTCGCCAACGACACGGTCGTCCGGCTGGCGTCGGTTCCCGGCATCGTCGGCCTCAAGGACGCGACCGGCGACATCGGCCGCGGCATCGCGCTGATGTCGGCGCTGAAGGCCGCGGGCCGTCCGGACTTCGCCGTCTACAGCGGCGACGATGCGAGCGCCGTGGCGCTGATGCTGATGGGTGGCAAGGGCAGCATCTCGGTCAGCGCCAACATCGCGCCGCGCGCACTCCACGCGTTGTGCGAGGCGGCTCTCGCCGGCGACGTCGCGGCCGCCCGCGAATGGCACGACAAGACGATCGCGCTGCATCGCGTACAAGGCATCGAACCGAATCCGATCCCGAGCAAGTGGGCGTTGCATCACATGGGTCTGATCGGCCCCGGCATCCGCCTGCCGCTCGTTCCGCTCACGCCGGCCTCGCAGGCCGCGGTGCTCGACGCTCTCCGGCAATCCGGGGCCCTGCAACAGACCGGCGTGACCGATCGCCTCGCGGCATGACCGTCCCGGTATCGCGCGGCCCGCAGTCGCGGGCTCGCATGCTCTTCGAATGGACCAAATGAATTCTCGAACGACTCTCTCGATGATCAAGCTTTCGATCGTCGCTCCGCTGCTGATCCTGGTGCTCGCTTCGTGCACGTGGACCGGTGGCCTCCTCGAGGGCGACAAGCTCGACTACAAGTCGCAGGCGACGGTCAAGGTCCGTTCGCTCGAAGTGCCGCCCGATCTCGTCGCGGCGCCACGCGACGATCGCTACGACATTCCGTCCGAGCGCGGGCAGGCGACGCTGTCGGACTACAACCAGAAGCGCGGCACGACGCCGGCCGTGGCGCCCGGCAACGAAGTGCTGCCGACCATCAAGGACGCCCGCATGGAGCGGGCCGGCGGCCAGCGCTGGCTCGTCGTCAACCTCAAGCCCGAGCAGGCCTGGCCGGTCATCAAGGAGTTCTGGCAGGAGCAGGGCTTCCTCATCAAGACCGAGTCGCAGGACACCGGGATCATGGAGACCGACTGGGCCGAGAACCGCGCGAAGATCCCGCAGGACTTCATCCGCAACACCATCGGCAAGGTCATCGACGGTCTGTACTCGACCGGCGAGCGCGACAAGTTCCGCACGCGCATCGAGCGGACGTCCGACGGCGGCAGCGAGATCTACATCAGCCACCGCGGCGCGAAGGAGACCATCGTCGGCGTACAGGGCGGCAACACCGTCTGGGAGGCGCGGCCGAGCGATCCCGAGCTCGAGGCCGAGGTCCTGCGGCGCCTCGTGGTCCGTCTCGGCTCCGGCAAGGAGCAGGCCAAGACCATCGTCGCGTCGGGCTATACGACGCCGGGCGTGACCGCCGCGGGGCCGGTGCGCTCGAAGCTCGTCGCGTCGGGCAACGGCACGCAGGGCTACGTGGAACTCGAGGACCCGTTCGATCGCGCCTGGCGCCGCGTGGGTCTCGCGCTCGACCGCGTCGGCTTCACCGTCGAGGACCGTGACCGCAACCAGGGTCTCTACTTCGTGCGCTATGTCGATCCGAACGCCGAGGCGTCGGACAAGGCCGGCTTCCTGTCGAAGATCTTCTCGTCCGAGGACCGCCTGAAGCAGGCCGCCCAATACCGCATCGCGATCCGCACCCAGGCGGCGACCACGCGCGTCACCGTGCAGGACAAGGACGGCGCCGCGGTCACGACCGACGTCGGCGGTCGCATCCTCGCCCTGGTCAACGATCAGTTGAAGTAGCCGACGGACCGCCCGCGTGCGCTTCGCCTCGCTCGGCAGCGGCAGCGAAGGCAACGGCCTGATCGTCGAAGCGGCGGCCACCGACGGTCACGAGAGGCCGTGGCGCGTGATGGTCGATTGCGGTTTCAACATCCGTCAGGCCGAAGGGCGCCTGCTGCGGCTCGGCGTCGAGCCGTCGACGCTCGACGCCATCCTCGTCACCCACGAGCACGGCGATCACATCGGCGGCGTCTTCTCGCTCGCGCGGCGGCACGGGCTGTCGGTGTGGGCGTCGCACGGCACCTTGCGGTCGGTGATGACGGCGCGCTTCGACGGCGTGCCGGTCCGCGTCTGTTCGAGCCATGGCCGCTTCGCGATCGGGCCCATCGCGGTCCTGCCGTTCCCGGTACCCCACGACGCGCGCGAGCCGACGCAGTTCGTGTTCGACGACGGGCGTCATCGCCTCGGCCTGTTGACCGATACCGGTCGCGGCACCGCTCACATCGTCGACTGCCTGTCGGGATGCGACGCGCTGGTGATGGAATGCAACCACGACGTCGCGATGCTGGAGGCGTCCGACTATCCTTATCCGTTGAAGCGCCGCATCGGCGGGGACTACGGCCACCTGTCGAACGATGCGGCCGCCGACATCGTGTCGCGGCTCGATCGGTCACGGCTCGCGCTGATCGTGGCCGCGCATCTGAGCCGCACCAACAACACGGCGGGCCTCGCGAGGGCTGCGCTGGCTTCGGCGACCGGCTGGGCCGCCGAACGCATCGCCGTCGCGGATCAGGACCTCGGACTGACATGGCTGGGAGTCGGCGACCCGGGACCGCAGTCGTCGTCGACCCCATGAAAAAGCCGGCTTCCGCCGGCTTTTTTCATCGAGCACCGCGACTTACTGCTTCTTCATTTCGTCGCTCTTGGTGGTCGTGGTGCTGTCCGCAGGGGCCGGTGCCGGCGGGGTCGCCGTGCTGTCGGCCGGTGCCGGCGGCGTGGCGGTCGTGTCTGCTGGAGCCGGTGCCGGTGCAGGAGGCGCCGTGTCGGCAGGGGCCGGTGCCGGCGTCGTCGTCGTGGTGGTGGTGGTAGAAGACGCTTCTTCCTTCTTGCCGCAGGCGGTCAGGGAGATGGCCAGCAACGAGGCAACGAGCAGGGTCTTTTTCATGTTTCCTTCCTTGGGAGAGTGAGCGCGCTCTTGGCGCCAGATGCC
The DNA here is from genome assembly GCA_937872165.1 of uncultured Burkholderiales bacterium. Taxonomy (GTDB): domain Bacteria; phylum Pseudomonadota; class Gammaproteobacteria; order Burkholderiales; family Burkholderiaceae_D; genus CAHJXF01. Next base: position 5,043 of record CALMOR010000091.1, on the reverse strand, counting down.
ATCTTCGTTACGGGGACCGCGGGACCGATTCGCATTCGCTGTCCCGACTGCACGGTCCTTCGATGGCTGCACCGCACGAGTCTTGATGCGTGAGTCCTGATTCACACAAGGGCGCGATTATAAGCCACGTGCCGCTGCATGGAGCGTCCGATGACAGGCCCTGGGCGGAGTTCCCGCCGCCGTGACAATTCGCGCCATTTCGCGCCTCAACCGAGCCCCAACGTCGTGGACGTCAGCGCAGGGGACGATTCTTCCCATACCGTCTCGAACTGATCGAGCCAGGGCCGGGCCGCGGCGGGATCGAATTCCGCCGCGCCGCGCGGACGATCGCGATGGAAGCGACGAACCAGCAGCGAGCGATCGGCGATCAGCATCGAGCAGGCCTCGCCGAAACGGGCGGCCGCATGGGGCGGCACGACACGGCATTGCGCGCTGGACGCATGCGACTTCAGGACCTGCATGAAGCGCGGTGCCTGCGACGGGATGCGGTCGGCGTCCAGCGTCAGCAGCCGCATGCGGTTGGCGGCGCTGACGCGCAGGAAGGACTGCAACGCGGTCGCGAAGGCGGGCTGGGCCAGCGGCCAGTCGGCGAAGTCGCGATCGGTCATCCACACCTCGCGCTGGGCCCGCTCGAGCGCGTCCTGCAGATGATCGGCGAACGCGGCGCGGGTATCGAACGGAGTACGTACCAGCGTGCCGGCCAGCGGTCGCAGCTCGGGTCCGGACTCTGGATGTGCCATGTCGATGTCCTCATGCGAAGTGGATCCAGCCGTCGGTCCACCAGCGATGCAGCAGTGCGGCCGCCGCGTGATCGGCCAGCAGCGCGGCGGTGGCGTCGGCATCGAGAGCGCGTCGATCGGCGAGTCGTCCGAGCGCCGCGCGGCTCGTGCCCGGCAGCGCGAACGGCTCGCCCGCAATGTAGCCACGCGATCCGCGGTAGAGCAAGACCGTCCGCAGATCGAGCACGAGTCCGCCGCGCGCTGCGCGCGCGGCGAAGCGCGCGAGCGACTTCGGGCGCGGGGGATCGAAGTAGACGTCGGGCTTCGGTTCGCTGAAGTGCCGGCCCACGAAGTCCTCGATGTCGTGGCGGTTCCAGCGGATCGCGCCGAGCGTCCGCTCGATGGAAGCGAGCATCGAAGGATCGATGGCCGCCGGCTTCCGGGTCGCGCGCCTGCCCGCGTCCGCGTGCCGCCCGTCCGGCCACGAGCGCTCGGCCATCGCGAACAGGAACTCCTGCGTCAACGCGTTCCACGACGGCGCGCGGAAGCCGATCGACGCGGTGACGCAGTCGCCGATCGCCACGCCCTCGTGCGCGCACGACGGTGGCAGGTACAGCATGTCGCCGGGCTCGAGGATCGCTTCGTCGTCGGGTGCGAAGTTCGCGAGCAGCTTCAGCGGCACGCCGTCGACCACGGCCTTCGCGTGCGCCGAGGTCGAAGGCGACCGTCGCCAGCGCCAGCGCCTGCGGCCTTGGACCTGCAGCAGGAAGACGTCGTACGAGTCGAGATGCGGACCGACGCCGCCGCCGTCGACCGCGAAGCTCATCATCACGTCGTCGAGGCGCATCGACGAGACGAAGTCGAAGCGCCGCATCACCGCGTCGACCCGCGGGTCGTGCAGGTTCACGCCCTGGACGAGGAGGGTCCAGTCGCGTCGTCTGCGGGGCAGTCGGGCGAACGGTCCGTGCTTCATCGACCAGCGGCCCTCGACGACCTCCACGAGACGCGATTCGACGTCGTCGCGCGACGCGAGGTCCGCGAGGGCGCGACGGTCGGGAAGGCCGCGGAGAGCGGGTATCGCGCCGCGGATCAGCAGGGGTTCCCGCTGCCAGCAACGCGAGAGGAAGGCGTCGGGCGAACGGCCGCCGAGCAAGGCGCGATCGAAGGCGGAGGGTCTCGGCATGGGGTCCGATGTTAGTCGCGCGGCGTCCCTCGCGCGCGGCGACGCGCCGGACCGCCGCGTATAATCCGCCGCTCCCAACGATCGCGCAGGCGACCTGCCCTCCCCATGAAAATCGGCAAGAACAGCGTCGTCACGCTCAAGTACAAGCTCACCGATGCGCAAGGCGAGTTCATCGAGGAGACCGACGAGCCGGTGGAATATCTGCACGGCGGTTACGACGGGATCTTCCCGCGCGTCGAGGAGACGCTCGATGGCCAGGAGCCCGGCTTCAAGACCGCGATGCAGCTCGAGCCGCAGGATGCCTTCGGCGAGTACGACGCGGATCAGGTTCGCGTCGAAGCCCGCTCCAAGTTCCCCGAACCTCTCGAGGTCGGCATGCGCTTCGAAGGCGTGCCCGAAGACGAGGAAGAGGAGCCGGAAATCTTGACGATCACCGACCTGACGCCGGAGACGGTGGTGCTCGACGCCAACCATCCGCTGGCCGGCATCGCGCTGCGCTTCTCGTGCGAAGTGCTCGAAGTGCGCGAAGCGAGCGACGAGGAAATCGCGCACGGCCATGCCCACGGCGCGCATTCTCATCACGACGACGGTGACGAGGACGACGATGACGGCGAGCACGAGCACGGCGGCCAGGCGCTGCACTGACGACGGCTCGCTGTAACGGGTCGTAAGCCCCGTGACCGCGACCCCGGCCGCTGTCGTCACCGTCGGCCGGGAGCGAAACCTCCGGTAACAAAGCGCTGTCGGCGAAGGACCGGCCTCCCCGTTGATCCCGGATCAACCACGGAGGTCACCATGAAGTCGATCGCTCTCGCAGTCCTCGTCGCCACGCTCGCCGGATGCGCCATCGTTCCGGTCGGACCTCCGGTCGTCGTGGGCTTCCACGCGCACGGCGGTTACGGCTATGGCTACGGCGGCGGTTACTACGGCGGCCGCGGCTACTGGCGTTGAAGGTCGTCGCGCGGCGTCCACCCGCGGCCGGCTTAGGGTAGACCATCGCCCGCAGTCCGGTCCGCACGAACGGCCGCCACGCATCCTCGGGCTGCGCGAGCCGATCGGCGACGGCATACAGCACGGCGGGATTGACGCCGAGGCCGAGGTGGCTCGCGACGACCTCGATGTTCTCGGAGATCGGGCCGACCTCGTCGATGCTGGAAGGCCAGGCGACGATGCCGTCGGTCCTGCTGTAGATCGAGGTCGCCGGCACCGCGAGCTCGCCGCGCAGCCGTTCGTGCGCACGCGGGTCGTCCGACTTCTGGCCGCTCGCCCATTCGTAGACGCGCCACGCGTTGGTCGAACGCGGCGAGCCGGCGAAGGGGCTGCCGAGCGTGATCACGCTGCGCACGAGGTCGGGCCGCTGCTTGGCGAGCACGCGCGCATAGAGGCCGCCGAGGCTCCATCCGACGATGCTGACCTTGCGTCCGTGCTTCTCGTGAAGCGCTTCGAGGCGGTCGAACATCGCCTGCTCCACGCCCTTGCGCAGACCGAGGTTGCGGCCCTGCTTCCAGCCGTGCACGTAGTAGCCGCGCTCGCGCAGATAGCCGCGCAGCAGCCGCGTGGACAGGTCGCTCGCGACCAGTCCGGGCAGTACCAGCACCGGATGCCCGTCGCCCTTCGGCACCCTCGCGAGCCACGGCCATGCGGACACGGTCGCGCCGAGCTCCCACAGCACGCGGCCTTCGAGGAGTTGGAGAAGCCGCGACGGCGGCGTCACCGCGCGTTGAGCCGTGCGGTCCGTCGGTGAGTCGCTCGTGATGGTGTTCATGTCGATAGGTCCTCGGGGTTCAACCCAGATATTTGCCGCGCAGATAGTTGAGGTAGTCGCGCGCTTCGCCGACGACGTACGGCGACAGCAGCGTGAGCGTGTAGTAGGCCGCGAAGCCGGGTCCCGCATGGTCGCTGCGCGCGTCGCGCGGCGTCAGCCGCGTGAACGAGAACCAGCAGGTCGTCGTGAAGACCATCTGCAGCGCGAGCATCTCGACGTCCTCGATCGTCGCGCGGAGGACGCCTGCCGCTGCGAGCCGCGCGCACGCTTCGCGCGACGAGATCAGGTTCGCGGTGACGAGCGCCTGGGCGTCCGCCTCGATGGCCGGGTATTCGTGGAGCAGATAGGCGATGTCCCGATAGACGAAGCGATACGCGTCGATCGCCTCGAACGTCATGTGCAGCGTCAGCCACACGTCGTCGATCGCCGCGACGCCGGCAGCCGCTTCGAGGCACGGCGCGATGCGATGCTCGAAGCGGCGAAAGAGCCGTTCGACGATCTGCTGCTTGGTCTTGAAGTGGTAGTGCAGGTTGCCCGGACTGATGTCGGTCTCGGTCGCGATGCGATGCGTCGAGACCGCCGCCACCCCTTCGCGATTGAACAGCGCGAGAGCGCTCTCGAGGATGCGATCGCGGGTGGTCGAGCCGGCCATGCAGCGGAGGTGACGGGACGAGGACGCGGCTCAGCGCTTGCGACCCTGGGCCTCGAGCTTCGCGACCGTCTCGCGCAGCCGCTCGACCTCTTCGGTCAACCGCGATACGGCTTCCGCGGTCGGCACGCCGAGATGCTGGAGCGCCCGGGCGACGCGCTGGTCGAACACGTCCTCGAACTTCTTGAAGCCGAAGGGATCGAGCGTCGTCGCCGCTTCCGGCGCGGCCGGCGTTGCGGCCGGTCGCGGTCCGAGTCCGAGCAGCGACTCGAACACGCGACTCTGCCGCGCGACGGCTTCCTCGTGGACGCTCGTCAACGCCTTGATGCCGGCGCTGAGGATGTTCTTCGACGCGCGCGGCGGCGGCGCGGACTCGACCTTCGGCGGGCTCTTCTTCGCGGCCCTCGCACCGGCGGCCGGCTTCTTCGCGGCCGGTGTCGGGCTGCCGCCCTTGCTGACGGGCTTGCTCATGACGCTCTCCTGCGGACGGTGCCGGAAACGCACAGGGCCGGCGGTCGAAGGACTCGACCGTCCGGCCCTGCATCGTCGCTGAGCGTATCACCACGGTCTGCCGCGACCCCCCCGTCGCGGCGGGCCGATCGCTCACGCCGCGGCGCGCTTGGCCCGGTGATAGGTGATCGCGAACCGGTGGGCCTCGTCCCGCACGCGCTGCAGGAGGTACAGCCCCTCGCTGCTGCGCGGCAGGATCACCGGGCCGTCCTCGCCG
>CALMOR010000090.1 GCA_937872165.1 uncultured Burkholderiales bacterium | reverse complement strand
GACCAACGGCACGGGCCTGCTCAACCAGGGTTACGTCGAGACCTCCCACGTCAATGTCGCCGAGGAACTCGTCAACATGATCCAGCCCCAGCGGGCCTACGAGCTCAACTCGAAGGCGATCACGACGTCGGACCAGATGCTGCAGCGCCTGACGCAGATCTGACCGGAGCCGCGATGAACTTCGTCTCGTGGTTCCGTGCCTTCGCGATCGCGTCGCTCGCCGTGCTGCTGTCGGCCTGCGGCGCGCTGCGGACCGTCGACATCCAGCAGCCCACCACCGCGAGACCCGCGCCGATCGTGGCGGTGCCGGGCGCGCGGACCGGCGGATCGATCTTCCAGACCGTCAACTATCAACCGCTGTTCGAGGACCGTCGCGCGCGCAACGTCGGCGACACGATCACCATCGTGCTCAACGAGAAGCTGCAGGCGAGCAAGCAGTCGGGCAGCAGCGTCGACAAGTCGGGCAGCACGTCGCTCAGCATCCCGACGCTGGCCGGCAACCTGCCCCTCAAGTTCCTGCAGGGAACCAGCGCGGCCGGCAGCTCGGCCAGCAAGTTCAGCGGCAAGGGCGACAGCGCGAGCAGCAACGCGTTCACCGGCGTGATCCAGGTCACCGTCATCGAGGTGCTCGGCAACGGCAACCTGCTGGTCTCGGGCGAGAAGCAGATCGGCATCAACCAGGGCTCCGAGTTCATCCGCTTCTCGGGCGTCGTCAATCCCAACTGGGTGACCAACAACTCGGTCTCGTCGACGCAGGTCGCCGACGCGCGCATCGAGTATCGCGGCACGGGCTACATCGACGAGGCCCAGACGATGGGCTGGCTCTCGCGCCTCTTCCTGTCGGTCTCGCCGTTCTGATGGACGCGACGCTCCGATCCTTCGCGCATCCGCACCCGAGGCCATCAGTGACGCTCTCGAAATTCCTTCGCATCCTGTCGGCGGTCGTCTTCGCGGCGGCCGCGCTGCTCGGCGCATCGTCGGCGCGGGCCGAGCGCATCAAGGACCTCGTCTCGATCCAGGGCGTGCGGCCGAACCAGCTGATCGGCTACGGCATCGTGGTCGGCCTCGACGGCACCGGCGACCAGACCACGCAGACGCCGTTCACGGTGCAGAGCATCGCGGCGATGCTGTCGCAGCTCGGCATCAACCTGCCGGCGGGCACCAACCTGCAGCTGAAGAACGCGGCGGCCGTGATGGTCACCGCGACGCTGCCCGCGTTCGCACGACCGGGGCAGAGCATCGACGTCACGGTCTCGTCGCTCGGCAACGCGAAGAGCCTGCGCGGCGGCACGCTTCTGCTGACGCCGCTGAAGGGTGCGGACAACCAGATCTACGCGATGTCGCAGGGGAACATCCTGCTCGGCGGCGCGGGCGCGTCGGCCGCGGGCAGCAAGGTGCAGATCAACCAGCTCAACGCGGGTCGCGTGCCCGCCGGCGCGACGGTCGAGCGTTCGGTCGCCACGCAGATCGGGCAGGGCGACTTCGTCGACTTCGAGCTGCTGACCACCGACTTCGCCGACGCGCAGGCGGTGGCGTCCGCGATCAATCGCGCGTCGCCCGGCACCGCGTCGTCGATCGACGGTCGCGTGGTGCAGGTGCGGGCGCCGGTCGGCGCCAGCGATCGCGTCGCATTCCTCGCCGGTCTCCAGGACCTCGACGTCACGCTGTCGAAGCCGCCTGCGAAGGTCATCATCAACGCACGTACCGGCTCGGTCGTGATGAACCAGGCCGTGAGCCTGCAGGCCAGCGCGGTCGCGCACGGCAACCTGTCGGTGACGATCAGCGCCGACAACAGCGTGAGCCAGCCGAACGCGTTCGGTCAGGGCCAGACCCTCGGCGTCACCAACGCGTCGATCCAGGTCAAGTCCGACAAGGGCGAGCTCGTCAGCCTGCCCGCGGCCGCGAAGCTGACCGATGTCGTCAAGGCGCTGAACGCGATCGGCGCGACGCCGCAGGACCTGCTGTCGATCCTGCAGGCGTTGAAGGCCGCGGGCGCGCTCCGCGCCGAGCTCGAGATCATCTGACGTGGGCCTGATCGCGAACGACGCGTTGTCGACGCCGGCCTCCGCGAGCTCGGGCGGCTACGACCCGCGCGGGCTCGACGCGCTCAAGCTGTCGGCGAAGAACCTCGATGCCGCGTCGACGCGCAAGGTCGCCCAGCAGTTCGAGTCGATGTTCCTGTCGATGATGCTGAAGAACATGCGCGCCACGCTGCCGGGCTCGGACCCGCTCGCCAACGACGCGTCGAAGATGGCGACCGACCTCTACGACCAGCAGCTCGCGCAGACGATGAGCAAGGGCAAGGGCATCGGTCTCGCCGACGCGCTGGTCGCGCAGATCGAGCGCGCGCAGGGGAAGAAGCCCGACGCGCCGGGCGACCTGACGAAGAGCACGCTCGAACAGCTTTCGAAGGTCCCCCTGTCGATGACGCGCACGAAGGGACTCGCA
>CALMOR010000089.1:8348-10254 GCA_937872165.1 uncultured Burkholderiales bacterium | reverse complement strand
ACCCCCGTCCCCGTGAAGCCGCAGCGTGATCGGTCGCGTTCGTTCCGGACTGGGCGCTTGGCATAGCGCGCCATCGTATCGGAGGCGGGCTGCACAGATCAACACCGAAGCGAGGCCGCGGTCAGCGGCCGCCTCGACGAGCTCGCGAGACGGCGCTCGGCACGGCCCGCGACGACGATGCGGGCCGACGCGCCGTCGATGCGCCATCGATGCGCGAATGCACGATGCGCGATACTCGCGCCGATGAAACGCATCCTCCCCTGGTGGCCGTGGCTAGGCGCCGCGCTGGTCTGCATCGCGGCCATCCTGATCCGCCAGTTCCTCATCCAGCCGCCCGACATCGCCCATCGCTGCGACGCGCCGACGTTGTCGCTGATGACGTCCGGACCGTGGTGGTGCAGCCTGCGGTCCGCGGTGATCATGACCTACGCGTGGCGCGGGCTGCTCTACGCGTCGCTGCTGCTGTCGGTCGCGTCGCTGCTGCTTCGGCGGACCTGGCTCGCGCTGGCGACGCTCTCGACCGGCCTCGTCGCGATCGTCTGGTACACCTACGAACCGGGCGCCGTCGCGATCACGGTCGGCGCCCTCGTGCTGGCGCGCACGCGGGAGGACCGCTTCACGCGGCGACGGCTCGCTACGCGTCGTGAACCGCTGCCGCGTTGACCCAGGCCGCCGCGGCGAACGTCAGGCACAGCAGGACCCAGAGGTCGGCGCTCAGGTTGATGGGCAGCTCCATCACCAGCAGCACCGCGCCGGCGACGACGAGCGCGCCGACCAGCATGCGCTCCTCGATCTCGCGTCGCGCACGCCACGCCACCCGGCCCTCGGTCAGGGCCAGCGCCGCGTAGGCCACCACCACCGGGGCGAACAGCAGCGACGGGAAGTCGCGATAGCGCGCGTCGTAGATGAGGAGCAGGTCGACGATCGTCATCACGACCATCCACGTCCCCTGCAAGGCGCCGGTGATGCGGCCGCCACGCGCGGGCGCGCGGCCCGACAGCGCATCGACCATCGTCGCGCACGCCAGCCGCGTGGCCGCGGCGCCGGAAACCCAGCGCGCGACCCGTTCGCCGATGAAGACCGCGGTCGCCAGCGCGACGACGGTGGCCGTGCCGGTCACCGCCCATTCGAGCGGATCGCGATTGGCGAAGGCGAGGTGCCGTAGCTGCGCGGTACCGAGCGCGCCGAGCGCGAAGCCCCACGACGCGCGGACGACGAACGCCGCACGGGTGCGCGCAGCGCGCGCGAGGAGGCCGAGGCTCGCGAAGCCGATCGCGACCACGACACCGGCGACCAGCCCCACCCACCAGAGCGGCTCCTCGACGACCGGCCCGTCGAGCGAGAACTTGTCCTTCAGCTCGTCGTCGTAGAGGCCCCAGTAGCCGCCGACGGTGCCTTCGAGCTGTCGCTTCCAGGGTTGATCGAAGGCCTCGATCACGTTGTACGGCAGACGGCTCTTCGCGACGAAGGCCAGGAACTCGCGGAAGAAGCGCGCTTCGTTGACGCGGCTCGGGACCGCCTGCCAGCGCTGACGTCCCTCGCTCGGCCATCCGGTCTCGCCGATCAGGAAGTCGCGGCCCGGGAAGGCCGCCTGCATCTTCCGGTAGATCGCGTCGACGTGCGGGATGGCGCGATCGATCGCGACCGGCTCGTCCTCCCAATACGGAAGGATGTGGATCGTGATGAAGTCGACCGCGGGCGCGACCTCGCGGTACTTGAGCCAGAACTCCCACACGTCGGCATACGTGACCGGCAGCCCGGTCGCCGTGCGCACCGCGCGCAGATGCTCGGCGATGGTCCGCTGCGCGCGACACTCTCGGCGCGGGCGAAGCGGCTGGCGCTCGACCAGCGGGTCGCGATGCCCGGCCATGTCGATGACATCCGCGAGGCGCTCGATCGCGCCCGT
>CALMOR010000089.1:6638-8338 GCA_937872165.1 uncultured Burkholderiales bacterium | reverse complement strand
CAATCGACCGATCGCTTACCTCGCGGAAACACCGGCTGAAGCCGCCGAGGCGGAGAGAAACGCCCGTGCCCTCACCCATTCCGATGTCAGCGACTCGATGGTCAAGACAACTAAAAAGGCGCGGCAACTCGCCGCGCAGCAGGACCTCGTTGCCGACGACGATCGCGCGGATCACGTCGCGCTCGCGCTTCGCGACCTCGATCGCGAGCGTCAACTCCTCGGCGTTCTGGACCTCGTTGCGCGACAGCCAGGCGCCGAGCAGCACCTTCATCCCGTAACGGCGCGCGATCGCCGGCACCTGGTCGAGGCCCTGGCCGACCGAGTAGGTCCTGACGCAGTCGAAGCGGCGCGACAAGGCCTTCAGGTCCTCGTCGATGCGCGCCGCGGAGACCTCGTAGCCCGGCGTGAACGGGGACTCTCCGGCCTTGCGATACGGCGCGTACGAGACGCAGGCGATGCGACCGCCCGGCGCGACCGCGAGCTCGACCGGGACGCCGAGACGGATCCAGTACAGCGCGGACGCGACCGCGACGCCGGTCAGCAGCAGGAGGATGGCCGCGCGGGCTCGTGCGAAGGACATGGGAGCGGGGAGTGATCGTCGGGCGGCAGCGCGACGGAGGGTGGGCGACGGCAGGACCGGGTTCGGCCGCATCGACCGGGGCGCATTCTACCGAGAGCACCGCGACGAATGGCTAGAATCGGCCGATGTCCTCTTCGCCTTGCGCGCCGTCGTCGCGCGTCTTCGACGTCTGCGTGATCGGCGCCGGTCCGGCCGGTTCGACCGCGGCCTTCCTGCTCGCACGCCAGGGCCTGTCGGTCGCGCTGGTCGATCGCGCGCGCTTTCCCCGCGACAAGACCTGCGGCGACGGCATCACGCCGCGCGGCGCGCGCGTGCTCGCGCGCATCGGTGCGCTCCGCGGGGTCGAGGACGAAGGCTTCGCCTGCAAGGGCGTCGACATCCGCGGGCCCGGGCTCGACGGCGCCACGGTCGAGTTCACGATGCGCTTCGACCGCGACGGTTCGGCCGGACCGTCGGACCTGATCGTGCTGCCGCGCCTCGCGCTCGACGACCTGCTGCTGCGGCATGCGCTCGCGGCGGGACCGACCTACTTCGAGTCGACCAAGGTGGTCGCGATCGAGACGCGCGACACCCATGCGCGCGTCGTCGCCGACGACGGTCTCGCGATCGACGCGGCGACCGTCGTGCTCGCCACCGGCGCCGAGTCGCAGCTGCTGCGCGCCTGCGGCCTCCTCGACAGGAAGCCCGCGGTCGAACACGCGGCCCGCGTCTACTTCGACGACGTCGAAGGCCTCGAGGACCGCGTCGTCCTGTTCTTCGACGGTGTCGACCTGCCCGGCTACGGGTGGATCTTCCCGACCTCGCCGACGTCGGCCAACATCGGCTGCGGCGTGTTCGCGCAGGACAGCGTCGAGCGCGGGCACGCGCCGCGACCGATGGCGCAGGCGCAACGACTCGAGAAGCTGCTGGCGACGCATCCGCTGCTGGTGAGGATGCTGACGCGCGCGACGCGGGGCGGACCGGTGCGCGCCTATCCGCTGCGGACCGACTTCCATCGCGACTTCGCGGGGCGCGATCGGCTGCTCGTCGTCGGCGAGGCCGCGGGTCTCGTCAATCCGATCACCGGCGAGGGCATCGACTACGCGCTCGAGTCGGCCGAGTTCCTGGCCCAGGCGTTCGC
>CALMOR010000089.1:0-6628 GCA_937872165.1 uncultured Burkholderiales bacterium | reverse complement strand
CGTTCGCGCGGCACTGGCCGAAGAGAGGCGTCGACGGATCCGGCGCAGCGCGGGCCGAGCCGCTCGACGCGGCGAGCGCGAGCCGCATCACCGAGGACTACCGGGCGCGGCTGTCGCGACGCTTCACGCGGCGCTTCTCGCTCTACCGCTCCTTGCAGAGGCACGCGCTCGCGCCCGGCCGCACGCCGGCGCTGCTCGCGCAGGTGGCCCGCACACCGGCCCTGCAGCGGCTCGTGGTCGACGGGCTCTTCGGTCGCGCGAAGCCGTCGCATCTGCTGCGGCCACGGAACCTGTGGGAGATCGCGCGCATGCTGGCGCGCGCGCGACGCACGCCGGCGACCGTCGAGGGCTGAGTGGCGGACTGGTCGCGACGGCGCCGACGGCGCCTGTTCAACGGCCCGCGCCCGCCGCCTCGACGACGGTCAACGCCGCGAGGTTGACGATGCGACGCACGGTCGCCGACGGCGTGAGGATGTTGACCGGCGCCGCGCAGCCGAGCAGCACCGGCCCGATCGCGACGTTCTTGCCGGCCGCGCTCTTGAGCAGGTTGTAGGCGATGTTGGCCGCGTCGATGTTGGGCAGGACCAGCAGGTTGGCTTCGCCGTTCAACGTGGTGTCGGGCACCACCTCGCGGCGCAGATGCTCGTCGAGCGCGGCGTCGCCGTGCATCTCGCCGTCGACCTCGAGGTCGGGCGCCTGCTCGCGCAGCAGCGCCAGCGTGTCGCGCATCTTCACCGCCGACGGCAGGTTCGACGAGCCGAAGTTGGAATGCGACAGCAGCGCCACCTTCGGCAGGATGCCGATGCGCCGCATGACGTCGGCGGCCATCATCGTGATCTCGCACAACTGCTCGGCCGTCGGGTCGTCGTTGATGTGCGTGTCGACGAGGAAGACCTGGCGGCCCGGCAGGATCAGCCCGTTCATCGCGGCGTAGACCTTGGCTCCCGGCGCATGACCGATCACGTCGTCGATGTAGGCGAGGTGGCGATGCACGGTGCTGATGGTGCCGCACACGAGGCCGTCGGCCTCGCCCTTCTTCAACATCATCGCGCCGATCAGCGTCGAGCGACGGCGCATCTCGAGCCGAGCCATCTGCGGGTCGACGCCCTTGCGCATGACGAGCCGGTGGTAGCTCTTCCAGTAGTCGCGATAGCGGTCGTCCTGCTCAGTGTTGACGACCGTCACGTCGACGCCGACCTTCATCCGCAGCCCGTAGCGCGCGATGCGCTGCTCGATCACGTGCGGGCGGCCGATCATGATCGGCGTCGCGAGCTTCTCGTCGATCACGACCTGCACCGCGCGCAGCACGCGCTCCTCCTCGCCCTCGGCGAACACGATGCGCTTCTTCTCGGGCGCGATCAGTCGCGCCGACGTGAAGATCGGCTTCATCATCGTGCCGCTCTGATAGACGAACTGCACGAGCCGCTCGCGATACGCGTCCATGTCGTCGATCGGCCGCAGCGCCACGCCCGAATCCATCGCGGCCTTCGCGACGGCCGGCGCGATCTTGACGATGAGCCGCGGATCGAACGGCTTCGGGATCAGGTACTCGGGACCGAACGCCAGGTCCTCGATGCCGTAGGCGGTGGCCACGATGTCGCTCTGCTCCTGACGCGCGAGCTCGGCGATCGCGTTGACGGTCGCGATCTCCATCTCGCGCGTGATCGTCGTCGCGCCGACGTCGAGCGCGCCGCGGAAGATGAACGGGAAGCAGAGGACGTTGTTGACCTGGTTCGGATAGTCGGTGCGGCCGGTCGCGAGGATCGCCTTCGGCCGCACGGTCTTCGCCACTTCCGGAAGGATCTCCGGGATCGGGTTCGCCAGCGCGAAGATGATCGGACTCTCGACCATCGTCGAGACCATCTCCTTCTTCAGCACGCCCCCCGCCGAGAGGCCGAGGAACACGTCGGCGCCCGCGATGACCTCGGCGAGCGTGCGCATCGGCGTGTCCTGCGCGAAGCGCTCCTTGTCCGGGTCCATCAGTTCGGTGCGGCCCTTGTGGACCACGCCCGCGAGGTCGGTCAGCCAGATGTTTTCGATCGGCAGGCCGAGATCGATCATCAGGTCGACGCAGGCGAGCGCCGCGGCTCCCGCGCCGGAGACGACGAGCTTCACGTCCGCGATCGACTTGCCGCTGACGATCAGCGCGTTGGTCATCGCCGCGCAGACGATGATGGCCGTGCCGTGCTGGTCGTCGTGGAAGACCGGGATCTTCATCCGCTGGCGGAGCGCACGCTCGATCTCGAAGCACTCGGGCGCCTTGATGTCCTCGAGGTTGATGCCGCCGAAGGTGGGCTCGAGCGCCGCGATCACCTCGATCAGCCTGGCGGGGTCGCGCTCGGCGATCTCGATGTCGAAGACGTCGATGCCGGCGAACTTCTTGAACAGCACCGCCTTGCCTTCCATCACCGGCTTCGCGGCCAGCGGACCGATGGCCCCGAGCCCGAGCACCGCGGTGCCGTTGGTGATGACGCCGACCATGTTGCCGCGTGCCGTGTAGCGGAACGCCGCGTTGGGATCGGCGGCGATCTCCTCGCAGGCCGCCGCGACGCCGGGCGAGTACGCGAGCGCGAGGTCGCGCTGGTTGACGAGCGACTTGGTCGGCGCGATCGAGATCTTTCCCGGCACCGGGAACTCGTGATATTCGAGCGCCGCCTGGCGCAGTTCGGCCTGCTTGTCGACCGGCGCGTCCGACGGCGCGGCGCTCAGCGCCGTCGTCTTCGAGGACGACGCGAGCTCCAGGTCGTTCGCGACGTCCCCCATGACGTCGTGGGTTGCGGCGTCCTTCGATGCGGAGTCGTTCATCCTGGCCTTTTCTTCGATGGAGGAGGGTCCGCGGACAGCGACACGCGGGGCGGAATTATCGCTCCACGGCGGGCCGTGCGCCAAACCGCGAGCGCGCCTGCTCGACGGGTCGCGAGGGCCCCGTGGCTCTATCATCGCGGTCCCTTCCCCGCCTCCTCCCTCCGCCTCGCCGTCATGCACCGCGCCGATTCCAGCGACACCCGCGCCCTCGCGCTCGCGGCCCGCACCGGTCGCATCACGCCGTTCTACGTGATGGAGCTGATGAAGCACGCGCACGCGCTCGAGGTGCAGGGCCGCTCGATCATCCACATGAGCGTCGGCGAGCCCGACTTCACCGCGCCGCCGCGGGTCGTCGCGGCGCTGGCCGACGCGATGCGGCGCGGCGACACGCACTACACGGCCGCGGTCGGCATCCGTCCGCTGCGCCAGGCCATCGCCGACTTCCTCGATGCGCGCCACGGCGTGACGATCGACTGCGATCGGGTGATCGTCACCGCGGGTGCTTCCGGCGCGCTGCTGCTGACGATGGCGGCCGTCGTCGATCCCGGCCGCGAGATCCTGATGCCGGACCCCTCGTATCCCTGCAACCGTCACTTCGTCAGCGCGTTCGACGGCGTGGCGACGCTGATCCCCGCGGGGCCGGAGGACCGCTTCCAGCTGAGTGCCGCGATGGTCGAGGACCACTGGAGCGACAGGACGCGCGGCGTGCTGATCGCGTCGCCGTCGAACCCGACCGGCACGTCGATCGAACCCGCGGAGTTGCAACGGATCCTCGAAGCCGTGGCCGCGCGCGGCGGCATCTCGATCGTCGACGAGATCTATCTCGAGCTGTCGTACCGGGGACCGGAGGACGTGCCGCACCGATCGGCGCTCGAGTTCAGCGACGACACGATCGTCATCGGCAGCTTCTCGAAGTACTTCCACATGACCGGCTGGCGCCTCGGCTGGGCCGTGGTCCCGGCCGCGCTCGTGCCGACCTTCGAGAAGCTCGCGCAGAACCTCTTCATCTGCGCATCGACGCCGTCGCAGTACGCGGCGCTCGCCTGCTTCGAGCCCGACACCCTCGCGATCTACGAGAGCCGCAAGGAGGAGTTCCGGCGGCGGCGCGACTACCTCGTGCCCGCGCTGCGCACGCTCGGCTTCGACGTGCCGGTGATGCCGGACGGTGCGTTCTACGTGTACGCCGACTGCAGCGCCTTCCTGACGCCGGCGATCCCCGACAGCAACGCGCTGGCGCTGCGCATCCTCGACGAGGCCGGCGTGGCGCTGGTACCGGGCAAGGACTTCGGCTTCCACCGGACCGACCGCTGGCTGCGGCTGTCGTACGCGACGTCGATGGAGAACCTGCGCGAGGCGGTCGCGCGCATCGGTCGACTGCTGGGTCCGTCTCGCTGACTTTGGCGTCAGATAGCTCGCGTCAGAGCGACGCGACGCTGCCCTCGTCGACGATCCCGGCCGGCCGACGCGCATCGAGCTTCGGGTCGAGCTTGTCCTCCGGCACGACCAGCTTGTCGGTCGCCTCCGGGATCGGGCGGATCGCGGGCTCGACCCGCGTGCGCGGCGCGAGGCCGTGCACGGCCTGCGCGAGCCGGTCCTTCTCCTGCAAGACCCGCAGGCCGTAACCGCTGTCGGCGCCGAGGCCGGCACCCACGTACAGTCGCAGTCCGTCGGCGAGCGAGCCGCCGCGACGGATGCAGTCCTTCAGGACCACGGCGCCGACGCGCAGGTTGACCACCGGATTGAGCGCGATGTTCGGGCCGCCGAAGTCGTCGAGCTTGTCGCGATGGACCTTCGACATCAGCTGCATCAGGCCTGACGCGCCCGCGGTGCTCTCGGCGAACGGATTGAATCCCGACTCGACGCCCATCACCGACAGCAGCAGCAACGGGTCGAGGCTCAGGTCCTTGCCGGTCACGTACGCGGCATTGACGAGCATCGCGATCGCATCGACGTTGACGTGATACTTCTTCGACAGGTAGCTCGCGGCCTCGCGCTGTTCGCGGTTCAGGACCAGGTGGGGCGACGGCGTCGCGGCGGCATGGGAGACGCGGTCCGGCGCGATCGACGCGTCGACGACGGCCACCGGGTCGGACGGTACGACGAGCCCGAGCATGCGGCCGGCTTCGCCGCCCGGATGCTCGATCGCGCCGGCCAACGGATCGACCGTCGCGACCGGCGGGGTGTCGACCGCGACGGCTTCCGGTCGCCCCCCGGGCAGGATCCAGTGACCGACCGCGTGCGCATATTCCGGCTGGCTCACGACCACGCCCACCACGCCGACCGACAGCAGTCCCACGAGCGACAGGCTGTTGTGCATCAGCCTGAGCGAGGCCCTTCGTACCGCGCGCCATTCGGCGCGCAACAACTTCACATTCATTCCGACTCCTGTTCCGAACGTCCCATCGAAGGACGTCTGAACGATCGACGCGAGGCGATGCGAGGCTGCACCACCGGGACCTCACGGCCGTGGCCGAGCGATCCTTCCCATGCGACGAATGACGTGAGGACGCGAGGTCCCCACAAGGCTCGTGGTCGACGCCGACGAAAAGGTTGGTTCGTCGCGAGGCGTGAAGCCGGCGACCTCGCGGTCGTGCCGACGCGCCACCACAAGTTGGACCCGGACGAGGCGACTGCTCGATGGTTGGACGACATGGGCGTCCGGGAAACCCGCTCTGACGACGGATCGTCGGGAAAGCTCACCGACGTCCATCGCTGGTACCGAAAGCGACAGGCCGCGACGCTCCGCTGCCTGGCTACCGCTCGGGCGATCTGCACGACCGCGTATTGAAGGGGAGGGCGAAAGGTACGCAGCCCTTTTCGAGAGGTCAATCAGGGAAATGTTAACTTTCCGCGCCTCTCCATCCGGACCGACGATCGTCGCTCCGTCACCTTGCCGCATCCCGATCCCATGAACCGGAAGTACGAGGACCTCCGAGATTTCGTCTCGCAACTCGAGCACGGCGGCCTGCTGAAGCGGGTCCGCGTCGCCGTCTCGCCGGTGCTCGAGATGACCGAGATATGCGACCGCACGCTGCGGGCGGGCGGTCCGGCGCTGCTCTTCGAGCGCCCGGACAACGGGTCGATGCCGGTGCTGGCGAATCTCTTCGGCACCGTCGAGCGCGTCGCCGCCGGGATGGGGCAGGAGTCGGTGACGGCCCTGCGCGACGTGGGCACGCTGCTCGCGCGACTGAAGGAACCCGAGCCCCCGCGCGGCTTCAAGGACGCGGCCCGGCTGCTGTCGATGGTCAAGGCGCTGCGCGACATGGCGCCGCGCACCGTGCGACGTCCGCCCTGCCAGCGGATCGTGGTCGAAGGGCCCGACGTCGACCTCGCGTCGCTGCCGATCCAGACCTGCTGGCCCGACGACGCCGGTCCGCTGATCACGTGGGGACTCGTCGTCACGCGCGGCCCGCAGAGCGTGCCCGAGCCGCGCAAGCGCCAGAACCTCGGCATCTATCGGCAGCAGGTGATCGCGCGCAATCGCGTGATCATGCGCTGGCTCGCGCATCGCGGCGGCGCGCTCGACTTCCGCGAGTTCGCACGCGCCGAGCCCGGCCGTCCGTTTCCGATCGCGGTGGCCCTCGGCGCCGATCCCGCGACCATGCTCGGCGCGGTCACGCCGGTGCCCGACTCGTTGTCGGAGTACCAGTTCGCGGGGCTGCTGCGCGGCGGGCCCACCGAAGTGACGCGCTGCATCGGCGTCGACCTGCAGGTGCCCGCACGAGCCGAGATCGTGCTCGAAGGCCACGTCCCCGTCGCCGAGCGCGGCTACCGGGGGCGCAGCGAAGCGGGCGTCGAACTGTGCGAACGCGGCGGGCATCTG
>CALMOR010000088.1:4634-5645 GCA_937872165.1 uncultured Burkholderiales bacterium | reverse complement strand
CGAGGTCGGCGAGGTCGAGCTGTCTCGAGAACAGCGTGCCCGACACGAAAGGCCGCTGCTCGCGCTTCTCGAACGCGACCGAGCCATTGATGTCGCTCGATCCCATCGTGCCCTTGAAGTCGTCGTAGCGATACTTGCCGTCGGCGATGACGACGTGCCCGCTGGTCGCGTACGGCGGGGTGGCCGGCAGTCCGACACCGACGATGCGGTACCACTCGGCGAGGTCCGAACCCGCGAGCGAGACCCGCAGGTCGGCGGACTTCAGCTGCGCGATGCCGGTGACCGTGCCGTCGGCAGAGACACGGCTGCTTCCGATGGTCGCCTTGACGTTGAACGGATAGGTCGTGTCGAGGTCCTTCAGCTTCAGCAGGTCTCCGCCCTTCGCGTCGACGTCGAGCTTGAGGCCGTTCCACTTGCCCGTCGCCTTCGCGCCGATGCCGTTGGTCGATCCGCCTCCGGTGGTATCGACGTTCGCGCCGGTCAGGGTCGCGAGCTCGGCCTGCACGTCGGTGTCGCGACTCTTGACGATGTAGCCGACGTGACCGCGTTCGATCGCGATCTGCTCGATCACGACCGACGTGCTGGAGTCGCTCTGCTGCTTGTCGAAGAACCAGTTCTTCTTGCCGTCCGGTCCCTCTTCCAGATTCGCGACCGGATGGACCACGTCGACGCTCTTGAGCACGAGTCGCTCGTGCAGCAGGTTCGACAGCGACACCCGTGCGTCGACATGGTCCACCGACACCATCTGCGGAGTCGATGCCCAGGCGGGATTGCCGAGCTGCAGCCCGTCGATGCTGACGAGCGGGCCCTTCAGCCAGTGCAGCCAGATGTCGCCGTTGATGGCGAACGACCGTCCCGTTCCTTCGCCGACCTTCTGCGCGATCGTCTGACGCAGGAAGTTGAGCTTCCACGGAAAGAGGAAGGAGGCGAGGACGATGGCGAGCACCGCGACGGGTGCCCACCACCAGGACGGCCGACTGCGCGGCTTCGAGCTAGGTTCGATTGTCGACA
>CALMOR010000088.1:1433-4624 GCA_937872165.1 uncultured Burkholderiales bacterium | reverse complement strand
GTCAAGGTTCCTCGGCAGAAATCCTATGTCCTCCCCGAACTTCCGAAGCCGGCGTGGCCCCGGTCGCTGAGGACGAAGTCGTCGACGACGGCGAACGTGGCCTGCACGACCGGCACGATGACCAGCTGCGCGATGCGCTCGAACGGCTGCAGCGTGAACGGGACCGAGCCCCGGTTCCACACGCTCACCATCAGCGGACCCTGGTAGTCCGAGTCGATCAGCCCGACGAGGTTGCCGAGCACGATCCCGTGCGCGTGACCGAGCCCGGAACGGGGGAGGATCATCGCGGCATAGCCCGCGTCCTCGAGATGGATCGCGATGCCGGTGGAGACGAGGTGCGACACGCCGGGTTCCAGCACCGTCGCTTCGTCGAGCACCGCCCTGAGGTCGAGGCCGGCGCTGCCCGCGGTCGCATAGGCGGGCATGCGGTCTGCGACGCGACGATCGAGGATGCGGACGGCGACTCTCATGGGACCTGTGCTGGGGACGAGGCTGCGATTCTATCCACTGCGAAGCGACTTGCACGATCGCGAAAGCGATCGAGCCGCGTCGTAGCGAAAAAGCACGCGGCTGGCAAGTTTGGAACGGACGAGTGGTCGCAAGATCACGGTTGCCGTGGAGTCGGGGTCGACGCCGACGAATTCCGATGCGCACGCCGGACGAAGAGTCGGCGATCCAACCGAGGAGACGAGATGGGCATCAAGTATTCGACAGCTCTGCTGTCCGCTGCGGCATCGACCGCTCTGGTCGTGGCCGGCTGCGGCAGCGACGACGGTGCACCGGCGGTGCCGGTCGCCGTCGCGGCGCCGCTACCTACGGGCATCACGAAGATCGCCATCAACTCCACGAACGATCCGGTCGCGCCGAGCCAGGACACGACATTCGGCGGCACGACTTTCGGCAGCGCGGGTGCCTATCGGAAGATCGTCGGCACCGCGAGCGGCGCGCTCGATCCCAACGACCCGCACAACGCGCTGATCACCGACCTGCAGCTCGCGCCGCGCAACGCCCAGGGACTGGTCGAGTACTCGATGGACTTCTACATCCTGACGCCGGTCGACCCGGCCAAGGGCAACCACAAGGTCTTCTTCGAACCGCCCAACCGGGGCTCGAAGCAGTTCGGCCGCTTCAACGGTTCGGGAGGCGGCAACAATCCGACCACCGCGGCCGACGCGGGAGCCGCCTTCCTGATGAACCAGGGCTACACGATGGTGTGGGCCGGCTGGGAGCCGGCCGCGTCGCGGGCCAACCTGTCGATGGGCGTGACCGTGCCGGTCGCGAAGAACGCGGACGGCAGCTCCATTACCGGCAAGGACTACGAATACATCGTGTTCGACAACGCCACCACGACGTCGTACACGACGGCCTACAACACCAGCAGCACCGACACCACGCAGGCCACGCTGACGGTCCGCGACCATCTCACCGACACACCGGTGACGATCCCGTCGACCGGATGGACGTGGACCGGCCCGAACACGATGGCGCTGCTGCCGGCGGGCACGCCGTTCCGCCAGAGCGCGATCTACGAACTCGTCTTCACCGCGAAGGACCCGGTGGTGGGCGGCATCGGCTTCGCGGCGATACGCGACTTCACTTCGTTCCTGCGCAACGCCAGGGCCGACGGCACCGGTACCGCGAACCCGTTGGCGAACGCGAGCATCACGCGTTACGTGACATGGACGCTGTCGCAGCCGGCCCGCTTCATGAACGACTTCGTCTGGCTCGGCTTCAACCGCGATCTCGACGACCGGCAGGTCTTCGACGGCGTCTTCAACTGGGTCGGCGCGGGCGACGGCATCGCGCTCAACGTTCGCTTCGAGCAGTCCGGTCGCACCGAGCGCAACCGTCAGAACCATCTGTATCCGGAAGCGCCTTTCCCGTTCTCCTACTCGACGCTGACCGATCCGTTCAGCGGCAAGACCGACGGCCGCCTCGTGCGATGCACGGCGACGGGAACGTGTCCGAAGGTGATGAACATCGACTCGGCCAACGAATACTGGGTGAAGGCCGGCTCGCTGCTGCACACCGACCTCGCCGGCAACGACGTGCCGGATCCGGCGAACGTCCGCAACTACCTGATCGCCGGAACGCAGCACGCGAGTCCGGCGGGCGCCAATTCGCTCGGCACCTGTCAGCAGTTCGGCAACCCGATCGACCAGAATCCGGCGCTGCGCGCGCTGTGGGTCGCGCTGGACCAGTGGCTCGACGGGATCGCGCCGCCGCCCAGCGCCGTGCCGCAGCGTTCCAACGGCACCGCGGTGGCGAGCACGACGACCGCCGACTCCGCGCTGGGCATCGGTACCGTCGCGCAGAGCTCGCTCGGATGGCCGACCATCCCGCGCGTGCTCTACACCGGGCTCGTCACCGTACGCGACCGCTTCAACTTCGGACCGCAGATCGATCAGGGCATCCAGTCGGTCGTGCCGCCGACCGCGACCGGACAGGTCTATCCGTCGTTCGTGTCGAAGGTGGACGCCGACGGCAACGAGGTTGCGGGCATCCGCCTGCCGGGCGTCACCGCACCGGTCGGCACCACGGCCGGCTGGAACCTGCGGAGCGCCGCGTTCGGTGGCAACGACGGTTGCGAATCGACCGGCACGCTGGTCCCGTTCGCGCCGGACCCGACCACGCGCACGAGCCTCGGCGACCCGCGTCCGTCGCTCGCCGAACGCTACGTCAACCACGCGGGCTACGTGGCGGCGGTGACCGCTTCGGCCAACGCTCTCGCGGCGCAGCGTTTGCTGCTGCCGGCCGACGTGCAGGCCTATATCGCTGCGGCCCAGCAGCCGGTCAGCGTCGTCGGCAATCCGGTCTACGGAACGTACAGCTGGTGATCGACCCGCACGGGTGAACGGCGAAGCGGGGGCTCAGGCCCTCGCTTCGCGTACGGTGCGCACGGCCCATGCGATCGACGCGCCGCCCGCGACGATCGGCAGCACGGCGAGCGGGACCGACAGCAGACCGAAGACGACGAGCAGCAGCCCGGCGACGCTCGCGATCAGTCCGACCTTGAGATGGCTCGGCAACGCGCGCCGACCGACGCGTCCGCTCGTCAGCGCCGACGCGATCGCCGCGGCAGCGGAGTTCGGACGCGGCGACCGGTCCCGTGGCCGGCCGTCGGTCTCGACGAGAGCGGCCACCGTCGGTGCTTCGTTCATCAGGTCGTCGATGTAACGGACGTAGTCGCC
>CALMOR010000088.1:0-1423 GCA_937872165.1 uncultured Burkholderiales bacterium | reverse complement strand
TTGTCGAACGCGATCATCGGGTTCCTTCGGCCGCTGTCGCCGGCAACCGGGACCGCGCCGCCATGCGCTCGGCGATCGCGGCCACGAGGCGACGCGCGAGCACCAGCTTGTCGGCGCGCTCGAGCGTCGTGCGCCCGTGCCCGTCGTAGAGGGTCAGCGCGTTGTCGTCGCGACCGAACGCATCGGTCGCATGATTGCCGACGATCATCTGCACTCTCTTTCGGGCGAGCTTGGCTTCCGCGTTGGCGTGCAGGTCCTCGGTCTCGGCGGCGAAGCCCACGCAGAAGGGCGGCTTCGGCAACGCGGCCACGGCCGCGAGGATGTCGGGGTTCTCGGCGAAGCGGAGCTCGAGACCCCGCACCTCGCCCTCGCCGCTGTCGTCCGGCGCGACCTTCTTCAGCTTGTGGTCGGACGCGTTGAGGACGTGCCAGTCGGCCACCGCGGCGACCGCGACGAAGCAGTCGTTCGACGACGCCTCGCGCATCACGGCCGCATGCATCTCGCGTGCGGTGTCGACGTCGATGCGGACGACGCCGCGCGGCGTGGCCAGCCCGGTGGGACCGGAGACCAGCGTGACGACGGCGCCGGCCTCGTGCGCCGCCCGCGCGACCGCGTAGCCCATCTTGCCCGACGAATGATTGGTGATCGCGCGGACCGGATCGATCGGCTCGCGCGTCGGACCCGCGGTGACGAGCACGCGTCGACCGGCCAGAAGCTTCGGCTGGAAGAACGCGACGACGTCGTCGAGGATCTCGTGCGGCTCGAGCATGCGGCCGCTGCCGATCTCGCCGCAGGCCTGATCGCCGGAGGCCGGACCGAGCACGACGACGCCGTCGTCGGCGATGCGCTTCGCGTTGCGCTGCGTGGCCGGGTGCGCCCACATCTGCAGGTTCATCGCGGGCGCCACCAGCAGCGGACACGCGCGCGCGACGCACAGCGTCGTCAGGAGGTCGTCGCAGAGACCGTTGGCGAGCTTCGCGATGAAGTCGGTGGAGGCCGGCACGATGACGATCGCGTCGGCCTCGCGCGACAGGTCGATGTGCGCCATGTTGTTCGGCTGACGCCCGTCCCACTGGTCGCAGAAGACCGGGCGTCCGGTCAGCGCCTGCATCGTCACCGCGGTGATGAAGTGCGTGGCGCCTTCGGTCATCACGACCTGCACCGTCGCGCCGTGGTCCTGCAGGCGACGCGCGAGCTCGGCCGACTTGTATGCGGCGATGCCGCCGGTCAGGCCGAGGACGAGATGCTTGCCTGCGAGGTCGTTCATGGTCGGAGTGGTGCGCCGGTCGACGTGCAGCGCGCGATGCTACGCCAGCGCGACCCGTCGTCAGCGGGCCCTGCGCACGCGGAGCAGCTCGTCGAGCACCAGCAGGACCGCGCCGACCGTGATCGCGCTGTCGGCCACGTTGAACGCGGGGAAGCT
>CALMOR010000087.1:7358-11678 GCA_937872165.1 uncultured Burkholderiales bacterium | reverse complement strand
GGCGGCTTCAAGTACAACCCGTCCAACGGCGGTCCCGCGGCCGCCGACGCGACCGCCTGGATCGAGACCGAGGCCAACCGACTGATCGCGGCGAAGCTCGAAGGCGTGAAGCGCATGCCGCTGTCCGCCGCGCTCAAAGCCGGCACCACGCATCGCCACGACTATCTCGAGGCCTATGTCGCCGACGTCGGCGACGCGATCGACATGGACGTCATCCGCGGCTCGACGATCCGGATGGGCGTCGATCCGCTCGGCGGCGCGGGCGTGCATTACTGGGCCGCCATCGCCGAGCGCTACGGCGTCGACCTCACGGTCGTCAGCGACGTCGTCGACGCGACCTTCCGCTTCATGACGCTCGATCGCGACGGACAGATCCGCATGGACCCGTCGTCGCCGCCCGCGATGCGACGGCTGTCGGCACTGAAGGACCGCTTCGACATCGCGTTCGCCTGCGACACCGACCACGACCGGCACGGCATCGTCACGCCGAGCCACGGACTGATGGCGCCGAATCAATACCTCTCGGTCGCGATCGGCTATCTCTTCACGCATCGTCCCGCATGGCCCGCGAGCGCGGCGGTCGGCAAGACGATCGTCAGCACGCGCCTGATCGACGGCGTCGCGGCCCGCATCGATCGCAGGCTGTACGAGGTGCCGGTCGGCTTCAAGTGGTTCGTCGACGGGCTCTTCGACGGCTCTCTCGGCTTCGGCGGCGAGGAGAGCGCGGGCGCATCCTTCCTGCGCCGCGACGGCCGCGTGTGGACCACCGACAAGGACGGCATCACGGCCGCGCTGCTGGCCGGCGAGATCACGGCGCGCATGCAGCGCGATCCGGCCGAGATCTACGCGTCGATGACGGCCACGCTCGGCATGCCGTTCACCGACCGCGTCGACGCGCCGGCCTCGCGCGAGCAGGCGAAGAAGCTGGCCGCGTTGCAGCCGGGCGACCTCGGCGCGACCGAGCTCGCCGGCGAACGCATCGACAGCATCGTCTCGACGGCCGCCGGCAACGGCGCGGCCATCGGCGGCATCAAGGTCTCGACGGCCAACGGCTGGTTCGCCGCGCGCCCGTCGGGCACCGAGCCGCTCTACAAGATCTACGGCGAGAGCTTCGTCGATCCCGACCACCTGAAGCGGATCTTCGAAGAGGCCCAGCACATCGTCGACACGACGATCGCATGAGCTTCCCGCCGCGACCCAACGACGAGGTATCGACATGTCCGGCCCGCTCTCGCCCGAACTCTTGCAACGGATGGACGCCTACTGGCGCGCGGCCAACTACCTGTCGGTCGGCCAGATCTACCTGAAGGACAACCCGCTGCTGCAGGTCCCGCTCGCGAAGGAACATCTCAAGACGCGACTGCTCGGACACTGGGGCACCACGCCGGGCCTCAACTTCGTCTACGTCCATCTGAACCGGCTGATCGTCGAGCACGACCTCGACATGATCTACGTGATGGGTCCCGGCCACGGCGGACCGGGTGTCGTCGCGATGACCTATCTCGAAGGCTCGTACACCGAGCGCTTCCCCGCGGTCGAGCGCAACCACGGCGGGCTGCTGCGGCTGTTCCGCCAGTTCTCGTGGCCCTACGGCATTCCCAGCCACGTCGCGCCCGAGACCCCGGGCTCGATCCATGAAGGGGGCGAGCTCGGCTATTCGCTCGCGCACGCCTACGGCGCTGCGTTCGACAATCCGGAGCTGATCGTCGCCTGCGTCGTCGGCGACGGCGAGGCCGAGACCGGACCTCTCGCGACGAGCTGGCATTCCAACAAGTTCGTCAACCCGGCGCGCGACGGCGCGGTGCTGCCGATCCTGCACCTGAACGGCTTCAAGATCGCGAACCCCACGGTGCTCGCGCGCATCGGCGTCGACGAGCTCACCGACCTGCTGAAGGGTTACGGCCACGAGCCTCACTTCGTCGAAGGCGACGACCCGGAGACGATGCATCAGGCGCTCGCCGCGACGCTCGACACGGTCCTCGAGCGCATCCGCTCGATCCAGCGCGAGGCGCGTGCGCTGCCTGCGGGCGCGACGCCGCGACGACCGCGCTGGCCGATGATCGTGCTGCGCACGCCGAAGGGATGGACCGGCCCGAAGGAGATCGACGGGCTGCCGGTCGAAGGGACATGGCGCGCGCATCAGGTCCCGATCGCGGACTTCGAGAAGCCCGAGCGTCTGCAGGCGCTCGACGCGTGGCTGCGCAGCTATCGGCCCGAGGACCTGTTCGACGAGCGCGGCCGTTTCGTCGATGCGATCGCGTCGATCGCGCCGACCGGCCATCGACGCATGGGATCGAACCCGCACGCCAACGGCGGCGAACTGCTGGTGCCGCTCGCGATGCCGCACTACGGCGATTACGCCGTCGAAGTCGCGACGCCTGGCTCGGTCGAGGCCGAGGCGACGCGCGTCGCCGGCAGGTTCCTGCGCGACGTGATGAAGCTCGATCTCGAGCGGAAGACCTTCCGCGTGTTCGGACCCGACGAGACCGCGTCGAACCGGCTGGAGGCGCTCTACGAAGTGACCGGCAAGGCGTGGATGGGAGAGGTTCACGACGTCGACGTGGGTCTCGCCGCGGACGGCCGCGTGATGGAGGTGCTGAGCGAACACCTCTGCCAGGGATGGCTCGAGGGCTATCTGCTGACCGGGCGCCACGGGCTCTTCTCGTGCTACGAGGCGTTCACGCACATCGTCGACTCGATGGTCAACCAGCACGGCAAGTGGCTGAAGGCCTGCAGCACGATCCCGTGGCGACGACCGATCGCATCGCTCAACTATCTGCTGACCTCGCACGTCTGGCGCCAGGACCACAACGGCTTCTCGCACCAGGACCCGGGCTTCATCGACCATGTCGCCAACCAGAAGGCCGGCACCGCGCGCATCTACCTGCCGCCCGACGCGAACTGCCTGCTGTCGGTGATGGACCATTGCCTGCGCAGTCGCGACTACGTCAACGTCGTCGTCGCGGGCAAGCAGTCCGAGTGGCAGTGGCTCGACATGGACGCGGCCGTCCTCCACTGCATCGCCGGGGCGGGCATCTGGTCGTGGGCGAGCGACGACGGCGAACCCGATGTCGTGATGGCCTGCGCGGGCGACGTGCCGACGCTCGAGACGCTGGCCGCGACGATGCTGCTGCGCGAGTACGTGCCGGACATCCGCATCCGCGTCGTCAACGTCGTCGACCTGATGGTGCTCGAGCCGCAGGACGAGCATCCGCACGGCTTCGAGGAGCGGCGCTTCGACGAGCTGTTCACGACCGACAAGCCGGTGATCTTCGCCTTCCACGGCTATCCGAACCTGATCCACAAGCTGACCTACAAGCGCGCCAACCACGACGGCTTCCACGTCCACGGCTTCATCGGCGAAGGGACCACGACGACGCCGTTCGACATGGTGGTGCTGAACCAGCTCGATCGCTTCCGGCTCGCGCTCGATGCGATCAAGCGCATCCCGCGGCTGCACGACCACGTCGAGGCCGCGGAGGCGCGCTACTGGACGTCGATGCAGCGGCACAAGCTCCACATCAGCGAACACGGCGAGGACCTTCCGGAGATCCGCGACTGGCGCTGGTCCGCGTGATGCACGTCCTCGTGCTGAACAGCGGCTCGTCGTCGCTGAAGTTCGGCTTCTACCGGATCGAAGACGGGGCCGCGTCGCCGCTGCTCGACGGCGAGGTCGACGACGACGGTCACGGCGGTGCGACGATGAAGGCGAATGCCGCGGGGCGCACGCTGATGGACCGCGTCGCCGTCGAAGGCGGCCAGCGTCGTGCGCTCGACCGGCTGGTCGACGCGATCGCCGACGAGGGCCTGCCGCCGCCCGACGCGGTGGGACATCGCGTGGTCCACGGCGGGGTCGCGGTGCAGCGCCACTGCGTCGTCGACGACAGGGTGCTGGAACATCTCGAAGCGGCGCGGTCGTTCGCGCCGCTGCACGTTCCCCCCGCGCTTGCGGCGATCGCGTTCGCGACGGAGCGCTTCCCGGCCGTGCCGCAGGTCGCGTGCGTGGACACCGCCTTCCACGCGCGGCTCGACGACGTGGCCCGCGTGCTGCCGCTGCCGCGCGCGTTCGAGGCCGACGGCATCCGCCGCTTCGGTTTCCACGGACTGTCGTGCGAGTCGATCGTGCGCCACTTCGGCGACGCGCTGCCGAAGCGTCTCGTGATCGCCCACCTCGGCAACGGCGCGAGCGTCACGGCCGTACGCGAAGGCCGGTCGGTCGACACCACGATGGGCCTGACGCCGGCCGGCGGCATCCCGATGGGCACGCGCAGCGGCGACCTCGACCCCGGCGTGCTGATCCATCTCGTGCGCGCACGCGGG
>CALMOR010000087.1:2065-7348 GCA_937872165.1 uncultured Burkholderiales bacterium | reverse complement strand
GCCGGTGCTGCGTTGGACGATCGATCGGCTGAAGCGCGCACGCGGGCTCGACGCCGACGCGCTCGAGGACCTCGTCGACCATCGTTCCGGCCTCGCCGGCGTGTCGGGCGTGGGCAGCGACATGCGCGAGCTGCAACGGGCCGGCGACGATCCGGACGCGATGCTCGCGGTCGCGATGTTCCGCCGCGCGGTTCAGAAGCAGATCGCCGCGATGATCGCGGTCCTCGAAGGCGCCGACGCGATCGTCTTCACCGGCGGCATCGGCGAACACGACGCGGCGACGCGCGAAGAGATCTGTCGGCGCCTCGCGTGGCTCGGCTTCGGCGACGACGGCATCGCGGTCCACGTCGTGGCGTCGCGCGAGGACGAGCAGATCGCGCTGATCGCGGCCGGGCTCCTCGGAGCCGGCTGACCGTCCGGGCGTCACGCCGTCGTCGGCGACTCCCCGAGCGGCTCGAGACCGAGCTCCCGCCATTCCTCGACGGCCGGCGCGTGGCCGTCCGACTCGTCCTTGAAACGGAAGGCGATCGCGCGGATCTCGTCCTCGATCCCGAAGAAGGCGTCGAGCACGACCGGATCGAAGATCGTGCCGTGCGACTCGCGCATCAGCGCCGTGGCCCGCTCGTGCGAGAACGGCTCCTTGTAGCAGCGGCGACTGATCAGCGCGTCGTAGATGTCGGCCGCGGCCATGATGCGGCCCGACAGCGGGATCGCCTCGCCGGCGAGTCCGCGCGGGTAGCCGGTGCCGTCCCACTTCTCGTGATGGGTCGCGGCGATCTCGCCGGCGACGATCAGGAAGTTGTCGCCGTCGATCCGCTGCGACGTGCTGAAGATGATCTTGCGGCCGAACTCCGCGTGCTCCTTCATCAGCACGAACTCGTCGTCGGTCAGACGACCCGGCTTCAGCAGGATGTGATCGGGCACGCCGACCTTGCCGATGTCGTGCAACGGCGCGGACAGGAACAGCAGATCGATGTATTCCTTCGTGAGCATCGCGCGGTGATGCCCGGTGCGCTGCAACTGCTCGGCGATCGCGCGGACGTAGTGCTGCGTGCGCTTGATGTGGGCACCGGTCTCCGGGTCGCGCGTCTCGGCCACCGACGCCATCGACTCCATCGTCACCTGGCGCGCGTTCTCGAGCTGTCGATGCCACACGTACGCGCGGCGCTTCTCGATCGCGAAGCGCGTGACGAAGAACAGCACGAAGAGCGTGAGGACGACGACGATCGGCGCGGCCGGCGAGACGTAGAGACCGGCACGCACGAACGGCAGCACGCTCGCGAGGACGACCGTGCAGATCGCGAGCAGGCTGCCGACCACCGCGCCGTAGACGCCGCCGACGGCGACGAACATCGTCGACATCACGAGGCCGGCCGCGAGGCACGCCGCGAAGGTCGTCGGCGGCGCCCACGACGGCGTCTGCACGAAGTCGTCGTCGAGGATGTTCTGCGCCATCACGGCCTGGACCTTGAGGCCGGGGAAACGCGCGTCGAGCGCGGTGGCGTGCAGGTCGTTCAGGCCCACCGCGGACGAGCCGATGAAGACGATGCGACCGGCCAGCTGTGTCGCATCGAACTCGCCGTTCAGCACGTCGACCGCGGAGATCGATCGATACGACCGGGGCTTCGCGTTGAAGCGCACCGTCGCGAAGCCCGACGGATCGATCGGCACGCGGTGCGGACCGACGCGAATGGCAAGGCCGTCGGCGTCCGACTCGATCGTGGCGGTCGACACGCCGAGCGAACGCATCACGGTGGCGAGCGACAGGTTGGCGTGGATCACGCCCTCGTGTCGAAGCAGCAGCGGCAGACGCCGCAGCACGCCGTCCTCGTCGGCGCCGTTGTTGACGAAGCCGGTCGTTCGCGTCTGCGTCGCGATCGCGTCCGCGTTCGACAGGATGCCGGTCGCCACGTCGAGTGACAGCAGGTCGGTGCGTCCGTCGAAGACGAGGCCGGTCCTCGACGGAGCGGGCTTCGTCGTGTGGTCGAAGTACAGGTAGTCGGACGCGACGACGCCGGTGCGGGCGATGGTGTCGCCGAGGTAGCCGTCGTTGTCGCGCAGCCCGTCGGGTACGCCGGTCACCGCGACGTCGAGGCCGAAGTCGCGCCGGTAGGTCTCGCGGATCGTGTCGGGCGACGAGCGATCGGGCTCCGGGAAGAGGACGTCCATGCCGATCGCGGCCGGCCGGCGCGCCGCGATGCGCTCGATCAGCGACGCGACGCGGTAGCGCGGCCACGGCCACTGGCCGACGGCCGCGAGGCTGTAGTCGTCGATGTCGATGACGATCGTCCCGGTTGAGGGCCGGTCGGCCGACGAGTGGAGCAGGAAGGCGTCGAGGAAGACGTTGTCGAGGCGGGCGAGCGGACTCCAGCGATGCAGATCGAGGAGACCGATCACGAAGGAGACGCCGACGCCGATCGCGAAGATGGCGAGCGCGTTCCTTCGCGACAGGCGTTGCGGCGCGCGGCCGCCGATCGGCTCGATCTTCACAGGACCATCACTTCGGCGCGGCGGTTGCGCGGCTCGGGCACGCGCCCGTCGGACGGCACGAGCGGCGCACGGTCGCCGAAGTACTGCACGTCGATGCGATCGAGCGTGGGATCGATCTTCCGCAGCAAATCCGCGACCATCTTCGCCCGGTCGGCCGACAACTTGTTGTTGCGCTTCTCGGTGCCGGTCGCGTCGGCGTGACCGAAGATCGTGATCTCGGTCGGCTTGCGTTCGCGGATCGCTTCGAGCACGGCCGGCAGCATCGCCTTCGACTCGGCCGTGAGCACGGTCTTGTCGATCACGAAGTGGAGGATGAAGGTCTTCGGCTTCGGCGGTTGCGCGGACAGCAGCGTCGCGTAGTCGCGGTCGACGCGCTCGCGTCCCATCGACGTGACGGCGGAAGGCCCGCCGCGGACACCTTCGACCGAAGCGGTCGCGTAGGCCTGGTCGATGCGTTGCAGGTTGCTCTTGTCGCCGTCGCCGTTGCCGACCAGGACCGCGCCGACGTTGCCGTCCTCGTCGGGCAGCAGGACGACCGTGGTCTTCGCGAGCTTCACCGGCGGGGGCGGTGTCGCGCAGCCGGCGACCAGGACCGCGACGAGCGATGCCGACAGGGCGGCGATGAGGAGGCGCATCGTCGTCCTCATTCGGCGGTGATGATGAAGCGCGTGCCGCGCACGCCGACGGTGGCCGTCGGCGAGTCGACCTTCACCGACTCGGGCGACAGCTTGCCGATCTTCCCGGACGAGTAGATCGCGGTGCCCTTCGCGAGATAGACCGAGAAGTCGTACTTCGCGACCTTGGGCTCGAACACGTAGTCGCGGAGCTGGACCTCGGTCGACGCACCGACGGTCAGCAAGGTGCCGTCCTTGAACACGATGCCGCCCGAAGACCCGATCGACGACACGATCTTGTCCGACACGAACAGCGTGGTGCCCGCGACCGCGGGCAGGGTCGATCCGTTGCGCACGACGGTCAGCGTGCCGGTGACGTTCTTGAAGAGCGCGACGTGTTCGCCGTCCGCGAGGACGGGTGCGGCGGCGCCGAGGAGCGACGCTGCGACGAGCATCGCGAGCGGCGACCGCATGGGCGAGCGGGTGGAACGCATAGGTGTCTCCCTGGGATGCACGTCGAGGACGTATCGGGGAAGGGGCAATGGGCGTGCCATCGACGGACCGCCGCGAGCGGCCCGAGCCGCGTCGAGGGCGCGGCGACCGGAACGCTCCGCTCGCGAACGCCCGCGCCCGCTTGGCGGTGATGCATTTGGTCATCGACGGACAATTTTCGTCCGATGGTCGCGGGCACCGGACGCGTTCGTCGCATCGCGGCCGGACGGAGCGCAAGAACGCGGTCGGTGAGAAGCGCGCATCGGGGCGGCGACGCGGGCGCGCCATCCCTAGGGAAATTTCGGTCGCGGGCCGCCTTACACTCCTCGTCCGCAAGTCTTCCGACGCTCGTCGGCCCACCCCCTCGCCGCAGGAATCCCGCATGACCGTTCCGCTCGCCTTCGAAGACGTCGGCTCCGGCCCCCCGCTGCTGTTGCTCCACGGCCTCTACGGCTCGAGCTCGAACTGGCGTCGCATCGCGAAGGGCCTGTCCGCCGAGCGGCGCGTGCTGTCGGTCGACCTGCGCAACCACGGCGCGTCGCCGTGGACGACCACCATGGCGTACGACGAGATGGCCGCCGACGTCGCGGCGCTGATCGATCGCCTCGGTCTCGACCGTCCCGCGGTCCTCGGTCACAGCATGGGCGGCAAGGTGGCGATGACGCTGGCGCTGACCGATGCGGCCCGGGTCGGCCGGTTGATCGTGGTCGACATCGCGCCGGTCTCCTACGGCGATCACTTCTCTTCGTACACGGCCGCGATGCGCGGCGTCGACGCGTTGCACGCGACCGGTCGCGACGAGATCAAGCGGGCGCTGTTGCAGACCATCCCCGACGAACGCACGGTCGGCTTCCTGATGACCAACCTCGTGCGCCACGGCGAGCAGTACGACTGGCGCATCAACCTCGCGACCCTGGCGAGCGCGCTGCCGGGCATCGGCTCGTTCCCCGACACGCTGGCGGGATCGACCTACGACGGTCCGGTCAGCGTCATCGACGGCGAGCGCTCCGACTACGTGTCCGAGGCGGACCGGCCGCGTTTTCTCGCCCTCTTCCCGCGCGCACGCTTCGTCACGCTGCCGGATGCAGGCCACTGGCTGCACGCCGACCAGCCCGACGCGTTCATCGCGGCCGTCGCGCAGGCGCTCGCGAGCTGAGCCGCATATAGACTGAGGCCGGTCGGCGATGACGGTCGCGCCGGCAGCCATGGTGCCGGTCATCGTCGACCTCGCTTCGAACGACGGCGGTCGACGCGACGCGGACGACACAACGAGGAGACATCGATGGTCCGGGCAGCCACGGCCGACAGGAAGCCGCTCCACGAATCGCTGTACGCGCAGGTGCTGTGCGCGATCGTGCTGGGCGTCATCGTCGGCCACTTCCACCCGTCGACCGGCGAAGCGATGAAGCCGCTCGGCGACGGCTTCATCAAGCTGATCAAGATGATCATCGCGCCGATCATCTTCTGCACCGTCGTGACCGGCATCGCCGGCATGGAGGACATGAAGAAGGTCGGCAAGACCGGCGGCTACGCGCTGCTGTACTTCGAGGTCGTGAGCTCGATCGCGCTCGTGATCGGCCTCGTCATCATCAACTTCGTCAAGCCCGGCGTCGGGATGAACATCGACCCGGCGACGCTCGACACGAAGTCGCTCGCGAACTACACGAAGCCGGGTGCGATGCAGAGC
>CALMOR010000087.1:0-2055 GCA_937872165.1 uncultured Burkholderiales bacterium | reverse complement strand
ACACCAGGCCCGGCGCGCTGACGTCGACCACCGACTTCGTCCTCAACATCATCCCGAACACGGTCGTCGACGCGTTCGCGAAGGGCGAGATCCTGCAGGTGCTGCTGTTCGCGCTGCTGTTCGGTTTCGCGCTCCACAGGTTCGGCGGGCGCGGCACGCTCGTGTTCGACCTCGTCGAGAAGGTCTCGCACGTGCTCTTCGCGATCGTCGGCACGATCATGAAGCTCGCGCCGATCGGCGCGTTCGGCGCGATGGCGTTCACGATCGGCAAGTTCGGCGTCGGCTCGCTGCTGCAGCTCGGCGCGCTGATGGCGACCTTCTACGCGACCTGCGCGATCTTCGTCGTCGTCGTTCTCGGCTCGATCGCGTGGTACCACGGCTTCTCGATCTTCAAGTTCGTGCGCTACATCAAGGAGGAACTGCTGATCGTGCTCGGCACGTTGTCGTCCGAGTCGGTGCTGCCGCGGATGATGGCCAAGCTCGAGAACCTCGGCGTCGGGAAGTCCACCGTCGGCCTCGTCATCCCCACCGGCTACTCGTTCAACCTCGACGGCACTTCGATCTACCTGACGATGGCCGCGGTCTTCATCGCGCAGGCGACCAACACGCACATGACGCTGCTGCAGGAGCTGACGCTGCTCGGCGTGCTGGTGCTGACGTCGAAGGGCGCGTCGGGCGTGACCGGCAGCGGCTTCATCGTGCTGGCCGCCACGCTGTCGGCCGTGGGCCGCGTGCCGGTCGAGGGCCTCGCGCTGATCCTCGGCATCGACCGCTTCATGTCGGAGGCGCGCGCGTTGACGAACCTGGTCGGCAACGGCGTGGCGACGGTGGTCGTCGGCAAGTGGTGCGGCGAGCTCGATGTCGATCGCATGCGACGCGTGCTCGATCGCGAGACCGGGACCGAGGCCGACGAACCCGAGCGCGTGCTCGACCGGAAGGTCGACCGCATCGGAACCGCTTGAGCCGGACCGGCATGGCGACGCGCGAAGCGAGGGCCCGGTCCCGCGACCGGCTGCTCGACGAGAACGACGGCTCGGGCAAGCATCGCATCGTGATCGTCGGCGGCGGCGCCGGCGGGCTCGAGCTCGCGACCCGGCTCGGCGACACGCTCGGTCGCAGGGGCGGCGCGCACGTCACGCTGATCGAGAAGGCGCGCACCCATCTGTGGAAGCCGCACCTGCACGAGATCGCGGCCGGCAGCATGGACCTCGGGCTGTACCAGACCGACTATCTCGCGCAGTCGCACTGGCATCACTTCCGCTATCGGGTCGGCGAGGCGACGCACGTCGACCGCGACGCGCGGGTCGTCCACGTGGCGCCCTTCGTCGACGACGGCGAGGAGGAGGTCGCGGGCGCGCGCAGCTTCCCGTACGACACGCTGGTCGTCGCGATCGGCAGCCTCACCAACGACTTCGGCACGCCGGGCGTCTCCGACTACGCCATCCCGCTCGAGGACGCGAAGCAGGCCGAGCGCTTCCATCGCCGTCTCGTCAACGCGATCATCCGCGCGCACACGCAGGCCGGCCCGCTGCGCGCCGACCAGCTGCAGGTCGCGATCATCGGCGCGGGCGCGACCGGGGTCGAGCTCGCGGCCGAGCTGCCCAACACGACGAGGACGCTGATCTCGTTCGGACTCGATCGCCTCGACGCGAAGAACGACGTCCGCATCATCCTGATCGAAGCCGCCGACCGCATCCTGCCGGCGCTGCCCGAGCGGCTGTCGACGGCGGCCTCGACGCTGCTCGCGGACCTCGGCATCCACGTCCGCGTCGCGTCGCGGGTCGCGGCGATCGAGGCCGACGGCGTCCGGCTCGCGAGCGGCGAGCTGATCCCCGCCGAGCTGGTCGTGTGGGCCGCCGGCGTGAAGGCCTCGGACGTGCTGCTCGGCTTCGGAGGGCTCGAGACCAACAAGCTCAACCAGCTGGTCGTCGAGTCGACGCTGCAGACGACGCGCGATCCGAACGTGTTCGCGATCGGCGACTGCGCAGCCTGCCCTTGGCTCGGGCGCGAGGGCCAGCTCGTGCCGCCGCGCGCGCAGGCCGCGCACCAGCACGC
>CALMOR010000086.1:5199-14720 GCA_937872165.1 uncultured Burkholderiales bacterium | reverse complement strand
GACGACGACCGTCTTCGTCGTCGACGCCTCGGGCTCCGCGGCGCTGCACCGGCTGGCCGAAGCGAAGGGCGCGGTCGAACTGCTGCTCGCCGATTGCTACGTGCGCCGCGACAGCGTCGCCGTGCTCGCTTTCCGCGGCACGACGACGGAGCTGCTGTTGCCGCCGACCCGCTCTCTGGTCCGCGCGCGGCGCAGTCTCGCGGGCCTTCCCGGCGGCGGCGGCACGCCGCTCGCGAGCGCGCTCGACGCGACGCGGGAACTGGTGACGACCTTGCGCCGCCGCGGCGACACCGCGCTCGCGATCTTCCTCACCGACGGACGGGCCAACGTCGCGCGCGACGGCAGCGGAGGGCGGCCGCGCGCGGAGGCGGATGCGCTCGCGTCGGCCCGGGCACTGCGGGCGCTGGCGGTCGATGCCGTGCTGATCGACACGTCGCCGCAGCCCGCCGCGCAGGCGGTGCGACTGGCCGACGCGATGGGCGCGTCGTATCGGGCGTTGCCGCATGCCGATGCACGCGCGATGTCGGCCGTGGTCAACCGTGCGGCCAACCTGCGGTCGGCCGCGGCATCGTGACCGCGCGGGTCGTCGAAGCCGGTGGACTGCGCTGGTTCGTCGAGGTCTCGGGTGCGGGGCCAACGCTGCTGCTGCTCCACGGCACCGGCGCCTCGAGCCACTCGTTCCGCGTCCTCGCGCCGCTCCTGGCCTCGCACTTCACGGTCGTCGTCCCCGATCTGCCGGGCCATGCCCGCACGTCGATGCCGCCCGCGGCGGGAATGTCGGTGGACGGCATGGCCGCGTCGATCGCGACGTTGCTCGACGCGCTCGACGCGCGACCCGTCGTCGCCGTCGGTCACTCGGCCGGTGCCGCGGTCGCGGTGCGGATGGCGCTCGACGACCGCGTGCGTCTGGCCGCGCTGATCGGTCTCAATGCCGCGCTGCTGCCGCTCGACGGCGTGCTGCGGATGCTGTCGCCGATGGCCAAGCTGCTCGCGCTGGCACCGGGCGTCCCGCGACTCGTCGCCGGTCTCGCGCGCGACGATCGTGCGGTGCGGCGACTGGTCGACGGCACCGGTTCGAAGCTCGACGACGACGGGGCGCGGCGCTACGGCGAACTGGTCCGCGACCGCGCGCACGTGGCCGGCGCGATCGCGATGATGGCGTCGTGGGACCTCGAGCGCACGTGGTCGCAGATGACCCGCCTGCGACCCGCGCCGCTGCTGATCGTCGGCAGCGCCGATCGCACCGTGTCGCCGCGCCAGGCGACCCGCGTCGCCGCGCACGTCGCCGGCACCGAGATCGTCGTGATGGAGGGCCTCGGCCATCTGTCGCACGAGGAGCGGCCCGAAGAGACCGCGTCGCTGATCGTCGATCACGCACGCCGCAGCGGCGTGCCTTCCGCCTTCGAAGCGACCGACCACGCGCGGCCGTAGGCGGCCTTCAGCAGAGGGCGGTCGTGCGCCCGCAGATACGGGTCCGCCTCGGTCAGCACGAACTGCCGGAACGCGTCGGCCACTGGCGCCAGCACCTTGCCCGACACGTGCACCACGAACCACGTGCGCATCAGCGGCGTGCCTTCGACCCGCAGCACGCGCAGGAGGCCGCTGCCGAGTTCGAGCCCGAGCGTGTGCAGCGACAGCAGGCTGATTCCCATGCCGGCCATCACCGCCTGCTTGATGGTCTCGTTGCTCGACATCTCCATCACGACCTGCGGGGTGCAGCGATGGGCCGCGAAGTAGTCCTCCATCGCCTGCCGTGTCCCCGACCCCGCTTCGCGCGCGACGAAGGGCTGCGCCGCGGCGATCGACGCGGTCAGGCCGCGCTTCTTCAGCAGCGGATGATCGGGCGCGCAGGCCATCACCATCGGATGCGCGGCGATCGGATGGCTCTGCGTCGCGATCGGCTTCGGCGGCCGCCCCATGATCGCGAGGTCGATCTCCTTGTCCTGCAGCAGCGCGACGAGCTGCTCGCGGTTGCCGCTGACCTGCAGCCGGATCTCGACGCCCGGATGTTCCTCGCGAAAACGCGCGAGCAGGCGCGGCACGAAGTACTTCGCGGTACTGACCAGTCCGACGTTGAGGAGCCCGGCCTCGACGCGCTGCAGGCGTGCCATCGCATCCTCGGCCTCGCGCATCGTGGCGATCATGCGGCGCGCGTAGACCAGCAGGTGCTCGCCGGTGGTGGTCAGCGAGACCGCGCGGCCGCGGCGGTCGAAGAGCGGCAGGCCGACGGCCGCCTCGAGGTCCTTGACCTGCATCGTCACCGCCGGCGCGGTGAGATGCAGCGCGTCGGCCGCGCGCACGAAGCTCAGCCGCTTCGCGACCTCCGCGAACACCCGCAGCTGCCGCAGGCTGACGTTCCGCATCGTCGGGCCTCGTTAAGAAGAATTGAATCGGACCCCCATCAACTCTGAATTTACCTGAGTCGGCTTCGTCCCTACATTCGAGCCTTCCCGCAGTCCTCGCCGTCAGGAGTCCTCGTGAACAAGCCCGTCGAAGCGCCGATCGCCGATGCGGTCAACCCCGATGCCGTCGTCACCGACGCGAAGAAGCGTTACTCGGCCGGCGTGCTGAAGTACAAGCAGATGGGCTACTGGCAGCCCGACTACGAGCCGAAGGAGACCGACGTCGTCGCGCTGTTCCGCATCACGCCGCAGGACGGCGTCGACGCGGAGGAGTGCGCGGCCGCGGTCGCCGGCGAGTCGTCGACCGCGACCTGGACCGTCGTGTGGACCGATCGGCTGACCGCCTGCGAGCTCTACCGCGCGAAGGCCTATCGGGTCGAGGCCGTGCCCAACACCGGCGAGGGCACGAGGACCGAGGCGCAGTACTTCGCGTACATCGCGTACGACCTCGACCTCTTCGAGCCCGGCTCGATCGCGAACCTCACGGCGTCGATCATCGGCAACGTGTTCGGCTTCAAGGCGCTGAAGGCGCTCCGGCTCGAAGACATGCGCATCCCGGTCGCGTACCTGAAGACTTTCCAGGGACCTGCGACCGGCATCGTGGTCGAGCGCGAACGCCTCGACAAGTTCGGCCGGCCGCTGCTCGGCGCGACCACCAAGCCGAAGCTCGGGCTGTCGGGCCGCAACTACGGTCGGGTCGTCTACGAAGGGTTGAAGGGCGGCCTCGACTTCATGAAGGACGACGAGAACATCAACTCGCAGCCCTTCATGCACTGGCGCGATCGCTTCCTCTACTGCATGGAGGCGGTCAACAAGGCGTCGGCCGCGACCGGCGAGGTCAAGGGCCACTACCTCAACGTCACGGCCGGAACGATGGAGGACATGTACGAGCGCGCCGATTTCGCGAAGGGCCTCGGCACCGCCATCGTCATGATCGACCTCGTGGTCGGCTACACGGCGATCCAGTCGATGGCGAAGTGGGCGCGGAAGAACGACGTGATCCTGCACCTGCACCGCGCCGGCAACTCGACCTACTCGCGGCAGAAGAACCACGGCATGAACTTCCGCGTGATCTGCAAGTGGATGCGGATGGCCGGCGTCGATCACATCCACGCCGGCACCGTGGTCGGCAAGCTCGAAGGCGACCCGCTGATGATCGCCGGCTTCTACGACACGCTGCGCGAGCCGGTCACCGCGATGAACCTCGAGCACGGCCTCTTCTTCGATCAGGACTGGGCATCGCTGCTGAAGGTCATGCCGGTCGCGTCGGGCGGCATCCACGCGGGCCAGATGCACCAGCTGCTGACCTATCTGGGCGAGGACGTCGTGCTGCAGTTCGGCGGCGGGACGATCGGTCATCCGCAAGGAATCCAGGCCGGCGCGACCGCGAATCGCGTGGCGCTCGAGGCGATGGTCCTGGCCCGCAACGAGGGTCGCGACATCTGGAACGAGGGCCCGCAGATTCTCCGCGACGCGGCGCAGTGGTGCACGCCATTGAAGCAGGCGCTCGATACCTGGGGCGAGGTGAGCTTCGACTACGCGTCGACCGACACCGCGGACTTCGTGCCGACGGCGACGGCGAGCGCTTGAACGAGGGCAGCTGCGGTCCCTTCGTGTCACCGGGCGGAAGCCGGCCGATGCTCGCGGCGGGACCGCCACCGACCGCGACCTCTGCCGGCACGACACGGTCTGCAATCTTCTAACGGAGTGAAACGTCATGATGACCAACACCAACCAGCGCCTCACGCAGGGCCAGTTCTCGTTCCTGCCCGATCTCAGCGACGAGCAGATCACCGCCCAGGTCGAGTTCGCGCTCGGCAACGGATGGGCGATCGGTATCGAGTACACCGACGACCCGCATCCCCGCAACACGTACTGGGAGATGTTCGGCAACCCGATGTTCGACCTCGAGGACCCGGCCGGCATCCTCGACGAGATCCGCGCCTGTCGATCGACGTTCCCGGACCGCTACGTCCGCGTGACGGCCTTCGACGCGACGCGCGGATGGGAGACGGTGCGCATGTCGTACCTCGTCAACCGGCCCGCGAACGAACCGGGCTTCGGCCTCGCGCGGACCGAGATGGACGGCCGCGTCGTCCGCTACCGCGTCGTGCCGTACGCGACCGAGAAGCCCGAAGGCGAACGGTACTGACCCTCGACCCGGCGCAGGCCGCAGCCTCGTCGACACGACGCATGAACGCGCCCGTCGAACCTCCGCCCCGCTCGGTCGCGAGCGTGCTCGCCGACACGCAGGTGGAGGCCGTGCTCGACGAGCTCGACCGCGACCTCGTCGGCCTCGCGCCGGTGAAGGCGCGCGTGCGCGACATCGCTGCGATGCTGGTCATCGACCGCTTGCGCGCGAACCTCGGGCTCGCGGCCGCCGCGCCGTCGCTGCACATGAGCTTCACCGGCAACCCGGGCACCGGCAAGACCACGGTCGCGATGCGGATGGCGCAGATCCTCCATCGCCTCGGCTACGTGCGGAAGGGGCATCTCGTGGCGGTGACGCGCGACGACCTGGTCGGCCAGTACATCGGACATACCGCGCCGAAGACGAAGGAGGTGCTGAAGAAGGCGATGGGCGGCGTCCTCTTCATCGACGAGGCCTACTACCTCTATCGACCCGAGAACGAGCGCGACTACGGACAGGAAGCGATCGAGAT
Source organism: uncultured Burkholderiales bacterium (assembly GCA_937872165.1). Lineage (GTDB taxonomy): Bacteria > Pseudomonadota > Gammaproteobacteria > Burkholderiales > Burkholderiaceae_D > CAHJXF01. The sequence goes on along the minus strand of CALMOR010000086.1, from coordinate 9,655 downwards.
CCTGCTGCAGGTGATGGAGAACCAGCGCGACGACTTGGTCGTCGTCGTCGCCGGCTACGAGGACCGCATGGACACCTTCTTCCGCTCCAACCCGGGGCTGTCGTCGCGCATCGCGCATCACCTCGCGTTCCCCGACTACCGGCGCGACGAGCTCCTGCAGATCGCGGACCGCATGCTCGACACGCTCGGCTACCGCTTCGGCGACGACGCGCGCCCGGCCTTCGACGACTACCTCGAGCGCCGCATCGCGCAGCCGCACTTCGCCAACGCGCGCAGCGTCCGCAACGCGCTCGACCGCGCGCGCCTGCGCCAGGCGAGCCGCCTCTTCGCCGATCGCGAACGCGCGCTGACGAAGGACGACCTGACGACGATCGCCGCCGACGACATCCGCGCGAGCCGGCTCTTCGCAACCGATGCGGCGCCCGCTCCATGACGACTTCCCCGCTGTCGCAGACGCCGCGTTCGACGCTGGTGCGCTACCTGATCGAGGAGCGTCGGCGCTTTCCCGAGGCGAGCGGCGAGCTCAACGGCCTGCTGCTCGACGTGTCGGTCGCGTGCAAGGCGATCGCGCGCATCGCGGCCTTCGGCGAGCTCGACGACAGCGGGCCCGCGACGATGCCGCCGCCGTCGATCAACGTGCAGGGCGAGGAGCAGAAGCGGCTCGACGTCGTGACCAACGAACTGTTCGTCCGCATGAACGAATGGAACGGCCATCTCGCCGGCATGGCGTCCGAGGAGATGGAGGCGCCGCAGCAGATCCCGCGCGCCTATCCGCGCGGCAAGTACCTGCTGCTGTTCGATCCGCTCGACGGCTCGAGCAACATCGACTGCAACCTCACGATCGGCAGCATCTTCTCGGTGCTGCGCGCGCCGCAGTCGGTGATCGACTCGGGCCGCGACGTGCGCGACGAGGACTTCCTGCAACCCGGTGCCGCGCAGGTCGCCGCCGGCTATGCGCTCTACGGACCGACGACGATGTTCGTGCTGACGGTGGGCAACGGCGTCGCCGGCTTCACGCTCAACCCGAACCTCGGCGAGTTCGTGCTCACGCATGCGGACGTCAAGGTGCCGGTCGACACGCAGGAGTTCGCGATCAACAGCTCCAACGCGCGCTTCTGGGAAGCGCCGGTCACGCGTTACGTGCAGGAGTGCCTCGCGGGCCGCGCCGGTCCGCGCGGCAAGGACTTCAACATGCGATGGATCGCGTCGATGGTGGCCGACGCGCACCGCATCCTGATGCGCGGCGGCGTGTTCCTCTATCCGCGCGACACGAAGGACCCCGCGAAGCACGGTCGGCTGCGATTGCTCTACGAGGCCAATCCGATCGCGTTCCTGATGGAGCAGGCCGGTGCGCGTGCGAGCACCGGTCGGCAGCCGCTCCTCGGCGTCGTGCCCACCGCGCTCCATCAGCGCATCGGCGTCGTCTTCGGTTCGCGGAACGAGGTCGAACGCATCGAGCGCTACCACCACGAGCCCGCGGCCCACGACAGCGCCGATCCGCTCTTCGCCGAACGCGGCCTGTTCCGCAGCTGAGGCCCGGGTGTCCGAACGCCATCCCATCATCGCCATCACCGGCTCGTCCGGCGCGGGGACCACGTCGGTGACGCGGACCTTCGAGCAGATCTTCCGGCGCGAGCACGTGAAGGCCGCGATCGTCGAAGGCGACAGCTTCCATCGTCACGATCGCGCCGAGATGAAGACACGGCAGGCCGAGGCCGAGGCGGCCGGCAACCGGCACTTCAGTCACTTCGGTCCGGAGAACAATCTCTTCGTCGAGCTCGAGGCGCTGTTCGCCGACTACGGTCGCGACGGCAGCGGCCGCACCCGCAAGTACCTGCACGACCCGGAGGAAGCGCTGCCGTACGGCCAGCCACCGGGCACCTTCACGTCGTGGGAGGACGTGCCCGACGACACGGACCTGCTGTTCTACGAAGGGCTGCACGGCGCGGTGGTGACGCCCGAGGTCGACATCGCGAAGCATCCCGACCTGCTGATCGGCGTGGTGCCGGTCGTCAACCTCGAATGGATCCAGAAGCTGTGGCGCGACAAGTCGAAGCGCGGCTACTCGGCCGAGGCGGTCACCGACACCATCCTGCGCCGCATGCCCGACTACGTGAACTTCATCTGCCCGCAGTTCGCGTACACGCACGTCAACTTCCAGCGCGTGCCGTGCGTGGACACCAGCAACCCGTTCATCGCGCGCGACATCCCGTCGGCCGACGAGAGCTTCGTCGTGATCCGCTTCGCGAAGCCGAAGGGCATCGACTTCCAGTACCTGCTCAACATGGTCCACGACTCGTTCATGTCGCGCGCCAACACCATCGTCGTGCCCGGCGGGAAGATGGAGCTCGCGATGCAGCTGATCTTCACGCCGTTCATCTGGCGGATGATGGAGAGGAAGCAGCGCGCCCGCGGCGCGCTGTGACGAGCCTTCGACCGCTCAGGACGCGATCGCCCTCAGCGACGAGATGCTGGGCGCGAAGAAGTAGTCGCCGCCGAGCATCGTCACGAAGCCGCCGAAGTCGAAGCGATCCGCGGCGAGCGTCTCGCTCCACTTCGACGGCCAGCGCTGGCCGGTGGAGGTCGGCGCCTGCCCGATCACGGGATCGATGCCGGTATCGTCGTTCAGGAAGCCCGGGTTGTTCGCCCACGACTTCTGCGTGAACTCGAACTGCTCCACGAGATCGCTCTGGTAGGCCATGAACAGCAGCCCGACGTCGCCGGTCGGCATGTCCTCGAAGCGCAGGTCGGGCGTGTTCGGATCGACCGCGCGGATGCCGTAGGTGATGCCGCGCCTTGCGATCAACCGCCTGATCTCCGAACCGTTCGCGAGCCCGAACTTCTTTTCGGACTCGCCGCGCGGATTGGTCTTGCGGATGTGACCGGCGAACGGACAGCGCAGGCCGGGCGGGTCGGCCTTCTCGTAGTTGAAGTTGTTCGGCACCGTCTTGCCGGCGAGGCTGCCGGCCTCGTGGCGGGCGGTCAGGAAGAAGGCCATGAAGAGTCCCGCGTCGGTGCCGTCCCTGTAAGCCGCGGCTCCCTCGAGCTGAGCGATGGCCGTCGTCAACTCCGACGCGAGCTCGGCGACGAAGGCCTGCGCCGCCGGCCGCGTCGCATCGGAGACGTCGAAGTGCAGGAAAAGGTTGTGCGTGTGATCGCGTCCGTGGCCCTTGAGGATGTTGCCCTGCAGGTCCGCCAGCAGCGCGCGTTCGTCCGTGCCGGCCCGGGTCCATGCGAGGTTCTTGTCGAGGTCGATGCCCATCTGTCGCTCCCTGGAAGTGGCGTCGCGTTCGAGTCCGCGCGACGATCGAACTGCAGGGACGCAGGATGGATCCGGTACCTCGGCGAGGCATCGTCAAGGATGGGGAAGGCGCGACGGTCCGCTCAGGATCGCGACGGCACGGCCGGTGCCGCGGCGCGGCCGGCGAACGACGGTCCGGAGAGATCGTCGACGCCGAAGCCGCGATTGACGTCGAGACCGGTGATCCTCCAGTCGTGCGCGGGGATGCGCACCGGATGGACCACACGCTCGTACGATCGCATCGGCCACAGCAGACCGAAGCGGCGCTCGTGGTCGAAGGTGTCGACCTCGGCGACCGCGCCCCTCGTGTTCGCGGTGCCCTCGAGCGTGAAGCGGAAGCGGCGCGTGACGTCGTCGGCGCGATCGATGCAGAGCGCGACGCGATCGTTGCCGACACGGCCCAGCCCGGGTCGCAACCAGACGTCGACGACGTCGCAGAGGCGGCCGTCGACCTTCTCGGTTCCCGCCGACCGCATCGCGAGGCCCCGATCGGCGAGCCACATCGGGCCGAGCAGGAAGAGCCCGTAGCCTTCGGCGACCAGCGCGGCGGACTGCAACGTCGCGAGGTCGGTCGCCGGCTTCCCGTCACGCCACACCGCGACGTCGCCGAGCCGGCCGTCCTGGCCGCTGCCGCGATGCCACACCACGTGCTTGCGTCCGGCCGGGCCCGCGTACTCCTGCGCGATCAATCCGCGCGGCGGCATCAGGCGCTCTTCGGAAGCGACGCGATAGGAGGCGTCGACCAGGTCCGGTTGCAGCGTGCCGATCAGCGGCCGCCATCGACCGTCGTACGAGACGCTGACGTCGTCGATGCCGCGGTACGCGTCGAGGCCGTGCGCCTCGGCGCTGTCCTGCAGCCTGAGCGCCGCGGTCTTGTCGCTCGCCGGACGGGGTCCGAGCGGCAGCGGCGTGGTGCAGGCCGCCAGCAGCGGCAGCGCGGCGCCGAGCAGGGCCCGACGGGTGATGCGGACGTTCGACATGGCAGGTTCCGGTGATGAAGCAAGACCTTCGATGCACGGGCGATCCAGGGATCGCCTTCGATCCGGTGCCGAGGCCCCTCGGGCCGCATCGCACTCCGGGATGTCATCGCTCGCTTTCGTCGGCCCGCGCCGGCGGCGGGCCCCCCCGGGGCCCCCGCCCCCGGGCCCAGAGCCG
>CALMOR010000086.1:4505-5189 GCA_937872165.1 uncultured Burkholderiales bacterium | reverse complement strand
TGCTCGCGAACGAAGCGCGACTCGGGCAGGAGGGCGAGCAGCAGCGCGGCCGTGGTGCGCACGATGCAGCCATGGGCGACGTGGCCGCCGCTCACCCGCCCGGCCGCATCGGCCACGCCGATGTGCAGGTGCGAGCCGTCGAGCGAGACGCTTCCCGACAGCGTGAGGATCTCGACGTCGCCGTCGATGACCGTCACCTCGTCGGCGCCCGCGAAGCGCACGCGCGTGGCCGCGAGACTGCCGATGCCGGACACGACGAACACGGCCTCGCAGCGCGCCTCGGACACCGCCGCTTCGATCGCGCGTCGCAGGTCGTCGCCCGGATGCAGGCGGAGCGGCAGGGCGATCATCTGCCCGGCCTCACGGGCGCTGCCCTTCCGCGCAGGCCGCGATCAGTGCCGCGAGGCGTCGCGCGCGGATGGCCGCCCGCGCGACAGCGACCATCCGCCACGGGACGCGCTGCCGGCAGCCGGGCGGTTGCCGTTCGAAGAAGGCCCACGCGGACCGATGCCGCCGGAAGGCCTTCTCCTCGGCGGGCGCGGGCCCGGGGGGCTCGGCCGGGCGGGTCATCGCCGGTGCGCGGGTGCCGGACCACGACGTCTTCGTCAGCCACTCGAGCAAGGACAAGACGGTCGCCGACGCGGCCGTCACCGCCCTGGAGACCCGCGGCGTGCGGTGCTGGGT
>CALMOR010000086.1:0-4495 GCA_937872165.1 uncultured Burkholderiales bacterium | reverse complement strand
CCTTCTCCTCGGCGGGCGCGAGCAGGGCGGCCTCGCCCTGCTCGTAGGCGTAGACCTTCGATCGTCCTTCGGTCCTGCGCTCGTAGGCCGCGAGCCCGGCGGCCGTCATGCGTCCGGCGGCGAGCAGCGCGTCGACGCGGCCGATGTTGACCGCGCTCCGGATCGAGGCCGACTTGCGCGCCGTGAAGCGGACCGTGTAGCCGAAGTCGTCGATGCGCTTCCGCACGCCGTCGATCCAGCCGACGCACAGCGCTTCGTCGACGGCCTGCGGCCACGTCATGCTGGGCCTGCCGCTGTCGACCTTGTGGAAGCCGACCAGCGGTTCGGTCCGCGTCGCCGCATGCGCGTGCAGCCATGCGCGGAACGCGTCGGCCGCCGCGAAGAAGAGAGGGTCGATCGGGACAGGCTCGGACTTCGCATCGCCCCGTGCGGGCTCGCACCGATGCAGCGACACGCTAGGCGCCCAGTCCCCGGATCGGCTGTCCATGCGTGAACTCGACGAGGTGCCCGCTGGGTTCGCGCACCACCGCGAGGTAGCCGACGCTGCCGCCCGCATCGATCGGCCCTTCCACCAGCGTCCCGTCGGCTTCCGCCCGCGCGGCGATCGCGGTCACCTCCTCGCGCGTCGCGCACTGGAAGCCGAAGTGGTCGAGGGGCTCCCGCACGACGCCCCTCTGCGCGACCAGCACGAACGCGGGCTCGTGCCCCGGCAGCGGCGGCGGTCCGAGCCACACCGTGGTGCCTCCCTCGAGCCGGCGATCGCGGACGATGGCGAGACCGCACACTTCGGTGAAGAAGCGCAGGGAGCCTTCGAGGTCGCCGAGCGGCAGGGTGACGTGGGTCCAGTGCATGCGCGAGTCGCGGTGACGAAGCTTCGACGAGGCGCCGATGATAGCGCCCGCTCGGCTCGCCGACGAAGCGAGGACCGGCCGCGAGCCTTCGTCCGCTGCCGCTAGTCGCGAACCTCGATGCCGCCGTTGCGATCGATGCAGGTTTCGTAGGCGTTCGCGGATCGATCGCCTTCCACGACCGGGACGGCCCGCGCGCGACGCTCGTCGCTGTTTCGTTCGAGATCGGCGACGGTCCTCGGATGCGGGTTCCAGCGCAGCGGCGCGCAGACTGCGGTGGACAGGTTCACCAGCAACAGCACGACGGGCATCGCGATCCTCACCAGTGTCGGTCGACGTTCGCTCGCGCCAGCTCGTCGGGTCGCGGCGCCGGGTCGTTCGGCGAGAACCGATCGTCGCGCCACGCGACGATCAGCAGCCCGAACAGCCCGAAATGGAACAGCACCGCCGCGACGACGATGAAGCTGAGCGACGCGATCAGGACGGTGCCCGCGACGAGGCAGCCGATGCCCGCGACATAGCCGATCGCGGCCGCGGTCGACACCGGCCACCCGAAGCGCCAGAGGCCGAGGCCCGCGGCCGCGATCGCGATCGCGGCCTTGACGAGGGCCATTCCGTGCAGCAGGACGAGCAGCTCGGGTTCGATGTCGGCGGGCGCGGCGAGCGGCGCGACGGCGGCGGCCGCGAGGCCGGCCGCGAAAAGGTTCGAGACGAGGGCGACGCGCAGCATCGAGGACCGCGAGCGGAGGTCGTGCGCGTGCGTGTGCCGATACCGGGACGACGGCTTCGAAGGCGGGAAGAGGGCCGACACGACGGGCTCCGAGCGGATGCGGTCGACAGCAGCTTAACGCTGTGATGCGTCGCCTGTCGCGCCGAGCGGAAAGGCTGCCGGTCCCGGACGGGCGGGACCGGAGGTCCGCGTCGAGCCGCCGAACGTCCGCCGGCTCCGCGGTAACGGCCCGCCCGAGCCGTCACCTCCCTGCAGCCACGCTCCCGATCACGATCGCCAGCCCGCCCGTGCCCGGTGCCACCGGTCCGCTCTCGCCCGACAGGTCGCCCGGCTGGGTGATCGCGTTGCCGCTCTTGGACACGCGCGCGGCGACGATCACCTTCTTCATGTCCGACAGCTTCATCGTCGGCGTCATCGCCATGCTGTCGTCGAGCCTGAACGTCAACGGCAGGTCCTTGACGGTCGCGCGGAATACCGCCAGCGGCATGCGGCCGCTCTCCGGACGCGCGAGGACGAAGACGGTGTCGGCGGGCGACGCGCGCGACGCGAGCGCCGGGTCGAGCGTCACGGTGCCGGTCAGCGCTTCGCGACCGGCGGCCGCGGTCGCGACCGCGGCGGGCGGCTTGCCGCTCGCCGACGGCGTGGCCGGCGGCAGTCCGCCGCGACGCCGCGCCGCGTAGATGTTCGCCATCACCTGTCGATGGAACTCGCTGCCCGGCGGCAACGCGTCTGCGATCTTCTGCCACTGCGCGGCCGCCGCTGCGAAGTCGCCGCGATCGAACGCCGCGGTGCCGGCGAGCGCCAGCGCCTTCGGCTGTTCGGGATCGATCGCGAGCGAGCGGTCGAGCAGCGCGAGCGACTCGGCGCTCGGCCTGCCGTCGTTGGCTGCGGCGAGCACGTCGGCGAAGTCGGCGAGCAGCGCCGCGTCCTTCGGCTGCAGGTCGATCGCATGCCGATAGGCCGGCACCGCCTCCGGATAGCGCCGCAGCACGGTGTACGAACGCGCCAGCATCGTCCAGCCTTCGCGGTCGTCCGGCCGATCCTTCAATCGCGTCGCCAGCGTGTCGACCATCGCGGCGATCTGCTGCAGGCCGATCTCGCGGTCGCCGCTCGCGCCATCGCTCGCAACGTCGCTCGCCGCCGGCGGTGGCTTGCCGATGCCCGCGAGCGACGGAGAGCCCGTGAACGCATAGCCGCCGATCGCGATGACCAGCACGACCGCGACGAGGGCCGTCATCAGCTTCCACGACGGACCGACGCGCGCCTGCGATGGCGAGGCGCCCGCGTCGGGCGGCGTCGCGAGCACCGCGTCGCTCAACGCGCGTTCGGCCTCGCGTCGCGCGGTCTCGTAGGTCTCGTCGTCGATCTCGCCGCCCGCATGCGCGGCCGACAACGCCAGCATCCGCGCGCGGATCGCGAGGACTTCCGACGGCAGCTCGGGATCAGGCATGACCGACGTCGGGACGGGTTCGCGGTTCGATCGGCGCGAGATCGTCGTCGTCCGGGTCGAAGGCATCGGGCGCGAGTCGGCTTCGCCGGCGCAGCACCACGGCCAGCACCAGCAGGCCGCCGCCGAGCATCAGCGCAGGCCCCAGCCACAGCAACACGGTGGTCGCCTTGAACGGTGGTCTGTAGAGCACGAAGTCGCCGTAGCGGGCCGTCATGTAGTCGATGATCTCGGCATCGCTGCGACCGGCGCGCAACTGCGCGCGCACCTGGTTGCGCAGGTCGACCGCCAGGTCCGCGTGCGAGTCGGCGATGGTCTGGTTCTGGCACACCAGGCAGCGCAGCTCGGACGTGACGCGGACCATGCGAGCCTCGAGCGCGGGGTCGGTGGCTTCGGGCGCCGCCTCCTTCGCGACGGCCGTCGACGCGGCGGCGAGCAGCCATAAGACGACGAGCAGGACCGGGACCGACAGAAGCGGGACGAGCGGCGCCGCTCGCACGCGGGGCGCGCCGTCGTCACGCATCGAGCTTCTTCAGCAACGGTTCGATCTCGTTCGCGATCACGTCGGGCGTCAGCACGCCGACGTGCTTCATGCGCACGGTGCCGCTGCGATCGATGATGAAGGTCTCGGGTACGCCGTAGACGCCGAAGTCGATGCCGACCCTGCCTTCGCCGTCGAAGAGCGACGCCTGATACGGATTGCCCACGCTCGCGAGCCATGCGGTCGCGGTGTCGCGCTCGTCCTTGTAGTTGAGTCCGTAGATCGGCAGCCGGCCCTTCCTCGCGAAGGCGACCAGCACCGGATGCTCCTCGCGACACGGACCGCACCACGAGGCCCAGACGTTCAGCATCCACACCTTGCCGCGCAGGTCGGCGAGCGAGACGGTGGTGGCCGGATCGTCGAGCCGGGTCAGCGTGAACGCCGGCGCGGGCTTGCCGATCAACGGCGACGGCACCTCGCGCGGATCGCGGTTCAGGCCGATCGCGAGCACGACCGCGAGCGCGATGAAGGCGCCGAGCGGGACCAGGAAGCCGAGACGGGTCACCGGGCCGTCACGTCGCGGGTGCCGGCTCGACCGGAGGCCGCGCGGACGGACGGACGGACGTCGCCTTCGCCGCTTTCGCGCGGGCGCGGTAGCGACGGTCGGTCGCCGCGACGAGACCGCCGATCGCCATGATCAGGCAGCCGCCCCAGATCCAGTCGACGAAAGGCTTCAGGTAGACCCGCACGATCCATGCACCGGTGCCGCGGCCGCCGTCGAGCAGCGGTTCGCCGAGCGAGACGTAGAGGTCGCGGCGGATGCCCGGGTCGATCGCGGCCTCGGTCATCGTCGCCTGCGTCGCCGTGTAGATCCGCTTCTCGGGATGCAGCGTCGCGACCGCGCGGCCGCCTTCGGTGACGTCGATCGTGCCCTGGGCCGCGCGGTAGTTGGGACCGGGCACCTCGCGCACGGCGGCGTCGGCTTCGTC
>CALMOR010000085.1:504-26324 GCA_937872165.1 uncultured Burkholderiales bacterium | reverse complement strand
CGTGAAGATCGAACGGTTGTCGCCCTTCAGGCTCTCGAGCCAGTGCTTGAGGTACTGCGCATGATCGGGCCGCGGCTCGTTCGCGATGCGCCACTTGGCCCACATGAACGCGGCCGTGACCTCAGCCACGAGCTCCTCGAAGGCATAGGCCTGGTCGCCGAATCGCTTGCCGAACCCGATTTCAAGGCTGCGCGTGCCCTCGAACAATGCCACGGTGTGAGACGGCTCATACAACCGGCCTCCTGCGTCGACGGATTCGATGATGACCGGCGGCGCCGCATCATCGAGTACACGATCACGTCCTGACTTCGGACTTCGAGAACGACGGATCGGCGGTTCGAGCGGGGAGGACGTCGCAGCGACGCCCCTCTCGCGTCGAAGGAGACTCAGTCGGATTTCATGGCGCCGTGCACGTGTAGTTCGACGCCAGCTTCGCTGCGGTTGCATCGTTCGCGAGACCCGTGTATCGGGGGTACTGCGGGTACTGGCAAAGCGGGCGCTGGAACTGAACCGCGCTGCTGGCATCGAGCTTCGATGCCACGAGGTTTCCCGGCGCCTTGTTGTTGGCCACCCAATCGTTCAGGGGGGTCAGCAAGTCCGCCGTATCGGCGCCAGGCCCACCAGTGCAATGGTCCACTCCAGGCGCAACGTAGAAGCGCACGCTCCTGTCGGCGAGGGTCTGCCCACCCAGTGCATTCACCACGCCCTGGTAGTACTCGGCCGTCGCCGGCGTGGCGAAAGCCGGGTCGTTTCCGCCTTTCCAGAAGATGACCTTGCCGCCACCGTTGATGTACGGCCGAATGTCGGGATTGGTCGCATCGCTCAGCGTCGAGAACGCGAACAGCGAATTGATGTTCTGGTCATAGGGTGAATACGTCAGCGAGTCGACGGACGGGTTGCGTGCGATGAAATACTTGATCGCCGAGTCGGTCAGCAGGTAGGAGATCGTCGTCTTCACATCGCCATTGCCGGAGATCCACGCGGGCCAGGCCCCCGGGTCGTCCTCGTTGCCGGTGAACGGGCGCGCGGAGTCGTGGAACACCGTTTGCCCGCTCCCGAAGTTCTGGGCCGACGCGATCGTCGAGACGGCGGCGAGCTGCGCATCGGAGAGACACGTGTCGCCCGTGTCGGCACCGCCGGCGCAGCGAAGTGCTCGCGGATTGAACGTCGCGGTGCAGGCCTGATTGGAAACGACGCCGTCGACGATGCCGTCGGCGGCGTCGCATTGCGCGCGGACGGCCTTGGCCAGGGTCGCGACCTTGGCGTTCGACAGGGCGGCGCCCGGGGCCGACAGCGCCTTATTGTTCAGATTCCAGTGACCGAAGAAGCCGACGATGTTGTAGGCAGGCGAGCGCACGATGACGCCGTCGAAGAGATTCGGGTTGCGCTGCATGGCCATCATGCCTTCGCGACCGCCGTTCGAGCATCCCTCGAAGTACGACTGCGAGGGCGCCTGACCGTACGCCGCTTTCACCATCTCGAGCGCCGTGGACATGACGGTCGGAACCGACAGGCTGCCCCACAGTTCGGACGCGTACGAATCGTTGAGAGCCCAACTGGCATCGAGCACGCTCGCCTGGTGGCCGGAGTCGCTGGCGACGCCGACGTAGCCGTCCTTGAGCGCTTGCAACGGTTGGCCATCGAGCGCCGGGACGGAGCCGTCGAACCCACCGCCGCCGAAGTAGTAGAGCTTGCCGTTCCACGCGTCGGGGATGCGCAGCTCGAAGTTGAGCTTCGGCAACATGACGCCAGTCACCTTGCAGTACATCGGTACCGTGCCGGCGGCGGGCACCACCGCCGCCTGGACGGAGGTCGCTCCTCCGATCGACGTACCGTTGAGCGAGGCACAGGCCGCGGCAGCGGTCGGGCGGACGGGCGTGCTGGCGGGCGCGTCGCCGCCGTCGTCATTGCCCCCGCATCCGACCAGCGCGAACGCCGTAGCCACCGCCAGTCCGAGGGCTGAAACTTGTCTCGTGTTCATTTCGATCTCCAATGGGCGAGTTCAAGTGGCCGCTGTCTCGGGCGCCCTTTCCCGACCCTTTGCAGGGACAGCTGCCGTATCGATCCACGGCCTGTTTCCATTCCTTACCGTCCGATGCGGACGATTGAAGGACGTGTGACGGGCGGCTTCGCGTTCGTGCACGAACCGCTCAGTGAGCGCCGAGCGGCCCGAGCCCTCGAGCCCGCGCGGCCTCGAGATAGTTGAACCCGTTCCCCGAACGTCCACCGAGATACGCCTGCTGGATGCGAGGATCGGCGGCGAACTCGTCGCCGGACCCCTGCAAGATGACTCGCCCGTCTTCGACGACGAAGCACGCATGCGCATGCTTGAGTGCCACTGCCGCGTTCTGCTCGGCGATCAGGAACGTCATCCCCTCCTGCTGATTCAGACGGCTGACGATGTCGAACACCTCGGCCACGACCCTGGGCGCCAATCCCATCGACGGCTCGTCCAGCAGGACGAACGAAGGCCTGGCCATCAACCCGCGGCCGATCGCACACATCTGTTGCTCCCCGCCCGACACGAGCGCCGCCCGGCTCGAGCGGCACTCGCGCAAGCGAGGAAAGTAGCCGTAGATCCTCTCGAGTGTCGCGTCGACTTCCCCTCGGTCGGCTCGCGTGTGTGCGCCAGCGAGGAGGTTCTCGTGCACGGTGAGGTGGGCGAAGCAGTGCCTGCCTTCCATGACATGGACGAGCCCACGCGCCACCATCCGGTCGGCACGCAAGCCATCCACGCGCTCGCCGTTGAATTCGATGCTGCCGCGACTGAGCGCGCCCCCCTCGATCGCGAGGAGATTGGAAATGGCGCGCAGCATCGTCGTCTTGCCGGCGCCGTTGCCTCCTAGGAGTACGGCGATCTGGCCCTCGGCCACCTGGAGGTCCATACCCCTCAACCCCAAGGCGATCCCGCCGTACGTGACTTCGACGCCCCGGACATCGAGGAGCGGCGTCCGGCGCGCCGACGGGGAAGACGCCGTGCGCCCGCTTGGAGGCGGACGGTTCACGATTGGCAGTCCGTCGGCGTGCGACGGTCGAGCTTCTTGTCCGACAGATACTTGTCGCCGCCGGCGCGGACCATCGGCTTGATGATCTGGTCGTCGGCCTGCATCGGCTCGGAACTCGTCGTCCATCGGCTGCCGTCCCACGTCTGCAGGCTGGCCCAGGTGGAACCCATGTGGTCGACGCACGATGTCGACAAGGGCCTGATCACGTCCGTGAGCCCGAGTGCCTGCAGCCGCTTCGCATCCAGCGACAGGTTCTCAAGGCCCCACCGGACCTGCTCGGGCGTCATGACCTTGCCCTTGCCGAAACGCTCCTGCGCGGTACGAACCCCCTCGATGGCCAGCATCTGCATCAGGACGCCCCGTACGTGCAGCACGGAGCCGGCGTCCTCGCGCGGCCCGCTGCCCTGACCCTTGGCGTACACCTGCGCGAGGATCTGCTGCACGACGTTCAGCTGTTGACCATGCGGATTCAACGTCAGCGCGCTGTAGCCTTTCGCGCCCTCGCCGACGTCGCGCACGTCCGGCTCGGCGCCGGCCCACCACACGCCGAACATCTTCTCGCGCGCGAACCCCGTGGCCTCGGCCTCGCGCAAAGCCGCCGAGTTCATCGCGCCCCAGCCCCACATCACGACGTAGTCGGGCCGCTGCTGGCGCACCTGCAGCCAGGCCGACTTCTGCTCGAGCCCCGGCGGCGTCACCGGGATCAGCGTCAGCTCGAAACCCTGCAGGCGGCTGCGCGCCTGCAGCATCGGGATCGGCTCCTTGCCGAATGGCGAGTCGTGATAAAGCAAGGCGATCCTCTTGCCGCGCAGTCCGTTCGCCCCGCCCTCCTTCCTGGCCAGGTTCTGGATCAGGATGTCGGCAGCCGTCCAGTACGACCCCATCAGCGGGAAGTTCCAGGGAAACGCCGTGCCGTCCTGCGAGATCGAAAGGCCGTAGCCGGGCGTGATGAGGGGGATCCGGTCGCCGAGGGCTTTCTCCGTCAGTGCGAAGGTGATGCCGGTCGTCTGCGGTTCGAACAGTGCGACGCCCGGGCGACCCTTCAGACGCTCGTAGCACTCGACGCCGCGGTCGGTCGCATAGGCGGTCTCGCACTCCTCGTAGGTGAGCTTGACGCCGTTCACGCCGCCGTCGCGCGCATTGACGAGCTTCAGGTAGTCGAGCTTGCCGTTCGCCAGCGGCGTGCCGTTCGGTGCATAGGGTCCCGTGCGGTAGACGATCAACGGGAAGAACTGCTCCTTCGCCTGGGCGAAGGCGCTCTCGTGCAAGCCGAAGAGACCGGTCCCGAGGAAGAAAAGTGAACGCAGCGAACGTGAGATGTTCATGACGCCTCTTTGGGGTGGTAGACCGTGGATCGCCGCATCGAGCGGCGCGTGTGCCACCGGCGTGCGGCGTTTCGCGCCAGTCGGGCGAGACCGTGCGGCTCGACGATGAGAAAGGCGACGATGAGCGCGCCGTAGACGATGTGCGCGAGGTGCGTCGCGGCGGTCGTCGAGACGGGAAGCCCGACGAGCGCCGGGCCGCGGTCCAGGGCAATCGGCAGCGTGACGATGAACGCGGCCCCCAGGATGCCGCCGTAGAGAGAACCGAGGCCGCCGACGATGACCATGAAGAGCACCTGCAACGACCGGTCGAGGTTGAACGTGGCCGGCTCCCAGGCGCCCAGGTGCACGAACGCCCACAGGGCACCCGCGACGCCGACGATGCAGGAGCTGATGCCGAACGCGGTCAGCTTCGCGAACGTCGGACGAATCCCGATCACTGCCGCGGCGACGTCCATGTCGCGGACCGCTCGCCATTCGCGACCGATGCCGGCCAGGACCAGGTTGCGAACCAGTACGGCGAACACCGCGAGGAACGCGAGACAGAAGTAGTACTTGTCCGCAGCGGAGTCGATGGGCCATCCGAAGGCGGCGAGGCGCCCGACGCTCGCCGAGCCCGACGTCGAGTCGCCGGTGAACCAGGGGAATCGCAGGAAGGCCCAGTCGGCGAGGAACTGGGCCGCCAGCGTCGCCACGGCGAGGTACAGGCCACGGATGCGCAGCGACGGAATCCCGAACGCCACGCCGACGAGCGCCGCGACGAGCCCACCGCACAGGATCGCGACGACGACCGGCATGCCGCTCACGCGAGTGAGCACGTTGAACGCGCGGTAGGCGCCGACTGCCATGAAGGCGCCCGTCCCGAGAGAGATCTGTCCACAGAAGCCGACGAGCACGTTGACGCCGATTGCCGCAAGGCCGAGGATTACCAGCGGGATCAGGACGGCGCGCAGCAGGTAGTCGCTCGCGATGGCGGGCGCCACGACTGCGACGACCACGAGGCCCGCGATAGCCGCGATTTCCATGCGATGGAGCACGAGGCGGTCCGCGACGACCGGCGCGACGACGACGGCATCGGCTCCGGTAGCGAGGTGCATCGCGCGATCGCTAGACACGGACCAGCGCCTTTTCACCCAGCAGGCCTTCGGGGCGCACGAGCAAAAGCAGCAGCGCGAGCACATAGGCGAACCAGGTCTCGATGCCCCCGCCGATGATCGGCCCGATGAACGACTCGGAAAGCTTCTCCCCGACACCGATCAGCAGGGCGCCGACGATCGCGCCGGGAATGGACGTCAGCCCGCCGAGGACGACCGCCGGCAACGCCTTCAGAGCGATTTGTGACAACGCGAACTGCACGCCCAGTTTCGAACCCCAGACCACGCCCGCGCAGAGCGCGACGACGCTGCTGACGAACCATGCGAGCAGCCACGTCTTCTCGAGCGAGATTCCGAGCGATAGCGATGCGCGCTGATCGTCGGCCACCGCCCGCAGCGCAAGGCCGGCGCGCGTGAACTGGAAGAACGCTGTCAGTCCGAGAACCAGCGCGATCGACAGGCCGGTCGCGACCAGGTCTTCACGGCTCACGAGCAGGCCTCCTGGAAACGCGGACTCGAGGAGCAACAGCGGCGCCTTCGGCATGCCGACGTCGATCTTGTAGATGTCGCTGCCGAAGACGAGCTGACCGACGCCGTCGAGGATGTAGGCGATGCCGATCGTCGCCATCAGCATCGGCACGGCCCCTCGACTGGCCAGTCGGGAAAAGCACAGGCGCTGGATCATCCAGCAGACGGCCGCCAACAGAAGAAGCGTGAGCGACAAGGAAAGCAGGATCGACAGCGCCGCCGATCGCAGGTGCAGCGATCGCGGCAACCATTCCAGCAGGCGCGCCATCGCCAGCGCCGCGAACAGGACCATCGAGCCCTGCGCGAAGTTGAAGATGCCGGAGGCCTTGTAGATCAGCACGAACCCGACGGCGACCAGGGCGTAGAGCATCCCTGCCATCAGCCCGCCGATGAGTGCCTCGAGGAAGAACGCCATCTCGCGCTCAGTGGGCAACGCCGAGATACGCGGCGGTCACTTCCGGGCTCTGCCGTACTTGCTGCGGCGTGCCGTCTCCGATCTTCCTGCCATAGTCGAGCACGACGATCCTGTCCGAGAGATCCATGACGACCGCGAGGTCGTGCTCGATCAGCAGCACGCTCGCGCCGAAGGTCGCCCGGGCACCCAGGATGAAGGCGCACATGTCGATCTTCTCGTCGACGTTCATGCCGGCCATCGGCTCGTCGAGCAGCAGGAGCCGGGGCTCCATGGCCAGCGCGCGACCGAGGTCGACGCGCTTCTGGATGCCGTACGGCAATTGCGCGGGATCGCTGTCGCCGTACGGAGCGAGCGCGAGGAAATCGATGATCCGGGCGACCCGATCGCGATGCCGCAGCTCCTCGTCGCGCGACGGGCCGAACCCGAGCGCCTGCGCGGCGACGCCGTGCCGCAGCAGGAGGTTGCGGCCGGTCATGATGTTGTCGGCGACGTTCATGCCCGCGAACAACGCGATGTGCTGGAAGGTCCTCCCGACCCCGCGTCGCGCGACTTCGCGGGGCCGCGCGCGGGTCAGCGGCTCGCCCCGCAGCCGAACGGTCCCGGCCTGCGGCCAGTAGACGCCGTTGATGCAGTTGAGCAAGGAGCTCTTGCCCGCGCCGTTGGGACCGATCACCGACAGCAGCTCCCCCTCGCGAACGTCGAAGCTGACGTCCGTCAACGCCTGCACGCCGCCGAAGTGGAGCGACACGTTCTGGACCGAGAGGATCGGATGCGGAACCGCGGCGGGCGTCACCATCGCGTCCGCCTATTCGACGAAGAGATCGCGCGCGAGGCGCTTGCCCGGCACGACCGCATACGACTCGAAGTCGGTGACGCCCTCTTCGCCGAGCGCTTCGTCGTCCAGGAAGAATCGCCCGGTCGCCTCCCGACTGCCGCGTGTGAGGACGGCGTGGGCAGCGTCGGCCATGATGTCGGGCTTTCGGCAGTCCTCGGCCGGCACGCCGATCACCAAGCTCGCCGCCGTCTGGATCATGGTGGCCGGCCACAACGCGTTGACGGCGATGCCGACCTCGCGGAATTCCTCCGCCATACCGAGCACGCACATGCTCATCGCGTACTTCGACATCGTGTAGGCGCAATGCTCGGCGAACCACTCCGGCTTCAGATTCAGGGGCGGCGACAGCACGAGGACGTGAGGGTTCGCGGCCCGCGCGAGATGCGGATGGCACGCCTGCGTCGTGAGGAAGGTTCCTCTCACGTTGATGTCGAACATGAGATCGAAGCGCTTGGCCGGCGTGTCGGGCGTCTTCGACAGGTGCAGCGCACTAGCATTGTTGACCAGGATGTCGATCCCGCCGAACGCGCGGACCGTCTCTCGAACGGCCGCCGCGATCTCCTCTTCGTTGCGGACGTCGACGGTCAGCGGCAGGGCGCGGCCCCCCGCCTCCTCGATCTCGGCAGCCACGCTGTGAATCGTCCCTTCGAGCGAGGGATGCGGCTCGCTGGTCTTGGCAGCGATGGCGATGTTCGCTCCATCGCGCGCCGCACGCAGCGCGATCGCCTTGCCGATGCCGCGACTCCCGCCGGTCATGAACAGGGTCTTGCCTTCGAGCGAGCGGATTCTTTCGGTCATGGCTGTGCGAGCTGGGCCTTCAGGATGAATTTCTGGACCTTGCCGGAAGCGGTCTGCGGAAAGGCATCGAGGAAGCGCCACACGCGCGGCACTTTGTAAGATGCGAGGTGCTCTCGACAGAAACGCTCGAGCGTCGCCGCGTCGACCTCGCGTTCCGGCCGGACCTGTACGAATGCCGCAACCACCTCGCCCCAGTCCGGGTCCGGGACGCCCACGACGGCCACGTTGGCGACGCTCGGATGCGTGAAGAGCACATCCTCGATCTCGCGCGGGTAGACGTTCTCTCCGCCGCGGATGATCATGTCCTTCAGGCGGCCCTGGATCCGGAGATAGCCGTGTTCATCCATCGAGCCGAGGTCGCCCGTGTGCAGCCAGCCGTCGGAGTCGATGGCCTGTCGCGTGGCCTGGGGATTGCGGAAGTAACCCTTCATGACGCACGGACTGCGGGTACAGACCTCGCCGATCTCGCCTTCGGGAACGACGTGACCCGCCTCGGGATCGACGACCTTCGCTTCGACGCCCGGCAAGGGCCTGCCGACGGTCATCCACCACTCGGGGTGCGGATCGTCGGGTATGGTATGGGTGATGTACGGGGAGCACTCGGTCTGGCCGAACCCGATGGCGACCTTCAGCCCGCGTTCGTCCTGCGCTCGACGCACGAGCTCGGGCGGGACGGGCGCTCCGCCCAAGGTCGCAAGTCGCCAGGACCTCAAGTCCCGGGTTCCGGCGGAAGGATGGTCGAGCATCCGCAGCAGCATCGTCGGCACGCTGAGTACCACGGTGCCGCGCTCGGCCTCGATCAACGCGAGCATGAGCTCGGGGTCGAACGCGGGTGGCAGGACATGGGTCCCGCCGGTCTGCAGGCAACCGAGCGTCAGGAGTCCGCATCCGGCGGTGTGGAACATCGGCATGGGGTTGACCCACACGTCATCGTCCGTCGCCCCGATCGCCGTCGCGTAGAGCCGCCCGTTGTTGGCCAGTCCGCGGTGCGTCAGTTCGGCACCTTTCGGAAATCCGGTGGTGCCCGATGTGTACTGAATCTGCGCAACGTCGTCCGGCGACACGATGGGCAGTCCCGTAGTACGGGCGACACGAACCCGTTCAGCCCAGGCTGGCAGCGTCAGGACGGCAAGCGACGCCGGAAGCTGGTCGCGCACCTCGCGGACCATGCCGACAAAGTCGCGGCCGCGATATTCCGCAGCGCAGAGAAGCCCCGTCGCCTCGGACTGCTGAAGAACGTGGAGCAGCTCCTGAGTCAGGTAGGCCGGATTGACCGTCACGAGCTTGAGGCCGGCGAGGGCTGCGCCGAGTTCGAGGAACATCCACTGCGGGCAATTCGGCGACCAGAGTGCGACGGTGTCGCCGACGCGAAAGGTCTCCAGCAATGCCCATGCGTACTGCTCGGACGTCTTCAGGAGCTCGGTGTACGTCCAGCGCGAACGCGCGCCCGAGTCGGCTCCTTCGACGAGGGCAGTTCGATTCGGCCAACGTCCCACGGCTCGACGAAGCGCATCCCCGATACTTTCCTCGACGAAGCCGACGGCCGGTGCCGATGCCGCCGGTCGCGCGGCGGCCGGCGAAGCGAAGGATGCGGACATGAGCGCCATTCCCTGAAAGAGCTATATCATCCATAATGGACCATCCGAATCGGACCTTGATACCCGTAGAAACCCTGAGTACCCCCGGGGTTCGTTTGAGCCCCGTCTCGTACCTCGTCCTGGGCCTGATCGGCGTGCGTGGGCCATCCACCTCATACGAGCTGAAGCGCGCAGCAGAACGATCGATCAACTACTTCTGGCCGTTTCCGCATTCGCAGCTGTACAACGAACCCGCGCGTCTCGCGGAGGCGGGCCTGTTGAGCCAGGAACGCGAGGAGAGCGGTCGCCGCAAGGTTCTCTACGAACTGACGTCGGCTGGGACCGATGCGCTGAAGGCGTGGCTGCGGGAGCCTCCGGGGGAGGTGTTCGAGATGCGCGACATGGCTGTACTGCAGCTCTTCTTCAGCGACTACTTGTCGAACGGCGATCTCGTCGCATTAGCCAAGGATCAAGTACGTCTCTATCGAGAGCGTATCGACATCTACCGCGACATCGAGCGGCACAATGCGACCCATGGTGGTCGGGGACGCCGCATGGCGCCCCTCCGCCTGGGGATCAGCATGGCGCAGGCATGCCTCGAATTCTGGATGGACATCGCCGCCGACCCACCGGCGCCCGAGCGTCCCAGGAAGCGTTAGTCGAAACTCCAATCGATATCCGGCCCTTCGACTGGCTTTCGTGCTTACCCGTCGTCTGACTTCGCAAGTTGGAATCGAGTCATCCTTCTTTGCCTCGGCCGGCAGCTTGCTGCCGGCCATCCGCAGATGTCGAACACCGAACCGTGACCGCCGGTTCAATGACTGGATTCGACCCGCAAGCCCTTGAACGGTCCAATCTGCTCGCTGAACCCCTCTCTACAATTCCTTGTTCGTGATGCAACAAGGCGGTTGAAGGACGGCCGTTCGGCGGGTGGCGGCCGCGCTTTCTTCCCCGATCACGCGATTCTTTTGTCGAAGAGCAGTTCGCTCGAGACTCTCCACACCGCCAGACAGTCCTGCTCGCCCTGCGGAGAGCGTCGAGCCTTCGGCAAGGTGCCTAAATTCAGGCACTTCGCAGTGCTCTGTCCCACGGCAGCGTGCCGTTCAAGATAAGAAAACGCCAATGGGCTCCGCGTCTGGCGACGCCCTCGCCACACGTGTCGCGAACGGTCCGCTCCCGGCCCGAGAGCGGACCTCTGACGTCTCCCCCGAATTCCACGGCAGTTGAAAACTGGAAGTAAGGTGGCTTCTCCGCTGCTTCGGAAGAAGCGGAAGGAGAAGCGATGAAGAGGTCGAGACTTTACCGAAGCCGAGCGCGTGGACGATCAACGAGAAGCGGGTCTACCGCTCTACCGTCTCGAAGGGCTGTGGCGGCGCATTAAGACCAGGCGCCGCAAACGCGGCAGCATGATAGCGGCGGCCGGAGAGCAGCTCTCGCTGGACTTCCCCCTTCGCCAAGCGGTTTGCTCCCAGCCAGCATCGTCATGCTCCCGCGCGTCCGGCAATCGTCGAACCATCGACCGTCTCGCAGAAAACGCTGACGCCGCGAAGGCGTACCGGCTGCGACGCGACGTTATCATCCAATCCGGTCGAAGCGACGCGCCGGGCCCTGCTCTCCGCCCTGCCCTGCCGCCTCCGCAACTCGTCGGGCGAAGCGGCTCAACGCCGAGTTCCGTCATCCAACTCGGCCGGCGACCGAACGTCACTACCCGTTTGCCCGGCTCCGATCCTCGAGTAGAAGATGAAAGCGAAACCGAAGTCGCCGCCGGCGGATGAACGTCGAGTCCTCGGCTCCTTCCTCGTCAGCCGACGGGCACGACTGAAGCCGAGCGACTTCGGTTTACCGGAGGGTCGGCGCCGGACACCCGGTCTCCGACGCGAGGAGGTAGCGCAACTCGCGGCGGTCAGCGTCAGCTGGTACACGTGGCTCGAGCAGGGACGCGACATCGGCGTCTCCACGAACGCGCTGAAGCGCATCTCGCAGGTGCTCCGGCTCGACAGAGCGGAGTTCAACCATCTGTTCGCGTTGGCATCCAAGGTCGCGCCGACGCTGTCGGTCGATGACGAAGTGACGAAAGGATTACTGGAGTTGCTGGAAGCGATCGAGCCGGTGCCCGCGTACATCCGCAATGGTCGGTTGGACATCCTTGCCTGGAACTCGTCCGTCACCGAACTGTTCGTCGATTTCGCGACGCTTCAGCCGAAGGAGCGCAATACCTTGCGCCTCCTCTTCTTGTACCCTCCATACCGCCAGCTGATCGTCGATTGGGAGAAAGTCGCGCGCGATACGTTGGAGACTTTCAGAGCCGCACGCGCACGAGCCGAGGACAAGGTTCCATTCGACGAACTGGCCGACGAGCTATGCCGGGAGAGCGAAGAGTTTCGCGCATTGTGGCCCGATCTGGACGTCAAGAACTTCAGCGAAGGCACGAAGCGCCTTCACCATCCGACCCGGGGCCCGATCGATTTGTTCTACGTCGCTCTCGCACCGGAAGGTCGGCCCGAACTTTCCTTCGTCACCTACATCGTGAAGAATGAAGCGCGCGGCTTCCGCGAAAGTGTCGTGGATTAACGAACCGGTACTGCTCCCTTCGATTCCGAGCGAGGAAGCGGTAACCCGAATTCGAGGCGCGCCGCTTAAGCGAAAGGCCATTCCGGCAGGTCCGCATCGGACCGTGCCCGTCCGGAAGGAAGCCCGGGTCGGAGTCCTCCCGTCGCACGCCGTCGAAGCGAACAGTCCGAGCAAGAAGACCTGGAGTTCCTATTCGCCCGACTCGGAAACATGGGATTACAAGTCATAGGATAAATTCGGTGGGAGAAACGACACCCGCGGCTGATCGCGAAGCTGCACGCTGCAAAACAATAGCAGTCGCAGATCGATCCACGTGGCTCGTCGCGCGTGCTGCGCGCTAGTTTAAAGAAGGATTCGAGACTTTCCTGATCGACGACGTTTCATTGCCTCGTGCTTATCATAGGTTAGAAACCACCCGTTAATTAAACGCCCGATCGACTTGACTAAAGAAAAATTAATATTAGAGTGCCGCTACTTCAAAGCCGGCGGTCGTGGAAAAGCGCGACGGCGACTCGATTCGTAATTCGCGCAAGCGCGACGAGTCGAGTGCTTTCGGCGTGATTCCAAGTCACCGGTATCGACGACGACCCGTCACTCAACGAGGAAAGAAAACACATGAAGACCGTACTCATCACAGGCGCAGGCACCGGCTTCGGCAACGAAGCCGCCTTCCGATTGGCCGCAAAGGGCTTCGACGTCATCGCGACGGTCGAGATCTACCCTCAAGTCGAGGCGCTGGAAGTCCAGGCCAGGCAGCGCGGCGTCGAGCTCAGGATCGAGAAGCTGGACGTCACCGATGAAGGCGACCGTCGCAAGGCGCTCGGATGGGACGTGGAGATTCTCGTCAACAACGCGGGGATGCTCGAAGGCGGGTCGGTCGTCGACATTCCCGGTGACAACATGCGGCACGAGTTCGAGGTCAACGTCATCGGCCCGCTGCTGCTGACCCAGGGGATCGTCAAGCAGATGGTGAAGCGCGGCGCGGGGCGGGTCGTCTGGGTGTCGTCGCGTGAAGGCATCAACGTCAACCCCTTCACCGGCATCTACTCGGGCTCGAAGCACGCGATCGAGGCGATCGCCCAGACCATGGCGGTGGAACTGCAGGAGTTCGGGATCGAGGTGGCCACGGTCAACCCCGGTCCCCTCCTGACCGGCTTCCACGATCGCGGTTTCGATGTTCAGCAGAGCTGGCTGGACGACCGGTCGCAGCGGCTGTTCGACTACTCCAAGCTGGCCTTTCCGAGGGCACAGTTCGACCCCGAACCGGTCTATGCCACCTTGACCGCGGTCGCCGCCGGCGAGGTCGACACGTTCCGCAATCTCGAGCCGAAGTCGATGATCGAAGAGGCCAAGAAGAACATGGAAGCCGTCTGGACCAGGAAGATCAAGGACGGCCTCGGAACACGGCACAAGCAGGTCCAGGCGTGTTACGACATGGAGCCCGAACAGCTCGCGTCTTGATTCGACATCGCGTCCGCGTGAAGCGAGCGCGTCATGGCGACACGCCGCTCCGCGGTGCGACCTGTGGAAGCACACTTCCCGCGCTCGAACCGTCGTCAACCCGATCGGGAGTGCGTAACGGCGGTCACCGTCCAAGGGCGGTCCGCGCAGGACCGGACGCCTTGGTTGACGATCCTATGCCCGCGGACGACCCGCCCGACCGGCATGCGCTTGGTCGACGATCGGGCCATGAGCGGCGACGCATGGAAGAGCGGAGCCGACACCTCGCTATCGAGCTCGAGAGGTGGTCGGAGCCGACGATGTGAGGGCGGGCGAGCGTGCTACGGTGAAAGTGACGGGATGCGAATCGCCCCGCTCGTCGCCGCCGGTCTCGCGCTGGTCCTCGCGCCATCGGTCGCCGTCGCCTGGGGGGACGAAGGACACGAGGTCGTCGGCGAGGTCGCCCTGCACTTCCTCACCCCCTCGACGCGGGCGCGCGTCTTCGCGATCCTCGCCGCCGACACCAGTCCGTCGACGGCGCACGACTTCGTCACGGAGACGACGTGGGCCGATCGCTATCGTTCTTCTTCGGCCGCGGCCCGCGACGCCACCCAGGCCTGGCACTTCACCGACATCGAGGTCGCGGCGCCCGACATCGAGACGGCCTGCTTCGGCATGCGTGCCCTGCCGGCCGGGGTCGCCGCATCGGCGGGCCCGGCTGCCGATTGTGCGATCGACAAGATCGATCAGTTCGTCGCGGAGCTGGCGTCGCCGTCGACGACCGAGGCCGAGCGGCTTTCGGCAGTGAAGTTCCTGATGCACTTCGTGGGGGATCTCCACCAGCCGCTCCATTCGAGCGACGAGAACGATCGGGGCGGCAACAACAAGAAGGTGTCCGCGACCGGTCTCGGCACCGGCCAGTTGCACGGCTTCTGGGATACGCAATTCGTCCGGCGGCTGGGCGACGATCCGATCGCGATCGGTGACGCGCTCGCGGCGAAGGTCGGGCCAGCGCAGGTCGAGGAGTGGTCGAAAGGAAGGCCGTCCGATTGGGCGCTGGAAGCCTTCGAGATCGCGAAGACGAAGGTCTACGGGAAGCTCCCGAAGCCGAACGCGGCCGGTGTCTACGTGCTGCCGGCGACCTACGTCAAGACCTCGAAGGCGATCGTGACGCTCCAGTTGTCGCGGGCCGGCGTGCGACTGGCCCGGCTATTGAACGGCGCCCTGACCGATCCGTAAGGGGAAGCCGCGCGACGGCTCCGACGAAGAGGCTTCAGGCGTCGGAGCTCCGAGCCGACGAAAGCTAGGAGGCCGCCTTCGACGCCTCGCTCACGCTGTACGAGTGCGCTCCCACGCCCGCGAGCTTGCCGCCCTGGACGATCAGGTACTCGTCACGGATCGGTCGGTTCTCGAAGTAGCACTCGAGGATCTCGCGCGTGCCGGCTGCATAGCGCGTCTGCGCCGACAGGCTGGTGCCCGAGATGTGCGGCGTCATGCCGTGATGCGGCATGCTGCGCCAGACGTGATCGGCCGGGGCCGGCTGCGGATACCACACGTCGCCCGCATAGCCGGCGAGCCGACCGCTTTCCAGCGCCGCCGCGACCGCGTCGGTGTCGCACAGCTTGCCGCGGGCCGTGTTGATCAGGTAGGCGCCGCGCTTGAAGTCCTTCAGCGACTGCGCGTTGACCATGTTCTCGGTCTCGGGGTGCAGCGGACAGTTCAGCGTGACGACGTCGCAGACCGACGAGAGACTCTTCAGGCTGGCATGGTAGGTCAGCCCCAGCTCCTTCTCGAGCGCCTCGGGAAGGCGGTGACGGTCCATGTAATGCAACTTCAGATCGAAGGGCTTGAGCAGACGCAAGACGCGCAGCCCGATGCGACCGGCAGCCACGGTGCCGACGTTCATGCCTTCCAGGTCGTACGAGCGGGCGACGCAGTCCGCGATGTTCCAGCCGCCCTTCAATACCCACTGGTACGAAGGGAGGTAGTTGCGGACCAGCGCCAGCGCCATCATCACCACGTGTTCGGCGACGCTGTTGCTGTTGCAGCAGGTGACCTCGGCGACGGTGATGTCGTGGTCCACCGCCGCTTTCAGGTCCGTGTGGTCGGAACCGATGCCTGCCGTGACGATCAACTTCAGCTTCGGCGCCTTGGCGATCCGTTCTTCCGTCATGTAGGCGGGCCAGAACGGTTGCGAGACGACGATCTCGGCGTCGTGCAGTTCGCGATCGAGCACGCTGTCGGCGCCATCCTTGCTGGACGTCACGACGAACTCGTGGCCGTTCGCCTCCAGGTACTTGCGAAGCCCGCGTTCGCCCGAGACGCTGCCGAGCAAGGTTCCCGGTTCGAAGTCGATGCCTTTCGGCGTGGGCAAGGTCGGGCCATCCGGATAGCGATCGATGTTCGGCAGGTCGCCGCGGGCATAGCGGTCGGGACAGCCCGTGACGGGGTCGTCGTACAGCACGCAGATGATCTTGGACATGTCGTCTCCATCGGATGAACCGGCAGCGAATGCCGCTCGGGTCCCGATGATCGAAGCGGCGCTGTCCGCGGGCCAATCGTTTGGGGTGATGAGGCGATCGGCCCTGCTTATCGAGAGGGCCTTCGCGGGATCGAGGACTCGCGCGGAAGAAGAAGGGTCGCCGCCGCGCCTTCCGACGGCCCCGACGTCAGTCGATCCCGGCGAGCAGCGCGTCCATGCGGGTCTGCAGATCGACACGAGCGAAGCTCGACATCGCCGCCGACTGCAAAGCGGGAAGAGGGTCGCGATGCAGATGGATCAGACCGATCTCTCGCGTCAGCTCGGGAACCATGCGAATCGCCGTGAGTTCCTGCCGCATCTCGAGCAGACAAAGCACGCCGTGCGGCAGGATGCCGAAGAGGTTGGCACAGCGGACATACGAATGGAGCGCCATCACCGAATCGGTTTCCACCCGCGGTGTCGCTTCGAGTCCCGCATTCGCGAACGCGACGTCGATTCCTCGCCTGCTCTGCATGTTGCGGGTGAGGAGGCACAGCGGCAATCGCGCCGCTTCCTTCCAGCCGATTTCCGTTCGCCCTTCGAACATCGCCTCGTCGCGCGCGACGAGGACATAGCGCTCCCGGTAGAGCGGCAGGGTGTCGAAGCCCTTGAGACGATCATCGTGCAGGTAACTGAGTCCGACGTCGATTTCGAAGTCGGTGAGTCGGCGCACGACCTCGCCGGCACTGAGCGTGTGAACCGCCTGCAGCATCCGCGGAAAGTCCCTCAGGCATCCTTCGGTCATCAACGAGACGATGGGAAGCGTCGTCGGGATCGCCCCGATGCGCAGCGTCCCGGCCGGGTCGCCGCGCGTGGCCTGCGCTTCCTGCCTCAGCCCTTCGCATTCGGCAAGGGCGCGGCGCGCCAACCGAGGACGCGCTCGCCGTCCGACGTGAAACCTCCGAATCGCTGGCCTCTCTGAACGATCGTCATGCCGAGTTCTCGTTCGATGCTGCGGATCGCACCGGACAGCGCCGGTTGCGACACGTTGCAAGCCTGTGCCGCACGCCCGAAGTGCTGTTCCCTCGCGAGGGCTACCAGGTAGTTCAATTGCCGGATCAACATGCGCTGTCTCTCGATGTTCGTGCAGCAGGTGCTTCGGAGCGCACCGAGAGGATCGCCGCGCCGGCTCCGGAACGGCATGGGAAAGGGAACAGGTCGTCGACCCGCTCGCCCGGGGCCGCTGCAGCCGATAGGCGGCGACCTTCGGCTCGTTCCGGCAAAGCGCATGCTGCACCAACGGCGCGAGCCCTTCTGGCCGACGTCCTCGAAACGCACGACATGGGGTTCGGGACGGCCCTGCGACCGCATGGGCGCGAGCGGATCCCCGGTCAGGCGCCGGCAAGCGGCGCGTCCGCCCGCTCGATCCCGACGATGCGAAGAAACAGGTGGAATCGCTTGATCTCGAACGGCACGACCACGCGATCGCTTCGCGGTGGCTGGTAGCTCTCCAGTTCACGACGTGCGGCGGCGGAACGGGTCGCATCGA
This sequence comes from uncultured Burkholderiales bacterium, assembly GCA_937872165.1. GTDB lineage: Bacteria > Pseudomonadota > Gammaproteobacteria > Burkholderiales > Burkholderiaceae_D > CAHJXF01. The sequence continues at coordinate 8,729 of CALMOR010000085.1, read as the reverse complement.
ACCTCGCGACGGCGACCAGCCAGATGAAGTCCGACACTTCGTCCTGATAGCGGATGGCGCCGTCCTCGGCATCGAGGTTCGGCGCGAGCGCCTCCATCGAAAGCGTCGAGATGAAGTCGCGCGCCTGCCCGACGAGTTGAGGCGTATGACGGCCGAGCTCGAGGGCGAACAAGGCCGCGATCAGGCCGTTCGTGCAGCTCTGACGAACGACCCATGCGCGGACACCGCGGGGTTCGCCCGCCCGCTTGGCCAGCCGACAGACTTCCTCGGCGCTCCGCAAGTAAGCGAAGAGATTCGCGGGATCGGGATTCTCGTCCTCGAAGAAAGCCGCTTGCCAACGCGTGAAAGCCAATGCCAGTTCCTCGCTCGCGAAGCGCGGATCGTCCGATCGATGCTCCCCTTCGAGCAGATCGCGCTTCCTCGCGAGTGCGAGGGCGTCGGCGGACTGTCGAAGACCGCGCGCGTCGCGAGCGACCCGTCGCTCGGCGACCGCGAGGAAGTAGGCCGCCTCGCGACCGCTCGCCGGCTCGCCGTCGACTCGCGGCATGGTCTTGGCCACCACCAACGCCGAGCGGCACAAGGCCTTGGCCGCGCTCCATCGCCCTGTGCTCGCATAGACATAGGCGAAGAGAACGAAGGCGTGATAGTGACTTTCTTCCGAGCGGATCAGCTCGTCGTACAGCAGACGCAGGTCGAAGCTTTCGGCACGCCCTTCGCGCTTGAACAACTCGTCCGACAGCCGATCGTAGAGCTGCTGCGCGACGGGGAAACTCTTGCCGTCGAACCGCAATGCCGGCAGTCCGCGAATCCGCGCGTTCCTGTCCAGCAGCTGGACGACGCCGATCACCCCGGTCGCCAGATAGAGACCGGCGAACGACCGTGCCGCTCGTTCGGCGATTCTCGCGACGACGGCGTCGAGCCGATCGTCGAACGTCTTGCCGTCGAGCCCGCTGAACGAACGCAGCACGTCGAGCCACTCGTTGTCGTCGCGCGTCAATACGCGCTGGACATGGGTGTCCCGCACGATGTCGCGCCACTGCTCGAGCACGTCGTCGGGGAAGTTCCCCTTCCTCTCCGTTCCCTCGCCGATCAGGATGTCGAGCGCTTCGCTGCTGTGGTCGACGATCTCCCTGACGTTGCTGATGGAGCTGGCCGTGACCGACAAGCTCGGAACCGCCACGGCGCTGCTCGCGGCCGCGCTGCTGCGCTCGAGGATCGAGTTCGGGAAGAGGATCGATAGCCAGTCGGCCAGCCGAAAGGGGCGCAGCAGCGAATCCCGATGCCGGGTCGACGTGAAGAAGTCCTCGAGACCCATCAGGGCACGAGGGTCGCGCAGGTAGGCGCTCGCGAAATCCGCGAACCCCGCGTGGGCGGCCGGCTCGCGCGAGGCCGCTTCGAAGATCCGGGAGGTCCCGGTGATCAGGACGACGCGCCGATCGAGCTCTCGTTCGACGGCGTCCCGGTTCACCGCCTCGAGCGACGCGAGCACCCACGCGTCCTTCGCGAAATTCCGGCTGCGTCGCGCACTGCTGCGCTGATTGTCCTGCTGCATCGACAGCAGCCATTCGTCCGCCCGGCCCGCGAGCGACCTGCCCTTCTCGCTCGGATCGCCGCGCTCGGGCGGGACCAGCAGAGCGCCCGCGCCGCTGAACGCCGGATGGTTGGCGATCGAAAGAAGAGGGCCTTTCGCCAGTCGCGCGAGCTGGGCTATCGCCGCGTCCGTCTTCGATCGACCGAGGAGCATCCGCGTCAGGCGAGAGGCCCGCTCGGTCACGAAGGCCATCAACGTGTCGATCGACGCCTCGCGATCCAGCGACGCGAGCTCCTCGCGCAACAGGTCCCGTTTCCCGGGGTCGTCCAGGTCGTTCAGGACCTCGTCGTACTGCGCGCTGGAAAGCGCGAGAGCACGCCCCTTCAACTCCTGCGCGTGCTCGGAGAAGAGCAGTAAAGGATCTTTACTTTCGTAGTCCGGCGAGGCCTTCAGGCCCGTGAAGCCGCGATGGAAGATGTATTCGCCGAGGAGGCTCGTCACGAGAGGCGACACGTCCGCGGCATCGGAAAGCACCGCCCCGTAGCTCGTGTTCCCGTCGGGGTCCGCGTACATCATGATGACGTCGACATCGACCGCATAGACGATTCCAGTGCCTCCGGACACGTCCAGTTCGTCGCGCCATATGGCGGCCACTCGCTCGAGCAGCGATCCCGCATCGCCGAGGATCCGCTCGGCTGCTGCGCGTCGGTCCGACGTATCCATGACGAGGGGCTCGGCCGGAGAGGCGGTGACGGTCAGGCGGCGAGCGCCCACTCGGGCACGCGGGCGGCCGCGACGGCGGCCGGCCTCAGCCTGAAGAGCGTATCGCCCGTCCTGATCAAGGAACGCTTCTTCGTATGAGCGCCGGCGAGATGGACCGGCACGCCCTCCCCTCCGTCGACCCGGAAGGGCGCGTCCTCGTTCAGGACGAGCGCCGCGATCAACATCCCGAGCGGGTCCCACATCTGATTGAAGACGTGCGCGATCACCTCGTCCGGACCGCGGACATCGATCAGCCGATTCAGCCCTTCGGCCACGCGGTCGATCGAAATGTGCTTCGCCACTTCGATCGCCGTGAACGACAGCCGGTTCATCACATCGTTTTCCCGGGACGGCTTACAGACGGCCTTCAGCGACTCCTCGAGCTCGACGACGACGTCGCTCCAGAGCCGGTCGGGATTGCCGATCATGAAGTCGAGCATGTCGTAGATCAGGTCCGCCGAGGACGAGAAATGTTCCAGGCCGACGAGCTCGCCGGCGGCCTGCAGCGAGCTCGACGTGTGGGGAAATCCGCGGATCACCTGGGACGCGGCGACGACGAGGGGTCGCAGCTCCCGAGGGTCGTCGCGACGCCCGCCGATGGAGCGAACCATGCGCACCAGCAGGTCCTCGCGCTGCAACAGCCCGACGGCCCAGATCACCTGCCTGATGGACTCGAGCCGGTATCCCTCGACGCGCGAGGTCAGGAGGATGTTCAGGCCTTCGGTCATCGTGGTCCTGGCGGCCGACGACAGGCTCCAATAGAGCTCGCCGATCGCATCGGCCGGAAGACCGCGATGAAAGGGATCCTGCCCGGCGAAGTAGAAGAGGCGCTCGTCGCGCGTGCCGAATACCGCGTAGTACCTCTCCAGCTCGTCGCCGATGTAGCGCGCGAACTCGCTCGCGCTGTAGCTTTCGTAGCGATCGGCGCGGCCCCGATCGCTCATCATGGCCACAGCCCCGCGATCGATCGCTCGACGTCCTGCGGCGAGCGGGTGCCGAGCAACCCGTCCTCGAAGTTCTTCTCCGGCTTCGTTCGACAGCACGCGAGCGGAGGCCGGGGAAGAACCGGTTCGACGCCGAACACGTAGGTCCGATCGACCGGGAAGGACTCGATCACGCGCTCCGGGCGTCCGTCGTCTCCTGCCTTGCCGGCACGGACGGCCGAGAGGTTCGCCGTGCAGCCCCAACCGGCCGCCGTGTACCCGAGTCCACGATCCGTTCGCGGCTTGACGCGAAACCACTGGTTCCCCAGATCGGCGAACGTGGGGCGTACGGCGTCGTCCCGAAGGCTCCCGAGCCGGGCCGCATCGACCGAATAGCGGACGCAACCGGAGAAGGGCGTTCGCGGCATCAACCCGAGCGCTTCCGCGACGCGGCGTGCCGGTCCTGCGACACTCTTGGACTCGATGACGGCCGCGTCGTCGAGGGCGGTGCAGCTGACCCAGCAGTTGTCGCGGAAAGCCGACGGCATTCCGAGCCAGGCGCCGTCGCGACGACCGGCGGCCTCGAACCACCCCCCACCAGCGACCATCGCGCGGAAGTTCTCGACGAAGTCCTCGTTGGGCTGCATCGGGAAGGGCGGTCGTGGAACCCGTACCTTGTGCGACACGGCGAGGTGGTACTCGTACCAGACCGTGTCTGCGACGACCGTGGTCCAGGTCGGGACCGACGCCGGCGCATCGGCGACGTCCGCCGCTCTCCGCATGTAGCCGTCCGGCCTGACGCTTTGCGGCACGCCCTTGCACACGCGCGCGGCCGCGTGAGGCCAGTCCTCGCCGGGCGTCCTGTCCCTCTCGGTCGCGAGGTCCGCGAGAAAGTCGCGCACGAACGCGGGATCGACCAGCCGTTCCGCGACGCTGTCCAGGGCATTGATCAGCATCGGCAGCCCGGCCGGATCGGAGGACATTTCCGAAACGAGGATCTGAACGGCTCGGGGTGGCGGCATCGGCATGCGAACGATCGACGGACGAGTTCGAAGTCGGCGGTGCGGAGGTTGCCGCTTCCGATCGACCGGTGACTCCGGCGAGTGTAAGGCTCCGCTCGCATCGGTCGCAACGGCGGGGACTTCGGCGAATCGGCCCCGCCAGGCGCGACGGAAGGGCGGGTTCCACTCGCGCCCGGCACGACGACGTCGTGTCCTGGCTCGACGTGCCGACCCGCCGGAGCGGCAGGCGATCGAGAGGTCGACGCACGGCGACGGCCGGCGCGCCTGCCGGAAAGCTACGCCGCGTTGCGGAGACACGAGCGTCGCATCGACACGGACACGAGGTGACGGACGACGGTCCGCTACCGGGCGCGCCGGCCCGAGCCGGCCGCGGAGGTCAGGCCGCCTCGCGCAGCGCGAACTGCCGGCAGTGGTTGAGGTAGGCGCTCTCGTGGATCGAGATCAGCTCGACGATGCTCGACCACAGCCACGACGGCGCGTCGAGCGTGCGCGACCGCGCGCGCGCGAGTTCCGAACGCCAGCTTCGCAACGCGTCGGGCTCCATCTGCCGGCGATGCGCGAGTCCGACGACGCCCGCCAGATAGGACGCGAGCTGGGTCGACTCCTCCTCGGTGAAGTGTTCGGCCTCGAGCTTGAGATCCTGCGGCATCAGCTCGCGCAGCACGACGGCCCGATCGTTCAGCCGGCACGCGACCATGCGTTCGCCGAGGTTCGGCGAGAGGGCCTTCGCGCCGGTCACGACACGAACCGCGTTGTCGCGCGGCATCGCGGCATCGGTCGCTCGCGGCGCCGCCGTCGCGACGGCCTCCTTGACGTCGACGAGGCACAGCGACTTGTCGGGACCGTCCCCCACCGACAGCATGACCGCGTAGCGAAGCCGCCCGAGCGAACTGCAGCCCTTCATCCAGTACGCGACGTCGAGCACCTCGACGCGTTCGGCGGCCGAACGGCCCTGCAGCTTCGAGATCGCCGCGTCGATGTCGGGCTCCGCGAACAACGCGTCGATGCCCTTCCTCTCGTCGTCGGTGACGCTCCAGAAGCGCTTGCCGAGCGGGACCTCGGGCCGCACGGTGTCGAGCCTCTCTTCGGCGAGGTGCCGCCAGCGTCGCACGACCGACTGCGCGAGCAGCCGGCGGATGGGCTTCGGCGCCCAGTCCGATTCGCGGCCCCTGGAAGCCTTGCCTTCGAGGCCCATCAGATAGCCCGCGATCAGGTGCTCGAAGATCTGCACGGTGGCGATGCCGGGCAGGTCGGACCCGCGGGCCGATGAAGCGAGCGACAGGCCGAGCCGGATCAGGTCGTGCGCGGGGTTGCCGATGACCGTCTGGTCGAGATCGCGGATCTGCACGGCCACCCGCCCCTTCGCATCGGACAATGGACCGAGATTGCCCATGTGGCAGTCGCCGCAGATCCACACCGAAGGTCCCTCGGGGATGCGTGCGGCACTGGCCTCGAGCCATTCGTAGAACTTGACCGTGCTGCCGCGGACGTAGGCGTGGGTCGATCTCGCCATCTTCACGTTGCGGGCGTCGCGCAGGCGATCGGCGCGCTCTTCGGGATGAGGCCAGTTGGGCTTTTTCAAACGATCTCCGGTCGCGGGCAGGATGAGGTGGGATTGAAGCGGGATCGAAGCGGGGCGGACGAGGCAGGCCTCACCAGTACCGCCGAAGCGGTCCGCATCGGGTCGGCCTCCGTCTCATTCCCGGATCAACCGACGGTCTGCCTTTGGCGCGTTCGCCGTGGCCGACGCGGACCCGGCCGGTCGCCGCGTCCATCCGAATCCGCGACGAAGCCTTCGAAGCGCGTGGTCCGCCCGTCGACCGCATCGGTCGATACGCCGTCGATGGATCGGCACGCGCCGGCGACCGCCGCGGCACGGCGAGAGCCGCACGGCGACCGCGCGCAGCGCGACATCGCCGTCGTTGTGACCAGCGACCCACGGGTCTCGATGTCGAGGCCCGGCCCTTCCGCGCGTACTCCCATCGATGGATGGCGCTGTCGAGGCGAACGTCGACGCAGCGATGAACCGCGAGGTCCTCGGGCCTGCGCGGCGGCATGCGCCCCCCAGAAAGCGTGGCGCCGATGCGGTGGTCGCGAAGATCGTCGCCGCCGGCGGTATCCCGCGCGGCTACGCGCGGATGCCGATGCGTGTAGCTGCACGCAGTTCGTGGCTCTGGCCGGCACGGGTCCGTGTCGGAGGCGGGCCGGGCGATGTCCTAGAATCCGGGTCTCGGACCCGTTGCGGGTCCCGACACGAGACTCTCGATGAACGACGATCGGCAAGCGCCCGCTGCGGACTCCACGACCCTGTCGCCGTCGAAGCGACCGTCGTGGGACACGGTGGTCCTCGTCTGCAAGGACTGTCGGAAGCGACGCAACGGTCCGGCGAAGCTCAAGGCGAAGGACATCGTCGGCGCCCTGCGTCGGGCGTCGCGGGACCTGAAGCCGCGTCCGCGCATGCTCGTCACCGGCTGCCTCGGGTTGTGTCCGAAAGCGGCGACCGCGGTGGCGATGGTCGGAGCGGACGTGGTTCCGCGCGTCGTGGCGATGCGCTCGCGTCCGGAGTCGAGGCAGCTCGTGGCGCTGCTGCAGCGGTCGGCCGCCGACGCATCGTTGTCCGGCGACGCCGACTGAGCGCCGCCGGGCGGGTACTCGGCTAGAACGCGATCGCCGGCCCGGTCGTGCCGTTCAACGTGTTGCCTTCGATCAGGACGGAGACCGTCCGGCCGTAGAAGAACGGCAAGCCGAAGTCGAAGCCGCTGAGCGTGGTTCCCTGCAGGCTTCCGTTCGGTCCCGCGAGGCCGGGAAGCGCCGTCGCGTTGGTCGCGAACAGCCGGTCCGCGTTGTCGACGGTGAACGTCACGGCGCCGCTGACCCCGTTGGCGCCGACGATCGTCGCGGTCTCGGTCAACGAAGTGGCGACGCCACTGCCGGTGACCGGACAGTAGAAGAAGGTCGCGTCCGCGCAGGTGGCGATCGAGCCGTCGCTGAAGAAGTTGGCGTTTGACCCCGAGTCGATGAAGCTGCCGGCCCTCGTCGTGCCGTTGTACGTGACGCTCAGCGTCCCGTTCGTCAGCAGCGTGTAGAAGCGCGCCGCGCCGAGCGCGTTGTCGGCCTGGGTACCGACGCCGAAGTAGATCGTGCCGCCGAGCGTCGCGACACCGGGCGAGGACACCGCGGGCAACTGGATGACGACGCCGTTGTTGTCGCTCGACAGGCTCGCGATCGGATGCGACACCTGCCGGGTCAATGCGACCGCCGTCGGCGAGCAGGTCTGCGTACCGTTCGCCGAGGGGCACGCGTAGTACATCCCCGACACCGCTCGCGATGCGCAGGCAGCGCCGCAGTCCTGCAGGAAGCTGCCGATGCCGAGGATGCCGTTCGAGCCGAGGTCGACGACGTCGTTCTCCGACGGTCCCGAGACGCAGCTCGACGGCGCGCTGCCCGCGGCGGCATCGCCGATCAGCTGGATCGGCAACGACGTCAACGTGCGCCCGCCGATCGTCACGTCGGCGACCGCGACCGAGCCCCACGAGTAGCCGTCGGCGAACTTGACGCACTCGCGCAGGGGACCGCCGGTGGACGGGTCGGTCGACGGCGTCGGTACGGCGCCCGTCCCGAGCACGGACGCGACGACGCGAAGTCCGATCGAGCCGGTGTCGACGGCCACATGGTCGATCGTCCGGCAAGCCGTGGTGCTGCCCGGCGTGCAGACGGTGACCGATGCGTACAGCACGTTGACCGCCTCGAAGCCGGCGGCGGCCAGCGCCGCGGGCCCGCCGTCCACGGTGACGGCCAGCGTGTTCGCGGCGGGCGCCACCACCACCGGCGGCGCGGGCGCCGTCGGCGCGCTGCTCGATCCTCCGTCCCCGCCTCCGCCTCCGCCCCCTCCGCATGCGGCGACCACGACCGCACCGACGATCGACAGCGCGAGGAGACGGAGCCTCGTCCGGGCGAAAAGCACCGCGGGCATCATCGCAGATCCCC
>CALMOR010000085.1:0-494 GCA_937872165.1 uncultured Burkholderiales bacterium | reverse complement strand
CCAGCGCCGGCAAGTCGATCGGCACCCGCTTCGCCCGGCGCCGCGGCCGGGCCAAACCCACCGCGGGCTTCACCCCAGACCCCCGGCGGTCACGCCGGCCGGCATCAGCGCCGGAACGTGCGACGCGCCGACGAAGCCGCGAGGCAGCCGCACGACGCTGATGACGAGGCCGGCGCTCGTGAAGTTCACGGCGTGATGGCTGCCGCGCTGCCGCTTCGCCGCCGCGACGTAGTCGTCGTAGTGGGTCGCGAGCAGCGTCTTCAGGTCGGGCAGCGACGGGCCCGCGAAGTCGACCGCGAAGACGGTGCCGTCGGCGGACGTGTACTCGTGGACCATCGTGCCGTCCTCGGCCGCGATCTCGTGGCGCTGGAAGCGGGACGTCGACGCGGTCGTCATGGTCGCGCCGTGCAGGACCGCGTGATCGCGAGCGACCGATGCGACGGGCTCGCCGAGGCCGGCGGACGCCGGGCCGCCTTACGCGACGGCCGCGAGCG
>CALMOR010000084.1 GCA_937872165.1 uncultured Burkholderiales bacterium | reverse complement strand
GGGCTCGAGAGGCTCGCAGGCGGCCAGCAGGTCGCTTCGTCCTGCGACAGAGCTATCTCGTCGCGCGAGCCGCCGACGACTATCTCGCGGTCTTCTCGTGGGCCGAGATCGCGAACAGCGGCCTCGGCGACGGCGTCGTCGTGGCCTATCGGCTCGACGGCGCTCCGCTCGCGACATCCGAAAGGCCGCTCGCGCTGGTGTCGGCGCGCGACACGCGGAGCGGTCCGCGACACGTCCGCTGGCTGTCGTCGATCGACCTGCGGCGCGCCACACCGTGATCGATGCGCGGCGCGGCCCACGGGTCTGACGGCCGGCTTCCGAAGACGACCGGTCGAAGCCCTTCGAAGGCGGCCCGCGCGTCCGGCCGTTCCTTCGTCCGACCGGCATCGTTCAGCGCAAGCCACCCGCGACGAAGCGGACGAGCGCGATGGCAGGGAAGGCGCTGCCGGCGACGACGACCCAGGTCCAGCCGCCGTGCGCGTACAGCGGGCTCGCGAGCAGCGAGCCGATGGCGCCGCCGACGAAGACGCTGGTGACGTAGAGCGCGTTGAGGCGCCCGCGGCTCGCTGCATCGAGCGCATAGATCTCGCGCTGGCCGAGCACCATGTTCATCTGCACGCAGAAGTCGAGCAGCACGCCGGTCGCGACCAGACCCGCCGGGCCGAGCGACGGGACGAGCGCGACCGGCCAGTAGCAGACCACCGCCAGCGCCGTGGCGCACAACGTCGCGATGCGCGTGTACCCCGCGTCGGCGAGCCGCCCCGCGAGCGGCGCGGCGATCGCACCGAGCGCGCCGATCAGCGCGAACACCGCGATCCGCGACTGGCCGAAGCCGTAGTGCCGCGCGAGTTCGAGCGGTGCCGCGGTCCAGAAGAGACTGAACGACGCGAACATGCAGCCCTGGTAGAAGGAGCGGCGCCGCAACGACGGCAGCCGCACGACGAGCGCGCCCAGCGAACGCAACAACTGCCGGTAGCTCGCGCGATGGTCGGGACGACGCTCGGGCATCAGCCGCGCGAAGACGGCCGCGATCGCGAGCGTGAACAGCGTGCCGATGCCGAACACCGCGCGCCATCCGAGATGATCGGCGACGAGGCTCGAGAACGGCCGTGACAGCAGGATGCCGAGCAGCAGGCCGCCCATCACGTTGCCCACCACGCGACCGCGCGACGTGTCGGGCGCGAAGTGCGCGGCCATCGGCACGAGGATCTGCACCGACACCGACGTGACGCCGACGACGAGCGACATCGCGAGGAAGACGCCGGGGTCGCGGACCAGCGTCGCGACCGCGAGGGCCACGGCCGACAGCAGCGTGGTGACGATCAGGAGGCGCCGGTTCTCGACGAGGTCGGCGAGCGGCACGATGAAGAAGAGGCCGAGTGCGTAGCCGACCTGCGTCAGCGAGACGGTCAGGCTCGCGGCTCGCGACGAGAGGCCGATGTCGTGCGCGATCAGGTCGATGACCGGCTGCGCGTAGTAGAGGTTGGCGACGATCGCGCCACAGCAGAAAGCGAACAGCGTGACCATCGCCGGCGTCATGCGCAACGCGACGGTCGATGCGGCGGGGGCTTGCATGGGAAGGGAGAACGGAGGGAGGGCGTCGATGATCGCACGCGTCTGGCATCCTTCCCGGCCGACCGCGAACGAAAGACGCGCATGACCGAGCCCCGCTGGAAGCACCGACCGCCCGGATCGAACTGGGGCGACTTCGGGGTCGACGATCAGCATGGCCGCATGAACCTCGTCACCGCCGACAAGGTGCGGCAGGGCATCGCCGAGGTGACCGCGGGCCTCGCCTTCTGTCTCAGCCTGCCGCTCGACCATCCGGGCGGCAACGTGCTCAATCCGCGCCGGCATCCGCCGGTGCTGCGACCGACGTCGCGCGGCGGCCGACCCAACATGAACTACCCGCTGTCCCGCGACGACGCGTCCCACACCGACGTCGTCTGCGACGACCTCGCGCTGATGTACCTGCAGTACTCCACGCAGTGGGACAGCCTCGCGCACGTCGGACAGCTGTTCGACACGATGGGCGACGGCGAGCCGCGCGCGGTCTACTACAACGGGTTCCGGGCGGGCATCGACGTGCTCGGCCCGGGCGACGGCGTCGACGCGGGCGTGCCGTCGCAGGCGAGCGCGGGCTCGACGTCGCGGGCCGTCGCGCTCGGCATCGAGAACATGGCCGAGCGCTGCGTGCAGGGCCGCGCCGTCCTGGTCGACCTGCGCCACCACTACGGCGACGAGCGACGCGTCGTCGGTTACGACGACCTGATGCGCGTCGTCGAAGCGGATCGCCTCGTGATCGAGACCGGCGACATGGTCTGCCTGCACACCGGCTTCGCCGATGCGCTGCTGGCGATGCGCAAGGAGCCCGATGCCGCGGCCCTCGCCGGCTTCGGCGCCGCGCTCGACGGCCGCGACGCGCTGCTGCTGCAGTGGATCACCGACAGCGGCCTGTCGGTGCTGGCCGCCGACAACTACGCGGTCGAGGCGCATCCCGCGGGCCAGCGCGACGGGGCGTGCGCGACGCTGCCGCTGCACGAGCACTGCCTGTTCCGCCTCGGCATCCATCTCGGCGAGCTCTGGCACCTCGGCCCGCTCGCGCGATGGCTGCGCGAGCACCGGCGCTCGCGCTTCCTGCTGACCGCGCCGCCGCTGCGGCTGCCGGGCGCCGTCGGCTCGCCGGTGACTCCGGTCGCCACCGTGTGACCGCTTCGTCGAGGATGCGTGGACGACGTCGATCGGCGGAGGCGGCCGTCGCCTCTAAGATGCGGGGCTTCGTTCCACTCCACCACCCGAAAGGCTCCCGTGAAGAGAATCGCCCGCGCCGTCGTGACTGTCCCGTGTGCATGGCTCGCATCGGCCCCCGGCGAGGGCCGGGGGCGTCTTCGCGCGCCGTCCGTGAACGGCACCGGCACGTTCGAAGCGCCCGACGGGATCCACGACGCGAAGGCGCCCGCGAACGAACCGCGAGGACGCTGAAGCCATGGCCAATCCGCTCAAGCCCTATCGCCTCGTCGACGACGGCAAGCTCGACCTGGCCGACTTCGACCCCGCCACGCACGTCTTCGACGTCCACGGCGACGACGAACTCGAAGCGGCGCAGAAGGCCTTGCAGAAGGAGATCGGCGAGTTCCAGAACCGTCTCTTCGCCGAAGGCAGGCAGAGCCTCCTCGTGGTGCTGCAGGGCATGGACACGTCCGGCAAGGACGGCGCGACCATCGCGACCTTCGAGTCCACCCATCCGCAAGGCCTGACGGTGACGCCGTTCAAGGCGCCGTCCGACGAGGAGAAGGCCCGCGACTTCCTTTGGCGCGTGCATGCGCGCGTGCCGGCCAAGGGAATGATCGGCGTGTTCAATCGCAGCCACTACGAGGCCGTCGTCGCGGAGCGCGTGCTCGGTCTCGCCGACACGGCCGAATGCCGGCGGCGCTTCGCGCAGATCATCGCGTTCGAACGCATGCTGAGCGAACACGGCACCTGCATCGTCAAGTGCTTCCTGCACATCTCGCCCGACGAACAGAAGAAGCGGCTGCAGTCGCGTCTCGACGTGGCCAAGAAGCACTGGAAGTTCAACCCCAACGACCTGATCGAGCGGAAGCGCTGGGGCGCGAACCTGAAGGCGTATACCGACGCGCTGCGCCATACCGCGACGCGCGAGGCGCCGTGGTGGATCGTGCCGTCGGACTCGAAGGGACATCGCAACCTGATGGTCGCGACGCTGGTCCGCAACGCGCTCGCGAAGATGGACCCGCACTATCCGCCGCTCGATCCGCAGTTCCAGGCGCTCGTCGTCGAGTAGCGCGGCGCACGACGCCGGGCGCGGGAGGGCCGCTCAGTCGGCCCCTTTCGTCGTCGACCGGGGGCCTCGATCGAGGCCGCGGCACATCGATGCGTCGATCGCGTTCATCAGTCGATCGACCGTCAGTCCCTCGACGGCCGGCGCCGGCTTCGCGAGCCGGATCAGCATCTTCGTCAGCAGCTGCGCGACGAGCTCGGGCTCGCACTGGACGATCGATCCGTCGGCCATGCCTTCCTCGAGGAAGCGCACGACGACGAGGTGAGCCGGGCGGCCCACGCCGAGATCGATTTGCGCTGAGCGGCCTCGAGATACGGGAGATCGCCGAAGTGGAGCCGCGGTCCGCTCTGCGCGGCGTCGACCCGCAGGCCGCGCACGAAGTGCCGCAGCTTCTCCTCGCCTCGCACGCGTGCCGTCGAGTGGCCGTCAGCCCGGCGAAGCGACGGCGCTGCGGGGATCGATCAGGATCTCCGCGTTGCGCAGCCGCCGGTCGCGCTGCCGCCGATCACGAAGGCGCTCGCGTCGGGGGCGATGCCACGGCGGCGTCCGCCGAGCTCGCGGGCGCGGCGCGCGCGGGGTCGATGCACCGGATCGCGCCGCGGCGGTCCACGCGACGACGGCCGCGGTCCTCGCTTCGGCACGATCGCGAGGACGATCGACCGACCGTCGTCCGCGCGGTTGCCGACGACGGACGATTCGACTATGGTCGACGACCCCGCAGAAGGCTCGTGCGCGTCGCGCGCGAAGCGCGACGCGAATCGTCCGTCGCGCAACGGAGACCGCCATGAACGACCTGTCCGAACCGAAGAAGATCGCCGAACGCGAAGCCGCGTGGCGCCCGACGAACAAGGTCCGCTTCGTCACCGCCGCGTCGCTCTTCGACGGCCACGACGCGTCGATCAACATCATGCGTCGCATCCTCCAGTCGAACGGCTGCGAGGTGATCCACCTCGGTCACAACCGCTCGGTCGACGAGGTCGTGACCTGCGCGCTGCAGGAGGACGTGCAGGGGATCGCGGTGTCGAGCTACCAGGGCGGCCACGTCGAATACTTCAAGTACATGATCGACCTGCTGAAGGAGCGGGGCGGCGCGCACATCAAGGTCTTCGCCGGCGGTGGCGGCGTCATCGTCGGCAGCGAGATCGCGGAGCTGCAGGACTACGGCGTCGAGCGCATCTACAGTCCCGAGGACGGTCAGCGGATGGGGCTGGCCGGCATGATCGTCGACATGATCGAGCGCTGCGACCGTGACCTCTCGTCGTACGCCCCGACGTCGCTCGCGGGCATCGAGGCCGGCGACCGCCGCCAGCTCGCGCAGCTGATCACGGCGCTCGAGAACCGGCGCACGGCGCCGAACGGCGACGAGGTCTTCGGCAAGCTGCGCGAGGCGCTGTACAAGGCGGCCGACGTGGCGACCGTGCCGACGCTCGGCATCACCGGCACCGGCGGCGCCGGCAAGTCGTCGCTGACCGACGAGCTGATCCGGCGCCTGCGCCTCGATCAGGACGACGCGCTCGACGTCGCGGTGATCTCGATCGATCCGTCGCGCCGCAAGTCGGGCGGCGCGCTGCTGGGCGACCGCATCCGCATGAACGCCATCGGCCCGTGGAAGCGGCCCGACGGCTCGTCGAAGGCGTCGGTGTTCATGCGCTCGCTCGCGACCCGCGAGGCCGGCCAGGAGATCTCCGACGCGCTGCCCGACGCGATCGCCGCGTGCAAGGTCGCGGGCTTCGACCTGATCGTCGTCGAGACCTCGGGCATCGGGCAGGGCGACGCGGCGATCGTGCCGCTGGTCGACGCGAGCCTCTACGTGATGACGCCCGAGTTCGGCGCCGCGAGCCAGCTCGAGAAGATCGACATGCTCGACTTCGCCGACTTCGTCGCGATCAACAAGTTCGACCGCAAGGGCGCGGCCGACGCGCTCCGCGACGTCGCGAAGCAGGTCCAGCGCAACAAGGAACTGTGGACCACGCGGCCCGACGAGATGCCGGTCTACGGCACGCAGGCGTCGCGCTTCAACGACGACGGCGTGACCGCGCTCTATCAGGGGCTGCTGCCCACGCTCGCGTCGTTCGGCCTGACGCTCGGCGAGAGCCGCCTGCCGAAGGTCGCGACGCGCATGTCGAGCGCGACCAACGTGATCGTGCCGCCGGCGCGTTCGCGCTACCTCGCGGAGATCGCCGACACCGTGCGCGCCTATCTCGCGCGCTCGATCGAGCAGAGCCGCGTCGCGCGCGAGCTGCAGCAGCTGCGCGCCACCGCGGCGATGCTGGGCGACGCGCCGGACCCGCGCATCGCGACGCTGGCCGCGGACCGCGACGCGCGGCTCGGCGCGCCGGAACGGAAGCTGCTTGCACTGTGGCCGGCGATGCAGGAGGCCTACGCGGGCGACGAGTACGTCGTCAAGATCCGCGACCGCGAGCTGCGCACGGCCCTGACGACGAAGTCGCTGTCGGGCACCACCATCCGCAAGGTCGCGCTGCCGAGGTACGAGGACCACGGCGAGGTGTTGAAGTGGCTGATGCGCGAGAACGTGCCGGGCTCGTTCCCGTTCACCGCGGGTACCTTCGCGTTCAAGCGCGAGGGCGAGGACCCCACCCGCATGTTCGCCGGCGAAGGCGATCCGTTCCGCACCAACCGGCGCTTTCGCATCCTGTCCGAAGGCATGCCCGCGAAGCGGCTGTCGACGGCCTTCGACAGCGTGACGCTGTACGGCCACGAGCCGGACCTGCGACCGGACATCTACGGCAAGGTCGGCAACTCCGGCGTGTCGATCGCGACGCTCGACGACATGAAGGTGCTGTACTCGGGCTTCGACCTGACGAGCCCGAGCACGTCGGTGTCGATGACGATCAACGGGCCCGCGCCGTCGATCCTCGCGATGTTCATGAACACCGCGATCGACCAGAACCTCGCCAGGTTCCGCGCGGACAACGGACGCGAGCCGACCGACGACGAGACCCAGAAGATCCGCGCCTGGGTGCTGGCCAACGTGCGCGGCACGGTGCAGGCCGACATCCTCAAGGAGGACCAGGGCCAGAACACCTGCATCTTCTCGACCGAATTCAGCCTGAAGGTGATGGGCGACATCGCGCAGTACTTCGTGCAGCACGACGTGCGTAACTTCTATTCGGTATCGATCAGTGGTTACCACATCGCGGAGGCCGGCGCCAACCCGATCAGCCAGCTCGCGTTCACGCTGTCGAACGGCTTCACGTTCGTCGAGGCCTATCTCGCGCGCGGCATGCACATCGACGACTTCGCGCCGAACCTGTCGTTCTTCTTCTCGAACGGGATGGACCCCGAGTACACGGTGATGGGCCGCGTGGCGCGGCGCATTTGGGCGGTGGCGCTGCGCGACAAGTACGGCGCCAACGAACGCAGCCAGAAGCTCAAGTACCACATCCAGACCAGCGGCCGCTCGCTGCATGCGCAGGAGATCCAGTTCAACGACATCCGCACGACGCTGCAGGCGCTGATCGCGATCTACGACAACTGCAACAGCCTGCACACCAACGCGTTCGACGAGGCGATCACGACGCCGACCGAGGACAGCGTGCGCCGCGCGATGGCGATCCAGCTGATCATCAATCGCGAGTGGGGTCTCGCGAAGAACGAGAACCCCAACCAGGGCGCGTTCATCATCGACGAGCTGACCGATCTGGTCGAGGAGGCGGTGCTGGCGGAATTCGAGCGCATCGCCGAGCGCGGCGGCGTGCTGGGCGCGATGGAGACCGGCTACCAGCGCGGCCGCATCCAGGACGAGTCGATGCACTACGAGATGCTGAAGCACACCGGCGAGCTGCCGATCATCGGCGTCAACACCTTCCGCAACCCGCACGGCGACGCGGCGCTCGACAAGGTCGAGCTGATGCGTTCGACCGACGACGAGAAGCAGTCGCAGCTGAAGCGGCTGGCCGACTTCCACGCCGCGCACGCGGCCGAGTCGCCGGCGATGCTGAAGCGGCTGCGCCAGGCCGTGATCGACGACGTCAACGTGTTCGAGGTGTTGATCGACGCGGTGCGCGTCTGCTCGCTCGGCCAGATCACGAGCGCGCTGTTCGAGGTGGGCGGGCAGTATCGACGCAGCATGTGATCGGTCGGGCGCTCGCACGGTCGACGACGCGTCGCGTTCGTGGTGCTCGCGGCCGCACCTGTGCCGCGAGGTCTTCGACGTAGCGGTCGAGGTCGACGACCGAGCACGCCGATTCGTTTCGACAGCCGACCTCCGATGCCCAGCCCTTCGTCTTCGTCGCTGCCCCGTGTCGGCGATTCCGTCCGCTCGGTCGACACGCCGGCCCTCGTCGTCGACCTCGACGCGATGGACCGCAACATCGCGGCGATGGCGGCGTACGCGAAGCGCCACGGCGTGCGCCTGCGGCCACACGCGAAGACGCACAAGAGCGCGTTCGTCGCACGCAGGCAGCTCGACGCCGGCGCGGTCGGCGTCTGCGTGCAGAAGACGTCCGAGGCCGAGGCGCTCGCGGATGCCGGCATCGACGACCTCTACATCAGCAACGAGGTGGTCGACCCCGCGAAGCTCGCGCGGGTCGCGGCGCTGGCCGCGCGCGTGAAGCTGGCGATCGCGGTGGACTCGCTCGTCGGCGTCGATCGACTGGCGGCCGCGATGCGCGCCGTCGGCGCCGGCATCGACGTCTTCGTCGAGATCGACGTCGGCCAGGGTCGCTGCGGAACGACGCCCGCGCGCGCCGGCGAGCTCGCCGCGCGCGCGACGTCGCGGGGCCTCGGCTTCGCGGGGCTGCAGGCCTACCACGGCGGCGCGCAGCACCTGCGCACCGCCGCGACGCGCCGCGCGGCGATCGAACGGGCGATGGCGGCCGTGGCGATCGCGAAGGAGAGCGTGGCCGCTGCCGGGCTCGGCTGCCCGCTCGTCACCGGCGCGGGCACCGGCACTTTCGCGCTCGAGGCCGCGAGCGGCGTGTGGGGCGAGCTGCAATGCGGCAGCTACGTCTTCCTCGATCGCGACTACGCGGACAACGAGCCCACTCCGTCGGCGCCCGCGTTCGAGCACGCGCTCTTCGTCAAGAGCCAGGTCATGAGCCGCGACGATGTCCACGCCGTCGTCGACGCGGGCCACAAGAGCCATGCGATCGACTCGGGCCTGCCGACCGCGTGGCGACGCGACCTCGTCTTCGAGAACGGCGGCGACGAGCACGGCATCCTGCGTCGCGGGCGCGACGCCTTGCCCGGACTGGGCGAGACGGTGTGGCTGGTGCCGGGGCACTGCGACCCGACCGTCAATCTGCACGACCGTTGCGTCGGCGTCCGCGGCGGCCTCGCGTCGGGCACGGTCGAGACCGTGTGGCTCGTCGACGCGCGCGGCTGCGTCGGCTGACCGGCGTTCCGGCGACGCGGGTGCCGGAACGAACGCCGATGGATGCGCGGCGGGGACTAGCGCTTCTGCGACCGCAGGATGAGCTGGCTGGCGAGCCAGCCGAGCGCGACGGCGATACCGACCGACTTGATGATTCGCGACATGTGGACTCCATTGGTGTCGAAGGTCGGGACCCGATCCGTCGCGCATTGTTCCATGCCGTACCGCACCGGCGGCGCGGCACCCCGATCCTTCCCGTTTCGAACGAATTCCCGCAAACTCCGCCGACCTCGAAGCTCGACGTGGAGTTCCGGCATGGCTGTGTTGCGCGACAGGCCCTACGGCCAGTTCAACTTCCTCGTCGACCTCGGCGACGGCGAGCCGAACGGACCGCACGCGGGCTTCGCCGAAGTCGGGCCGATCGCCGCCGAGGTCGCCGTCGGTGAGTATCGCAACGGCAACTCGAAGGACAACGGCGTCGTCAAGATCACGGGCCTGACGCGCTATCCGGACGTCACGCTCCGACGCGGCCTGATCGGTTCGCTCGACCTGTTCCGCTGGCTCGCGCAGATTCGCGACGGCGACCCCGGCGCCTTGCGCGACGTCACCATCGAACTGTTGAGCGAGGACCATGCGCAGGTGGTCCAGACCTGGCGGCTGGCGCGCGCCCGCATCGTCCGGCACGTGTCCGGTCCGTTGCGGGCCGGCGGCGGCCAGGTCGCGGTCGAGGAGATCACGCTCGCCCACGAGCGACTCGACCTCGCGTGAGGCGGTGGGCGTGGCGGTGACGCGCGACCGGCCCTACACGGGCTCGAACTTCCTCGTCGATCTCGGCCTCGGCGACCCGAGGGCCGCCGCTGCGGGCTTCAGCGAGGTCGTGTTCCCGAGCTTCGCGTTCGCGCGATCGGGTGCGGACGGCCAGCCGTCCGTCGCATCGAGTACCGGTCCGCTGATCCTTCGTCGCGGCTTCGGCGGCGCGCTCGACCTGGCGACGTGGTGGATGGAATCGCAGCGCGGCGAGGCGTCGCGGCGGCGGACCGCGACCGTCGAATTGCTCGACGACGACGGCCGCCACGTCGTCATGACCTGGCGCTTCCACGACGTGCGCCCGCTCCGCCTGTCGTACGCGCCGCTGAACGCGAACGAGGTCGCGGTGCTGGTCGAGACGCTCGAACTCGCCTTCGACCGCGTCGAGATGCGATGACCGTCGCGACGCAGGCCGCGACCGGGATCGCGATGGTTCGGGGCACGGCTCCATGACGACGCGGGACGCGGACGCCCGCGAGATCGAGCGGCTCGCCGGCGAGAACGCGCGACTGGCGAAGGAGCTCGCGCGGCGCGACGCGGAGCTCGCGGTCATCGGCAGCATCCAGCAGGGCCTGGCCTCGAAGCTCGAGCTGCAGGCGGTGATCGATCTGGTCGGCGAAAGGATGCTCGAGGTCTTCGAGACCGACGCGTTGCGCATCGACCTGCTCGATGCCGAGCGCGGCATCCTGACGATCCCGTTCTTCGTCGACGGCGGCGAGCGCTTCGACGTGCCGCCCCGGGCGCTCGCGACCGACAACACGGTTGCCGGACATGCGCTGCGTACGCGGCGGCCGCTGGTGTTCGGCAGCGCCGACGAACTCGCGGCGCTGCGCGAGCGCGTCGGCATCCCGAAGGCCGAGGTGGGCGGCGACGAGGTCGACCAGTCGCTCGCGTACGTGCCGCTCGTGATCGACGACGAGGCGCTCGGCGTGATCGTGATCGGCAAGCGCGCCGCCCATGCCTTCGACGACAACGCCGTCAAGCTCATCACCGCGGTGGCGGCGAGCCTCGGACTCGCGTTGCAGAACGCGCGCAGCTTCGAGGCCGAGCGTCAGCGTTCCGCCGAACTGGCGGTCATCGACGCGGTGCAGGACGCGCTCGCCGGCGAGCTCGACCTGCAGAAGGTCTACGACGCCGTCGGCGACCGGCTGTGCGAGGTCTTTCCCGATACCACGCTCGGCATCCGCATCCACGACCGGGCCGCGGGCCTGATGCGCTATCCGTACCTCTGGCACGACGGGGAGCGCCGGAGTCTCGAGCCGGGTCCCGCGGCGGGCTTCGGGGCCGAGGTGCTGCGCACCGGCCGGACGCTGCTGATCAACGAGGGCTTCGAGGCGGCAGCGCACGCGATCGGGTCGGCGATGCTGCCGTACGCGCCGACCTATCCGAAGTCGCAGCTGATCGTGCCGCTGATGGTCGGCGACGAAGCGATCGGCATGTTGACGCTGGCCGACCTGCGCCGCGAGCACGCGTTCGACGAAGGCGACGTGCGCCTGCTCGAGACCCTGGCCGGCAGCACGAGCGCGGCGCTCGAGAACGCGCGTCTCTTCGCCGAGACGCAGCGGCTGCTGAAGGAGACCGAGCAGCGCGCGGCCGAGCTCGCGGTCATCAACGGCATCCAGGAAGGCGTGGCCGGTTCGCTCGAGTTCCAGCAGATCGTCGAGCTGGTCGGCGACAAGCTGCGCGTCGTGCTCGGCTTCGAGGACGTCGGCATCCACTGGTACGACCTCGAACGCAACATCGACCACGCGCTCTTCGTGATCGAACACGGCGAGCGCCTGACGCTGCCGCCCCGCGACATCGTGCCGGGACGGACGGCGGCCCGCATGATCGCCGAGCGCAGCGAGCGAGTCGGGGT
>CALMOR010000083.1:25059-31423 GCA_937872165.1 uncultured Burkholderiales bacterium | reverse complement strand
GCTATACGTCGCCGCGCGCTTTCTACGTCGACAAGCTGGCCGAGGGGGTGGCCACGATCGCCGCGGCGTTCTGGCCGAAGAAGGTCATCGTCCGGCTGTCGGACTTCAAGTCGAACGAGTACAAGAAGCTGATCGGCGGTTCGCGCTACGAGCCGGACGAAGAGAATCCCATGCTCGGACTGCGCGGCGCGTCGCGTTACCTCGCACCCGACTTCGCCGAATGCTTCGAGATGGAATGCACGGCGATGAAACGAGTCCGCGACGAGATGGGGCTCATCAACGTCGAGCTGATGGTGCCGTTCGTGCGCACGCTGACCGAAGCGGAGCAGGTGATCGCGCTGCTCGGCAGGAACGGCCTCGAGCGGGGGGCGGAGAACGGTGGCGGACCGGACAGCGCTCTGCGCATCGTGATGATGTGCGAACTGCCGTCCAACGCGGTGCTGGCCGACCGGTTCCTCGATCACTTCGACGGCTTCTCGATCGGCTCCAACGACCTGACCCAGCTGACGCTCGGTCTCGACCGCGATTCGGGCCTCGTTGCCGAGGGCTTCGACGAGCGGGATCCCGCGGTGATCGCATTGTTGAAGCAGGCCATCGGCGCCTGCCGCGCGCGAGACAAGTACGTGGGCATCTGCGGGCAGGGACCGTCCGACCATCCCGACTTCGCGGAATGGCTGATGAACGAGGGCATCGAGTCGATCTCGCTCAATCCCGACACCGTGATGGCGACGTGGAACCAGCTCGCCGCGTTGACCCGGCATTGAGAAGTTGCTCCGAAGCGGGCGGGCGGAGCAGAATTCCGGGCTGATCGAGGGCGGGGCCGCGAACGTCGCGACTCGTCGCCCCGAAACTCGGGAGCGGCACGATGAACGACGGAATGGTGTGGTTGGTGATCGCCTTCGGGCTCCTCGCAGCGGAGCTCCTGACCGGCACCTTCTATCTGTTGATGGTCTCGATCGGCTGCGTGGTCGGCGGGGCGACGGCGTGGTCCGGCGGTTCGGTCGCGCTGCAACTCGTCGCCGGCGCCGCGGTCGGCGTCGCGGCCACGATGATCCTGCGTCGAACGCGCTGGGGCGTGCAGCGACGCCATGCCGACGCCTCAACCAATCGCGACGTCATCCTCGACATCGGCGAAGTCGTCCAGGTCAGCGCCTGGCAGGACGGCGTGGCGCACGTGCGCTATCGAGGCTGCAAGTGGGACGCGACTCTCGAGCCGGGCGCGCAGCCGTTGCCCGGCGCGCAGATCATCAAGGCGATCCGCGGCAGCACGCTGGTCGTCGCGCCGGCTCCGTGATCTGACTCGGCAGTCCGGCCGCAGCCCGAAAGGCGCATCCATGCAAGGCGTCGGCATCGTCGCACTGGTTCTCTTCGTCATCTTCATCGTGTTCGCGGTGCAGACCATCAAGGTCGTGCCGCAACAGCACGCGTGGATCGTCGAGCGTCTCGGCAAGTACCACGCGACGCTCGCGCCCGGCCTCAACATCGTCGTGCCCTTCATCGACCGCGTGGCCTACAAGCACGTGCTGAAGGAGATTCCGCTCGATGTGCCGGGCCAGGTCTGCATCACGCGCGACAACACGCAGCTGCAGGTCGACGGAATCCTCTTCTTCCAGGTCACCGACGCGATGCGCGCGTCCTACGGCACGTCGAACTTCATCGTGGCGATCACCCAGCTCGCGCAGACGACGCTGCGGTCGATCATCGGCAGGATGGAGCTCGACAAGACCTTCGAGGAACGCGATCACATCAACGCGAACGTGGTGGCGGCGCTCGACGAGGCGGCCGCGAACTGGGGCGTCAAGGTGCTGCGCTACGAGATCAAGGACCTCACGCCGCCGAAGGAGATCCTGCATGCGATGCAGGCGCAGATCACGGCCGAGCGCGAGAAGCGTGCGGTGATCGCGACGTCCGAGGGCGCTCGCCAGCAACAGATCAACATCGCCTCCGGCGAGCGCGAGGCCCAGATCCAGCGGTCCGAAGGCGAACGACAGGCGGCGATCAACCGGGCCCAGGGCGAAGCCTCGGCGATCCTGGCCGTCGCCGAGGCCAACGCGTCGGCGATCCGTCAGGTCGGGCTGTCGATCGCGCAGCCGGGCGGCATGGAGTCGGTGAACTTCAAGGTCGCGCAGCAATACGTCATGGCGTTCGAGAAGCTCGCGAAGGCCGGCAACACGCTGATCGTTCCGGCGGACCTGTCGAACGTCTCGGCGCTGATCGCGTCCGCGATGCAGACCGTCAAGAGCCAGACCCCGAACGCGGGCCGCTAGCGAGCCGCCCGTATCGACGCGGGCGTCGAGGGCTGCCGAATCGGAACGGAGTGGACCCGGCCTCCCCGGATCGTGCGATGATGGCGCCTTACTCGTAAGTAAGGATTCCGATGACGACCGCGACGCTCACCAGCAAGGGGCAGATCACGATTCCGGCCGCGGTCCGCGCCGCGCTCGGCGTCGACGCGGGCGACCGGGTCGAGTTCGTCGAAGTCGCGCCCGGACGCTTCGAATTCATCGCGGCCACGCGATCGGTCACCGCGCTGAAGCGCATGTTCGGCAAGAGCACGGCGACAGTCTCCATCGACGACATGGCCGAGGCCGTCGCCCGGCGTGCCCGGAGCGCGGGACGAGTGCCGGGACGGACCGCATGACGGGTCTCGACACCAACGTCCTGGTCCGCTACATCATGCAGGACGACCGGCGGCAGTCGCCGATCGCCACGCGCTGCATCGAATCGTTGACGGCCGCTTCCCCGGGCTTCGTGCCGCTCGTCGCTGCGGTCGAGCTGTGCTGGGTCCTGGAGTCGGCCTATGCGCTCGACCGCGACCAGGTGGTCGCGGCGTTCGAAGGTCTGCTGCGGGCCAAGGAGATCGTCGTGGAACAGGCCGCGGTCGTGTGGAAGGCGGTACGCGCGATGCAGTCGAAGGGCGCCGATTTCGCCGACGCGCTCGTCTGCGGAGCCGCGGAAGCGGCCGGCGTCACGAGGACCGTCACCTTCGACCGCGATGCCGTGCGACGCTGCGACATGACGCTGCTCGCCTGAGCCTCGGGCCTGCGATCTCTTCTGCCCATCCACGGATATCCCGATGGCCGCCAAGCTTTCGAACGCAATCCCGACGCGCATCGATCCGGTCGAGGACCGCATCCCGACGATCGACATCGCCCCTTATCGGCGAGGCGACGCCGCCGCCCGCGCCGCCGTCGTCGACGCGATCGGTCGCGCGGCCGAGGACTACGGCTTCGCGTTGATCGTGGGTCACGGCATCGCGCCCGCCACCATCACCGGTGCCTTCGAAGCCGGTCGCCGCTTCTTCGAGCTCCCGGACGACTACAAGCGCAGCATCCAGGAGCACCGCTCGAACCGCGGCTATCAGCCGATGTTCGACAACCTGCGCCACGACGGCAAGCCGAGCGCGCAGGAGGGCTACACGATCGGGCATCCCGTCGCGCCCGACGATCCGGAACTGCTCGCGTTGCCGTTCCATTCGGCGACGCCGTGGCCGCCGTTGCCCGGCTTCCGCGAGGCCTTCGAGAGCCTCTATTGGGCGCTCTTCGGTCTCGGTCGCGAGCTGCTCGGCGCGGTGGCGATCCACCTCGGCGCCGGCGACGACTTCTTCGCTGCGGCACTCGTCGACACGTATTCGCACATGCGCATCAACCACTATCCGCCGCAGGAGTCGGTCGCCCACGTGGCCGACGAAGGCGTGTTCGCGCATCGTGACGAGAGCCTGATGACGCTGCTGCTGCAGGACGACAACAGCGGCCTGCAGGTGATGGGCAGGGACGGACGCTGGATCCCCGTGGCGCCGGACCCGGAAGCGGTCGTGGTCAACGTCGGCAAGATGCTGCGCCACTGGACCGGCGGGCGTTTCGACGCGGCGCTCCATCGCGTCATCAACGCATCCGGGCGCGACCGTTATTCGATCCCGCTCTTCCTGCATCCCGGCTACCACACGGTCGTCGATCCGCGCGCGTTGGTCGGCGCTATCGGAGGACTCGACGACTTTCCGCCGATCGTCGCCGGCGATACCGTCAACGCCAGCTTCGCGACGACGCGGAAGTCGTGGAACGAGGTAAGGCAGGGCGCGTGAGCACGAGAGACGCGCACCTGCGGGCGCGACTCGACCGGCGCGGGAACTAGCGCGTCTTCATCAGCCGCTGCTGCTCGCGCTTCCAGTCGCGATCCTTCTCGGTCTGTCGCTTGTCGTGCAGCTTCTTGCCTTTCGCGAGCCCGACCTCGAGCTTGATGCGACCGCCCTTGAAGTGCAGGTTGATCGGCACGAGCGTGTAGCCCGCGCGCTCCACCTTGCCGATCAGCTTCTTGATCTCCTCGGCGTGCAACAGCAGCTTCCGCGTGCGCACCGGGTCCGGCACGACGTGCGTCGACGTGCTGATCAGCGGCGTGATGTGCGCGCCGAACAGGAACACCTCCGCGCCGCGCACCAGCACGTAGGCTTCCTTGATGTTCGCGCGGCCCGCGCGGATGGCCTTGGCTTCCCAGCCCTGCAGCACGAGTCCCGCTTCGTAGCGGTCCTCGACGAAGTATTCGTGGAAGGCCTTCTTGTTGTCGACGATGCCCATGGTGCGCTGAAGCGGCCCATCCGTTCGGTAGAATCGGCGCCTCCGTGATGACCGCTCGGCGCGCAGCCGCGCATTCTAGTCGACCGGTCCCGCCTCCACGCCGTCCCGTCCATGCCCTCGATCGACAAGTCCGTCCTCGTCCGTCACAGCGCCGCGCGGATGTTCGCGCTCGTGGCGGACATCGAGGCCTATCCCCGCTTCCTGCCCTGGTGCGGCGGCTCGCGCATCGTCTCGCGCGACGGACAGAAGGTCACCGCGGCGATCGACATCAACTTCCACGGACTCACGCAGAGCTTCACGACCGTGAACGATCAGCACCCGGACGAGCGCATCGACCTCAAGCTCGTCGACGGTCCGTTCTCGCAACTCGACGGGGGCTGGCGCTTCACGCCACTCGCCGACGACGCCTGCAAGGTCGAGCTCACGCTCTCCTACGACTTCAACAGCTTCCTGCTGCAGACGCTCGTCGGACCGGTCTTCCAGCAGATCACGACGACGATGGTCGAGAGCTTCGTCAAGCGCGCCGACGACGTGGCAGGCGCCACCTAGGGTCGTGCTGATCGAGGTCTGTCATGCGACGGCTGCCTCCGCCACGCGGATCGAGCTGACGCTCGAGCCCGGCGCCACCGTGCGCGATGCCGTCGACGGCAGCGACATCCTCGCGCGCCTGGCCCTGGACCGCGAGGCCGTCAGCTTCGCCGTGTTCGGGCGTTGCGCATCGCTCGACACCGTGCTCGACGACGGCGACCGCGTCGAAGTCCTCCGTCCGCTGTCGGTCGATCCGATGGAGGCGCGTCGTCGGCGCGCGGAGAAGAAGAGGGGACGGATGCCGGGCGGACGATGAGTCCGTCGCGGCTCAGTGGCAGAACTGCGCGATCTGCCCTTGCGTCCGGCCGATCTGGCCCTGGCGCTGCTCGTCGGTGATGAACGAGCGTTCGCCCTTGTCGTTGACCTGCGCGGAGCGGCCGCCCGACTGCAGCGCGGCGAGGTTGCTGCGCGAAGCCGCGCAGTTCTGTTGCTGCACCCGCGCGCGGGCGGCTTCCTCGTCGGCCTTCCTGGCCTCGTCGGCCGCTTCCTTCTGGCGTTGTTTCGAATCGAGGTCGCGATCGGCCAGCGACTTCGGCGCGTCGGCCTTGGCCGGGTCCGGCTCGACGACCGGAGGAGGCGGCGCCCCCTTCGTCCGCGGCGACTTGACGATGCGGGACTGCGGCGTGCCGGCCGGCGGCGGCTGATCGCTCGCGACGATCTGACCGGCCTCGTCCTTCCACACCCACTGTCCGAAGGCGACCGGCGCCCATAGCGACGACGACACGATGCCGAGGCGGAGGGCAGTGAGGAGGAAACGCGGGAAGCTCATCGTCGGTCGCTGGAAAGGCTCGGCCGAGAACGTTACGTCACGGTCGCGCGCGCAGTCAACGCCGTCCGGCGAAGCCAGCACGCCGTCCGGCCGCGCCGCGTCCGCAGGCGAGCGGACGGCATCGGCGGGCAAGGCCGGACGGGTGCATCGGTATAATCCCGTTTTGGAAAAAGGGAACGCAATGCGCTTGAGTCAAAAGGCCCTGACGTTCGACGACGTCCTCCTCGTCCCGGCGTATTCCGCCATCCTCCCCCGCGATACCGACCTCACCACCCGCCTCACGCGCGACATCACGCTGAACATCCCGCTGGTGTCGGCGGCGATGGATACCGTCACCGAAGCACGCCTCGCGATCGCGATGGCGCAGGAAGGCGGAATCGGCATCATCCACAAGAACATGCCGCCGAAGGACCAGGCTCGCGAGGTCTCCCGGGTC
>CALMOR010000083.1:24183-25049 GCA_937872165.1 uncultured Burkholderiales bacterium | reverse complement strand
CTACGAGTCCGGCGTGCTGCGTGATCCGATCACGATCCCGCCGTCGATGAAGATCTCGGACGTGATCGCCCTCACGCATCAGCACGGCATCTCGGGCTTCCCCGTCGTCGAAGGCCGCAAGGTCGTCGGCATCATCACCAATCGCGACCTGCGCTTCGAGGAAGAGCTCGACGCCGACGTCCGCGAGAAGATGACGCCGCGCGAGAAGCTCGTGACCGTCCGCGAAGGCGCGACGCTCGACGAGGCGAAGCGGCTGATGAACCGCCATCGGCTCGAACGCGTGGTCGTCGTCAACGACGACTTCGAACTGCGCGGCCTGATCACCGTCAAGGATATCCAGAAGGCGGTCGAGCATCCGCGCGCGTCGAAGGACGACCAGGGCAAGCTGCGTGTCGGCGCGGGTCTCGGCATCGGCGCCGACACCGACGAACGGTCCGAACTCCTCGCCGCCGCGGGCGTGGACGTGTTCGTGATCGACACGGCGCACGGCCACAGCGCCAACGTGCTCGCGAAGGTCAAGGCCATCAAGACGCGCTATCCGAACATCCAGGTCGTCGGCGGCAACATCGCCACGGGCGCCGCCGCGAAGGCGCTCGCCGACAACGGCGCCGACGGCGTCAAGGTCGGCATCGGCCCGGGCTCGATCTGCACCACGCGCATCGTGGCCGGCGTCGGCGTGCCGCAGATCACCGCGATCGACAACGTCGCCCGAGCCCTCGAAGGCAGCGGCATCCCGGTCATCGCCGACGGCGGCATCCGCTACTCGGGCGACGTTGTCGCTCGCGGTGATCTGCGGCACGCCGACGCCGGCCACGATGCGCGTGGTGCAGCTCGCGCCCGGGCCGATGCCGACCTTGACGCCGTCG
>CALMOR010000083.1:507-24173 GCA_937872165.1 uncultured Burkholderiales bacterium | reverse complement strand
GGAGTACCGCGGCATGGGCTCGGGCGGCGGGCTGATCGAAGGCTCGGCCGTACGCTAATTCCAGGATCCCGGCAACAACATCGACAAGTTCGTGCCGGAAGGCGTCGAAGGACGCGTGCCGTACAAGGGCTCGGTCACCGCGATCCTCTTCCAGCTCGTCGGCGGCCTGCGTCAGAGCATGGGTTACTGCGGCTGCACGACCATCGACGATCTGCGCGACAACGCCGAGTTCGTCGAGATCACCACGGCCGGCATCCGCGAGTCGCACGTCCACGACGTGCAGATCGTCAAGGAAGCGCCGAACTACCGGGTCGAGTGACGGCGGTGTCGATCGGGACGCCCACCCCGACGAGGCCAGCGGCCGTCCCGTTCATCCTCGTCTGCGTGCTGCTCGACGTGCTCGGCTTCGGGCTCGTCATCCCGGTGCTGCCGTCGTTGGTCGGCGAGTTCGTCGGCAGCCGCGATGCGCAGGCCTACTGGTACGGCCTGTTGTCGGCGATCTACGGTGTCATGCAGTTCTGCTGCGCGCCGCTGCTCGGCGCGCTGTCCGATCGCTACGGACGCAGGCCGGTGATGCTGTTCGCCATCGCCGGACTCGGGCTCGACTTCCTGTTGATGGCGATGTCGCCTTCGCTCGGCTGGCTGCTGTTCGCGCGCATCGTCGGCGGCGGCACCGCGGCCAACTTCTCGGTCGCCAGCGCGTACATCGCCGACGTCACGCCGCCCGAGGGCCGCGGCAAAGCGATGGGCATGATCGGCGCCGCGTTCGGCATCGGCTTCATCATCGGTCCGGTGGTCGGCGGCCTGCTCGGCGCGAGCGATGTCCGCCTGCCGTTCTACGTCGCCGCCACGCTGTCGCTGCTCAACGTCGTCTACGGCTTCTTCGTGTTGCCCGAGTCGCTGCCCGTCGACCGGCGCGCGCCGTTCTCGTTCGCGAAGGCCAATCCCTTCTCCGCGTTGAAGGGCCTCGTGCAACTGCGCGGCGTGGGCAGCCTCGTCTGGGTCTACGCGCTGACCGTGCTGGCGCAGTTCATCCTGCACTCGACCTGGGTCCTGTTCACGACCTTCCGTTTCGGGTGGACGCCGCGCGAGAACGGCATCTCGCTGTTCGCCGTCGGCGTCGCGACCGCGCTGGTGCAGGGTGCATTCCTCGGCGCTCTGCTGAAGCGCTTCGGCGAGCGCTGGATCGTCGTCGTCGGGCTGGCGTCGCAGGCCGCGGCCTTCCTGCTCTACGGCCTCGCGCCGATCGGCTGGATGATGTACGCGATCATCGTCGCGAACCTGTTCGGCTTCGCCGTCGGCCCGGCGCTGCAGGGGCTGATCTCGAAGAACGTCGACGAGCGCGCGCAGGGCATCACGATGGGCTCGCTCAACGCGGTGGCCAGCATCATGCTGGTCGTCGCGCCGCTGATCGGCGCGCCGCTGCTGGCGGCCGTCAGCCACCTGCCGCCCGACGACTGGCGCGTCGGCGCGCCGTTCTACGCGAGCACCGTGCTGCAGCTCGCTTCGCTGATGGTCGCGATCGTCCACTTCCGCACCCGGCCGACCGACGCATCGCGGGCGCAGGTGCCGTCCGACGCGCCGCGTCCTTCGCCGTCCTGACCATGTCCACGCATTCCAAGATCCTGATCCTCGACTTCGGCTCGCAGGTCACCCAGTTGATCGCGCGCCGCATCCGCGAGGCGAAGGTGTTCTGCGAGGTCCACGCGGCCGACGTCGACGACGCGTTCGTCCGCCGCCACGCGAGCGACGGCGCGCTGAAGGGCGTGATCCTCTCGGGCAGCCATGCGAGCACCTACGAGGACCAGGACCTGCGCGCACCACAGGCCGTATTCGAACTCGGCGTGCCGGTGTTGGGCATCTGCTACGGGATGTTCGCGATGACGGTGCAGCTCGGCGGCGCGGTCGAACCGAGCACGCATCGCGAGTTCGGCTTCGCCGAGGTCCGCACGCGCGGACACACGCGGCTCCTCGACGGCATCGCGGACCACGAGACGCCCGAGGGCCACGAGATGCTGAAGGTGTGGATGAGCCACGGCGACAAGGTCACCGCGATGCCCGACGGCTTCCGGCTGATGGCGTCCACGCCGAGCTGTCCGATCGCCGGCATCGCCGACGACGAGCGCCGCTTCTACGGCGTGCAGTTCCATCCCGAGGTCACCCACACGCTGCAGGGCAGGGCGATCCTCGAACGCTTCGTGCTCGATCTGTGCGGCGCGAGGCCCGACTGGGTCATGCGCGACCATGTCGAGGAGGCGGTGGCGTCGGTGCGGGCGCAGGTCGGCGACGACGAGGTCATCCTCGGCCTGTCGGGCGGCGTCGATTCGTCGGTGGCCGCGGCGCTGATCCATCGCGCGATCGGCGATCAGCTCACCTGCGTCTTCGTCGACCACGGGCTGCTGCGCCTTGGCGAAGGCGAACAGGTCATGCGGACCTTCGCCGACCATCTCGGCGTCAAGGTGATCCGCGTCGACGCGAGCGAGATCTTCCTCGGCCGGCTCGAAGGCGTCACCGATCCCGAGGCCAAGCGCAAGATCATCGGTCGCGAGTTCGTCGAGGTGTTCCAGGCCGAGTCCGCGAAGCTGCCGAACGCGAAGTGGCTGGCGCAGGGAACGATCTATCCCGACGTGATCGAGTCCGCGTCGAACAAGGTCGGCAGCGCGAAGAAGGCCACCACCATCAAGAGTCATCACAACGTGGGTGGCCTGCCCGAGACGCTGCGCCTGCGGCTGCTCGAGCCGTTGCGCGAACTCTTCAAGGACGAGGTCCGCGAGCTCGGCGTCGCGCTCGGGTTGCCCCGCGAGATGGTCTATCGTCATCCGTTCCCCGGTCCTGGCCTCGGCGTGCGCATCCTCGGCGAGGTGAAGCGCGAGTACGCGGTGCTGCTGCAGCGGGCCGACGCGATCTTCATCGAGGAGCTGCGCGCGACGCCGTTCGCGGCGGCGCGAGGAACGCCGGCGGAAGAGACGATGCGCAACTGGTACGACGCGACCTCGCAGGCCTTCGCGGTCTTCCTGCCGGTGCGCTCGGTGGGCGTCATGGGCGACGGCCGCACCTACGAATGGGTGGTCGCGTTGCGCGCGGTGCAGACCACCGACTTCATGACGGCCCAGTGGGCGCCGCTGCCGCACGAGCTGCTCGCGAAGGTCTCGAACCGCATCATCAACGAGGTGCGCGGCATCAACCGCGTCGTCTACGACATCAGCGGCAAGCCGCCGGCGACGATCGAGTGGGAGTGATTTTCCGGCCGCAGCGGGTATCCGGTTCCGCGCCGGAACGCGCTCCAACCCTCTGTCGGATGCACGTCGCTGAACGAACTCGTTCGACGGCGACCGGACCGCGAAGCGCCTCGCGCCTCGCGCCTCGCGCCCGAGGACAGGCGCTCGTCGCGCGGGGTCTACGACAAGGCCGACCACGAGCAGCGAAATCGCCACGCGATGCCGAGCGGACCGACCCGATCGACGCAGGGGTCGAGGGCAGGCGGCGTGTGCCGGCGCCGGTGCGGACGTCGCCCTCTCCCGATGCGCTCGAGCCTTCGACTTCCTAGGCCGGCCTCTGCGCCGACGAACGTCGGGGAACGGAGCGCAGGCGATGGCGTGGCTCTGCGGGCGGCGAGCCACGCCTCCATCTCCGTCGACTCCCGGACTTCGCATCGCACCGAGCGCGAAGCGCTCGGGAGAGTCGCCGCGCTCCTCCATGTCGCATCTGCGGGGTCGACGAGCGGGACTGTCGCGCATCCTGCGCCTTGACCGTGCCGGGTCCGGGCCCCTGGTCGCGCTCACGTCGCGCCAAGCCGCGGTTGCCCGGTCGGCGGCGAGCCGAGCGAGAACCGGTCTGCCTGCTCCAGGCAGTCGAGCCCTTCCCACTCCATCCGCGACCGCCGAGCGGACCTCTCGACCGCTCTTCATTCGGGGACCGTCGGTCCTAGGATAAGAACCTGCCTTTTGCAGTGGATGGCCCGCCCCACCTAGCCTCTCGGTCGCGTCGTTTTCGACGCCTCAGACAGAGAGATTTGACATGGTGAAGCTCCATCCCGATCCGAACACCGCCGCGATCTCGCGCAACCCCGCAACGGGGGAGCTGATCGAGATCTACCCCTTCCAGACATCCGACGCGATCGAGAGCCTGCTCGCGGCGGGCAGGATCGCCTACGAAGCATGGCGCGCGACGCCGTTGGCACGGCGAGTGGAGTGCTACGGCCGCCTCGCCGCCACCCTGCGCGAGCGGTCCGAACCACTCGCCCAACTCGCCACGCGCGAGATGGGAAAGACGATCCGCGAGGCACGCGCCGAGGTCGAGAAGTGCGCCGCCACCATCGACTGGCTCGCCGAGCACGGCCCCGCCGTCCTCGCCGACGAACCCGTCGAGACCGACAGCGACGACCACGCCTACGTCTCCTACCTGCCGGTCGGAACGATCCTGGCGGTGATGCCGTGGAACTTTCCCTTCTGGCAGGTGATCCGCGCGGCGGGTCCGATCATGCTGTCGGGCAACGGCTTCATGCTCAAGCACGCGCCCAACGCGACGGGCTGCGCTTACGCGCTGCGCGACGCCTACGAGGCGAGCGGCTTCCCCGAGGGCCTCTTCTGCGTTCTCAACGCCGACAACGACGCCGTCAGGGCGGCCATCGAGGACGCGCGCATCGCGGCGGTCACGGTGACGGGCAGCATGCGCGCGGGCTCGGCGGTGGCGGCCACGGCCGGCAAGGCACTGAAGAAGAGCCTCCTCGAGCTGGGCGGCGCGGACGCCTACGTCGTACTGGCCGACGCCGACGTCGACAAGGCGGTCGAGGCTGGGATCGCGGCGCGCTTCCAGAACGCGGGCCAAGTGTGCCTGGCCGCCAAGCGCTTCATCCTGGAACGGCCCGTCGCAGACGCGTTCACCCGCAAGTACCTCGAAGCGGTCGCCACAGTGAAGGTCGGCGACCCGCTGGACGCGGCCACGACGATCGGCCCCATCGCGCGCGACGACCTGCGGGACGGCGTGCACGACCAGGTCCAGCGCTCGGTCGCCGCCGGCGCGACGCTGCTCTCGGGCGGAGAGAAGACGCCGGGTGCGGGCTCGTTCTACCCGCCCACCGTGCTGGGCGACGTGCGCCCGGGCATGGCGGCCTTCGACGAGGAGATATTCGGGCCGGTGGCGGCGCTGGTCGTCGCCGAGGACGAGGAGGACGCCATTCGGCTGGCCAACGCGAGCGACTACGGCCTCAGCAGCAACCTGTGGACGCGCGATCTCGAGAAGGCCCGCGTTTTGGCCCGGCGGATCGAGGCGGGCGGCGTCTTCATCAACGGATACACCGCGTCCAACCCGCGCATCCCCGTCGGCGGCGTCAAGCGGAGCGGCTACGGACGCGAGCTGTCGCACTTCGGCCTGCGCGAGTTCACCAACGCCCAGGCGGTCTGGATCAAGCCGGTCGGTTGATTGACCGACCCGCGTCCGGCTTCGGGATCGATCCGGTGGCCGGCACCTCTTCCTCCCATGAAAGAAGAAAAATGTCAGATACCCTCGGGCTCGGCTTCGTCGGATTCGGTGCGATGCCCACGCGGATGGCGGCACGATTGCGCGACGCCGACTACTCCGTGATCGCGTTCGACGTCGCCCACGACGGCGGCGAGATCGATGGCTTCCCGTTGACCGGCAGCGCCGCGACGCTCGCAGCGAAGGTCGATGCGATCCTGGTCGCCGTGCCCGACGATGCGGCGCTGCGCCAGTCGATGACCGCGCCAGGCGGTGCGCTGGAGGGCGCGCGCGAGGGGCAGGTGATCATCAACTTCAGCACCGTCTCACCGACGGCATCCAAGGCGCTCGCCGCCGCGGCCGCCGCAAAGGGGGTCGGCTATGTCGAGGCGCCGATGTCCGGCAGCACGCACGAGGCGGAGTCGGGCCAGCTCGTGTTCCTGGCGGGCGGTTCCGACGACGACGTGGCGGCGGCGATGCCGATCCTCGACGTCGTCGGGCGCAAGACCGTCCATGTCGGCGCGGTCGGCGACGGGGCGGTGACCAAGCTGATCGTCAACGGCGTCATGGCGCTCGGCACCGCCGCACTCGCCGAGGGCCTTGCCTACGGCGCCCGCGCCGAGCTCGATCGCGAGATGCTCATCGACGTCCTGTCGGACCTGATCCTCGTCTCCGAGCACCACAAGCGCAAGCTCGCGATGGCGAAGGCGGACAGCTACCCCGCCGAGTTCCCGACCAAGCTCATGTCCAAGGACATGGGCCTGCTGCTCGCCGACGCGCGCGAGCGGGGCGCCTCGATGCCCAGCATGGCCGCCGCGGCGCAGCTCTTCGCCTATGCCGCCCGGATCCACCCGGACGACGACTATGCGTCCGCGATCAGCGCCACCGAGGCGCTGGCGCGGAGCTGAACAGCACCCGCCGACCGGCGGGAGGCCTTATTCCATCACCGATTCACTAGGAGAAAGCACATGAAGACCGTATTGATCACCGGTGCAGGCACCGGTTTCGGCAAGGAGGCCGCGTTCAGGCTGGCCGAGAAGGGCTTCGACGTCATTGCCGGCGTCGAGATCTATCCGCAGGTCGAGATCCTGGAAAACCATGCGAAGGAGCGCGGCGTCACGCTCAAGATCGAGAAGCTCGACGTGACGAACGAGGGCGATCGCCGCAAGGCGCTCGACTGGAACGTGGAAATCCTCGTCAACAACGCCGGCATGCTGGAGGGCGGAGCGGTCGTCGACATCCCCGGCGAGAACATGCGGCACGAGTTCGAGGTCAACGTGGTCGGCCCGCTGCTACTCACCCAGGGCATCGCCAAGCAGATGGTGAAGCGCGGACAAGGCCGGGTGGTGTGGGTGTCGTCGCGCGAAGGCCTCAACGTCAACCCGTTCACCGGCATCTATTCGGCGTCCAAGCATGCGATCGAGGCGATCGCCCAGACGATGAAGGCCGAGCTCCAGGAGTTCAACATCGAGGTCGCGACCGTGAACCCCGGGCCGTTCCTGACCGGCTTCAACGACCGCGGCTTCGACACCTGGAAGAGCTGGCTCGACGAGCCGTCGGAGCGCCTGTTCGACTATTCGAAGCTCGCCTTCCCGCGCGCGCAGTTCGACCCCGAGCCGGTCTACGCCACGCTGACCGCCGTCGCCGCGGGCGAGCTCGACGCGTTCCGCAACCTCGAGCCCAAGTCGACGATCGAGGAAACCAAGCGGAACATCGAGAAGCCCTGGTCGATGAAGGCCACCGAAGGCCTGGGGACGCGGCACGAGCAGGTCCAGAAGTGCTACGACATGGAGCCCGAGCAGCTCGCTGCTTGACCTAATCAACTCACGGGCCTGCGCGGGACGTCGTTCCTGTTCGAAGACGACATCCTGCGCTCCCGTTCAGCGGAAAAACCAGACATGCATCATCACGCCACCGGGCTAGAACTCCTCGAAAGCCCGATCGAGAACAAGGGGACAGCGTTTACGACCGAGGAGAGGGCGGCGAACGGGTTGGAAGGCCTGCTTCCGACGACGGTCGAGGACCTCGACACGCAGGTCCAGCGCGTCATGGGGCACCTCTGCGCCAAATCCAGCGACCTCGAAGAGTATCTCTACCTTCAGGACCTCTGCGATCGCAACGAGACGCTCTACTACGCGGTGCTGATGCGCGATCCGGCGCGGTTCGTGCCGATCGTCTACGACCCCACCATCGCCGACGCGTGCCTGACCTATGGCCATGTCTATCGGCGTCCGCAAGGCATGTACCTGACCAAGACGATGAAGGGACGCTTCGCCGAGGTGCTGGCGAACTGGCCGACGCGCGACATCCGTTTCATCTGCGTGTCCTCGGGCGGCCGCATCCTGGGGTTGGGCGACATCGGCGCCAACGGCGCGCCGATCCCGATCGGCAAGCTCCAGCTCTACACCGCCTGCGCCGGGGTGCCACCCGACTGCCTGCTGCCGATCCACTTCGACATCGGCACCACCAACGCCGCGCTCCGCGCCGATCCGCTCTACACCGGCCTGCGCGACGCGCCGCCCGCCGACGACGCGCTGGATGCGCTCGTCGACGAGTTCATGGTCGCCGCGAACGCGGTGTTCCCCGGCGTCTGCGTCCATTTCGAGGACTGGAAGGGCACCGACGCCATCCGGCTGCTCGCGCGCTACCGGGACGACTACCTCGTCTACAACGACGACATCCAGGGCACCGCCAGCGTCACCCTCGCAGGGCTGACCACCGCGCTCCAGATCAAGGGCGAGACGCTGGCCGACCAGAGAATCCTTTTCGCCGGGGCCGGATCGGCCGCGATCGGCATCGCCGACATGCTCGTCGAAGCGATGGTCGAAGGCGGGCTGGGCAAGGACGACGCCCGGAAGCGCATCGCCCTGTACGACGTGAACGGCCTGCTCGACGCCGGCCGCGACGACCTCGGCCCTTCGCAGAAGGCCTATGCCAAGGACCTTCCCGCGACGACCGACCTCGCGGCCGCCGTCGGCTCGTTCAAGCCGACCGCGCTGGTCGGCGTCAGCACGACGCCGGGCCTGTTCACGGAAGCCGTGGTGAGGGGCGTGGCCGCCGCCACCGACCGCCCGATCATCTTCCCGCTGTCGAACCCGACCGACAAGGCGGAGTGCACGGCCGAGCAGGCCTATGCCTGGACCGACGGCAAGGCGCTGTTCGCGGCGGGCGTCCAGTTCCCCGACGTGACCGTCGCCGGCAAGGTCTTCCACCCGGGCCAGGCCAACAACTTCTACATCTTCCCGGCCTTCGGCCTCGCGGTCTACGCGACCAGGCCGAAGCGCATCGACGACCGGATGTGGATCGCCGCGGCCAAGGGCGCGGCCGACCAGGTCGACCAGGCCGCGCGCGACAAGGGCATGCTCTACCCCGGCCAGCGCGACATCCTGGAGGTCGAGATCACGACCGCGACCCGCGTCGCCGAGCACATCTTCGATCGCGGCCTCGCGACGGTGGAGCGGCCGGACGACATCCGTGCGTGGATCAAGGGCATCACCTACACACCCGTCTATCGGGCACGGCCGCCGTCCCCGGTCCACCGGCCGGGAACGGCCGACCGGCTCGTCCGGGGGAGTTCCAGATGACGCACGTCCACGAGGCCGGCGACGACCCGGTCATGACCGACGCGCCGATCGGGATCGAGGCGAGCGGCCGGCGCCGGGAATTCGATTCGATGGGCGACGTCGACGTTCCCGCGGACCGCTACTGGGGCGCGCAGACCGAGCGCTCGCTCCGGCATTTCTCGATCGGCGACGACCGGATGCCGAAGGCGGTGTACCACGCCTACGGCTACGTGAAGAAGGCCGCCGCGCAGGTGAACGCCGACGGAGGACGGCTGGCGCAATGGCGCGCCGACGCGATCGTGAAGGCCGCGGACGAGGTGATCGCGGGCAAGCTCGACGACCACTTCCCGCTGTTCGTCTGGCAGACCGGCTCGGGCACCCAGTCGAACATGAACCTCAACGAGGTCATCTCGAACCGCGCGATCCAGCTCCTCGGCGGCACGCTCGGCGCGCAGGATCCGGTCCATCCCAACGATCACGTCAACCTGGGCCAGTCGTCCAACGACACCTTTCCCACCGCGATGCACGTCGCCGCCGTGCTCGCGCTGGAGGACGAGGTGCTGCCCGCGCTCGACCGGTTCGCGACCGCGATCGAGGCGAAGGCGAACCAGTGGATGGAGGTGGTCAAGACCGGGCGCACCCACCTGCAGGATGCGGTGCCGCTGACGGTCGGCCAGGAATGGTCGGGCTACGCCGCGCAGGTGCGCGACGCGATGGACAACGTCCGCCGCTCGCTGGGCGGCCTCCACCGTCTCGCCTGCGGCGGCACGGCGGTGGGCACCGGGCTCAACGCGCCGAAGCACTTCTCGCGCGACATCGCGGCGGCGATCGCCGACCTCACCGGCAAGCCGTTCGTGACGGCGCCCAACAAGTTCGCCGCCCAGGGTTCGCTCGACGCGATGGTCGCCGCGATGGCGTCCCTGCGCGGCGTCGCCGTGGCGCTGATGAAGGTCGCCAACGACATGCGCTGGCTGGCCTCGGGGCCGCGCTGCGGCCTGGGCGAACTGCTGTTGCCGCAGAACGAGCCCGGCAGTTCGATCATGCCGGGCAAGGTCAACCCGACGCAGTGCGAGGCCATGGTCATGGTCTGCATCCAGGTCATCGGCGAGGACAACGCGGTCGCCTTCGCCGGCAGCCAGGGCAACTTCGAGCTGAACGCCATGCGCCCGATCATCGTCAACAACCTGCTGCACTCGGCGCGCATCCTCGGCGACATGTGCGACAGGATGCGCGCCTTCTCGATCGACGGGACGGAACTCGACCGCGAGCGGATCGACGCGACCGTCGGCCAGTCGCTGATGCTGGTCACCGCACTGGCCCCGGTCATCGGCTACTCCGAAGCCGCGAGGATCGCCGAAGCCGCCGCCGACGACGGCTCGACCCTGAAGCAGGCGGCGCTGAAGTCCGGCAAGGTCAGCGAAGAGACGTTCGACGAGATCGTCGATCCTGCCAAGCTGGTCGGACACGGCGTTGCGGGAGCTTGAGCATGGACGACGCCGCATTCCCGCTGCCGCTCGACGGCGGTTGCCGCTGCGGGGCGGTCCGCTACCGCATCACGGCCGCCCCGACGTTCGTCTTCGCGTGCCATTGCACCGACTGCCGGCAGCTGACCGCGAGCGCCTTCTCGGTCGGCATGCCCGTGCCGAAGGAGGGCTTTGCGGTCATCGCCGGCGAGCCGCGGTCGTGGACCAAGATCGCCGACAGCGGCCTTCCGAGCCACCAGTACTGGTGCGGGGCCTGCCACGGCTGGACCCACACGGTGGCCGAACACTCGCCGCAGGCCGTCATCGTGCGGGCGAGCACGCTCGACGATCACGGCTGGGTGAGGCCGGTCGGCCAGATCTTCCTCCGCAGTGGTTACCCGTGGGCCAGGCTGCCGCTCCCGCTCAACTACGACACCGAGTTCGAGGACACCGTCGCACTCGAGGCCGCGTTCGCGGCCAGCGGCGTCCGCCCGGTATCGACGTCCTAGAAGTTCAACCGTGGTCCCGATTTCTTCGCCGCGAGTCAGACGAGGAAGTTCTTTCATGGCTTCGTCGGACGAGCACGGCAGGGACGACCTCGGCCGCCCCGGGAGACGATCGGCGCCGCGGCCCTCGTGGCGGCCGCTGCCGTCGGGCGATTTCTCGCGTCGCCCTCCGGCCGGAGCCACGTCGTCGGGCCTTTTGCCAGACGTGCGCCGAACCGGACTCGAGGCGCCTCGCTCCGCGCAGGTCGGGCGTCGGTGAAGCGCCCAGGTCGTCCACTGCCGCGCTCGCGTCGAGGCACG
This sequence comes from uncultured Burkholderiales bacterium, assembly GCA_937872165.1. Taxonomy (GTDB): domain Bacteria; phylum Pseudomonadota; class Gammaproteobacteria; order Burkholderiales; family Burkholderiaceae_D; genus CAHJXF01. Next base: position 12,884 of record CALMOR010000083.1, on the reverse strand, counting down.
CCGGTCCCGCTCGCTTGATTGCCCAAGCTCACGATCCCATCGGAAGAACAGCCGTGACACCCGACCAAGAATCCTCCGCACACCCCTCCACTATCTCGATGCGACGCGACTCGCCGCTCTGATCCGAACGAAGGCGATTTCCCCGATCGAGGTCGTGCAGGCGCACCTCGACCGGATCGAGGCCGTCAACCCGCGGATCAACGCCATCGTCACCCTGGCGGCGGACACGGCGCTCGCCTCGGCGCGTGACGTCGAGCGCGCCGTCCTGCGCGGCGACGATCTCGGTCCGCTCGCCGGCGTGCCGTTCACGGCGAAGGACTGCCTCGACACCGCCGGCGTCGCCACGCAGCGCGGCTCCCGGCTGTTCGCGGGGCGCACACCGACCGCCGACGCCACGGCGGTGCGCCGCCTGCGCGACGCGGGCGCGATCCTGCTCGCCAAGACCAACCTTCCCGAGTTCGCCCTCTGGTTCGAAACCGACAACGTCCTGACCGGCCGGACGAACAATCCGTGGGACCTCGCACGCACCCCGGGCGGATCGAGTGGCGGCGAGTCCGCGGCGATCGCCGCGGGCATGTCGCCGATCGGCATCGGCAGCGACGTGGGCATTTCGGTGCGGGGCCCGGCCTCGTTCACGGGCCTGGTCGCGCTGACACCGCCGCATGGCCGCGTGCCGCTGACCGGGCACTACCCTCCCGCGCCCAACCGGATGTGGCATGTCGGCCCCCTCGCGCGTAGCGTTCGCGACGTCGGCCTCGCCTACCACCTTCTCCGGGGGCCGGACGGGTTGGATGGCTATGCGGTCGCGGCAAGGGGGGCCGGACCGGCTCGGGCCAGGACGCCTGGACAGCCGCTGAGGGTCGGCTGGGCGACCGGCGTGTTCGGCCCCATCGACCCGGAGGTCGCCGCGGCCGTTCGCGCCGCGGCGGCTCTCCTCGAGCGGCTCGGCTGCGAGGTCGAGCCGGTGGAACTGGCGATCCTGAAGGAGATCGACGGCACCCGGCCCGGCGCGGCGTTGTTGGCGGAGAGCGTGTCGCACTTGCTGGCGCTCGCGGCAGGGCGAGAGGACGAGCTCTCGCCGCGGGGGAAGCTGGCCGTCCACCGGCACGAGCCCAGCTTCGTCGAACACGTCGCGGCCGGCGAGACGGTCGAGCGATTGCGGTCGGCGTTCATCGGCTACTTCCAGGCCTACGACGTCCTGCTGTGCCCGGTCGTCCCGTTCACCGCTCCGCTGCACGGGCAAGACCGATACCCGGTCGATGGTCGACGGATCGAGACCGCGCAGATGATGCGGGCGACCATCCCCTTCAATCTGACCGGATTGCCGGCCCTGGCAGTGCCGTTCGGCTTCAGCGGAGCCGGACTGCCGATCGGGGTTCAGCTCGTCGCGAGCTGGTACGACGAGGAGACGCTGCTGCGATGGGGCGGCCTCGTGGAGGCCGGCAACCCCGATCGCGCCCGTCGTCCATTGCTGTAAGGTTCGACGTGTCCTCGAACTTCGCGGCAGTCCGAACCGGCAGCTTCCCGGTCGGGCCACAAGAGCCGGAAGGAGAGGCGATAAGAAGCCGGGAGTCACCGAAGGGCGATCCGCGCGTCAGGCCGAAAGCAGCCATTCGAGTATCGGGGTGGAGCTCGTGCCGGCGACATATACGCCGGCGGCCGCCTCCGATCGCCGCTCTGCCAACCCCGGTCACCGCGGCGCTGTTCGGCTCGCTCCGCCCGCGACCACCTTCATCACCGGAGACCCACGCATGCATCGACTCTATGAAATCGCCACGCTGTCCTTTCCGCTGACGTCGACGGCGGAAGTGTCCGAACGCGCCCGATCCTGGGTGACGTCACCCGAGTCGAAGGGCGTTCTTCTCGGCAGTTGGCGCACCGATATCGGCAGGCTAGGGCGCCTGCTGCTCCTGCGTGGCTTCGCCGACGCCGACGAACTCGCGGCGGAACGTCGCCGCGCGTTGCAGAGCGCCGACCCGTTCAACGGGGGAGAGCTAGTGACGGAACTCGAGATGGAGAGCTACGCGCCGTTCCCGTTCCTTCCGCCGGTCGAGCCGCGGGCCTACGGCAAGGTCTTCGAGTTCCGCACCTATCGACTCAAGCCGGGTGGACTGCCACCGACGCTGGCCGGGTGGGAGCAGGCGATCGGTCCGGCGCACGAATACACCGCCCATCTGGTGATCAATATGTATGCGCTCGACGGCGCGCCGCGGGTCACCCACATCTGGGGCTTCGCCAGTCTCGACGAGCGTGCGGCATTGCGTGCGAAGGCCTATGCCGCCCATGTCTGGCCACCGAAGGGCGGCCCGGAGAACATCCACGAGGCGACCTCGACGATCGCAATGGCCGAACCGTACTCGCCGTTGTCCTGAATCGAGCCGGTGCAGGCCCCGCCGCCTTCGTGCGTCGGCCCCGTGTCGCGATCGCCCGTCGCCCCGGGGTCGGCGCGGATCAGGTCCGTGGCCGCCGGGCGCGCCACGTCCCGAGCGCCTCGCTGAAGATCACGAGGCCGGCCGCGAACAGGACCGTGTCCTTGAGCAGGAAGCCGCCGGTCCCCGAGATCGCAGGGAAGCCGCCCGCCGACGCCTCGAAGACATGCGGCACGAAGAAGAACAGGGTCACCGTGATCGCGAACGTGATCATCGTCAGCACGCCTGCGGCCAGGCTCGCGCGGACGCTCCGATAGCCGATCGCGAGCAGGAGCCCCGCCGTGATCTCGACGACGCCGAGAAAGCGCGATGCGCCGGCCTGCCCGAACAACGGCAAGGCCCACGACAACGCCGGGTGCGCCGCGATCAACGGTTCGACTCCCTTCGCTTCGAAGGGAAAGAATTTCACGTAGCCGAACGCGAGGAAGACGAGAACGAGCGCACCGCGTAGCACGCCGAGGGAAGAACGGGTAGGCATCCGAATGTCTCCGGTGGATGAGGTTTCCCAGGTGGACTCGCCTCGTCGGACGACGAGGCCGAGCTTTACAACGGATCACGGTATTCGTCGCCCGGCACGTGACGCGTCGATCTTGTCGGGGACGCGCCGGGTTGGCCTAAGATCGCCTACCGCCGGCGTCCTTCTCGGGTACCGCCTCGCGCGGGGCCGATCCCGCACGGGCGACATGCGCATGGACGAACCGATCATCGACTCCGAAGCGATCCACGAGCCGCGGCTGTGGCGCGACGACGGCTGGACCGCACGGGTCGTCGAGAACGACGACGACGAAGGCTGGGCCGTCGAGATGATCAAGGACGGCGAGCCCGAGCCGGCGCTCGTCGGCCCGTGGACGATGGGCCGCGACAAGAAGAACCCGAAGCCGCTCGACGGCGCGGCCTTCATCGCGCTCGTCAAGACAGCGGCCGAGGTCCTGCGTCGACACGAGCAGCAGGCGCATGCGGCCCTGCATCGCAGCGTGACGGTCGAAGGCGCATCGGGTCGCGTGACGGTGCGGCTCGACATCGTCGCCGACGACGACGATCCGTTCGCCACGCTGACCGCCGTCGATGCCGTCGGCGACGAGATCGCGCGATTCAAGGTCGATGCGCGCTATCGACTCGACGCGAAGTCCGCATCGGCCTGGGTCGATGGCGGCTTCCAACGACCCGAGTGAAGGGGCGTTCCGGCTCACGGCGGCGATCGCCGCCGCTCCGTCGCGATGGACAGGTAGAGCTTCTCGACCCGGGCCCGCGCCCACGGCGTGCGGCGCAGGAAGCGGAGGCTGGACCCGATCGACGGATCGAACTGGAAGCAGCGGACCGGCACCCGCTCCGCGAGCCCGTCCCAGCCGTATCGCTCGACGAGCGATGTCACGATCGCTTCGAGCGTCAGGCCATGCAGCGGATCGTGCGAGGCGGCGTCCGACATGCCGCGATTGTCGCCGCTCGTCGATGAGCGTGCCGCGCGCCGTCGCCCGACGTAGCTGGTCGCCCGCGGCCGTCTTCGCCGTGGCCGTGCTCGGCATCGCGATGTTCTCGCTGATGGACGCGATGATGAAGGGACTGGTGCTGACGCTCGGCACCTACACGACGCTCCTCTGGCGCAACCTGGCCGGCACGCTGATCAGCGGCTCGATCTATCTCGCGCGGCCGCGCCGGCCGGTCACCGCCGCGACGCTGAAGGTCCACGCGGCGAGGGCCGCGGTCTCGACCGCGATGGCGATCGCATTCTTCTGGGGTCTCGCGCGCGTGCCGATCGCACAGGCGGTCGCGTTGACCTTCGTCGCACCGCTGCTGTCCCTCTACCTTTCGGCGCTGGTGCTCGGCGAGCGCATCGCGAGGGCGGCCGTCGTCGCGTCGTCGATCGCGTTCGTCGGCGTCGTCGTGATCCTGGTCGGGCAATGGCGCTCCGATCTCGGGGCCGACGGCGGACCCGCGGCTCTGCAGGGAGCCGCCGCGGTCCTCGCGTCGGCCTTCCTGTACGCGTTCAACATCGTCCTGATGCGTCGCCAGGCGCTCGTCGCCGATCCGGTCGAAGTCGCGTTCTCGCAGAGCGCCATCGTGTCGTCGCTGCTCGCGCTCGGCAGTCCCTTCTTCGCCGACGCACCGCCGTTCCATCACGCCGTGCCGCTGCTGATCGCCGCGTCGCTCGCGGTGGCGTCGCTGCTGTTGCTCGCATGGGCTTATGCGCGAAGCGATGCGAGCCACCTGTCGACCAGCGAATACACGTCGTTCGTGTGGGCCGCCATCCTCGGATGGGCGATCTTCGACGAGCGAGTGAGCGCGGTCACGCTGGTCGGCGCGGCACTGATCGTGTTCGGCTGCGTGCTCGCGTCGCGCTACCGCCATCCCGCGCGCGACGCGACCGTCGACGCCGCGGAGTCCTGTTCCGTGTGAAGCCTTCGCGCGGTTCGCGAAGGAGCGGGGAAGGAATCGACGCGCATCGAGACGCGCTGCACGTCGTCGAACTCGAAACGGAGTAAATTCGCCGCCATTCGCGTAAGCGTCGAGAGCCTTCGATCGACGACATTCCATGTCGAAGGCAACGAGGAGACCGCGTGACCCCACGCCAACGAGGGACTCGCCTGGCCAGCGAGACGATGGCCTTCGTGCTCGCGGGCGGCCGTGGCAGCCGCCTGATGGAGCTGACCGATCGAAGGGCGAAGCCCGCCGTGTTCTTCGGCGGCAAGACCCGCATCATCGACTTCGCGCTCAGCAACGCGCTCAACTCCGGCATCCGCCGCATCGGCGTCGCGACCCAGTACAAGGCGCACAGCCTGATCCGCCACCTGACGCGCGGCTGGAGCTTCATGCGCGCAGAGCGCAACGAGAGCTTCGACATCCTGCCGGCCAGCCAGCGTGTCTCGGAGGACCTGTGGTATCGCGGCACCGCGGACGCGGTGTTCCAGAACATCGACATCGTCCAGGACTACCAGCCGACCTACATCGTCGTGCTCGCGGGCGACCACATCTACAAGATGGACTACACGGTGATGCTCGAACAGCATTGCCAGACCGACGCCGACGTCACGCTCGGCTGCATCGAGGTACCGCGCGCGGAGGCTTCGGGCTTCGGCGTCATGCACGTCGGCGAGGGCGACCGCGTCATCAGCTTCATCGAGAAGCCGGCCGATCCGCCCGGCATGCCCGACAAGCCCGATATGGCGCTCGCGTCGATGGGCATCTACGTGTTCAACACGAAGTTCCTGTTCGATCTGCTGAACGAGGACGCGCACGACCCGTCGTCGAGCAACGACTTCGGCAAGGACCTGATCCCGAAGATCGTCGCGAGCGGCAAGGCGATCGCGCATCGCTTCAGCGAGTCGTGCGTGCGCTCGGCCCACGAGGCCGAGGCCTACTGGCGCGACGTCGGCACGGTCGACGCGTACTGGGAATCGAACATCGACCTGACCGACATCCTTCCGGCGCTCGATCTCTACGACACCACCTGGCCGATCTGGACCTACAGTGAACTGACGGCGCCCGCGAAGTTCGTCCACGACGAACCGGGCCGTCGCGGCACCGCGATCTCCTCGCTGGTCTCGGGCGGCTGCATCGTCTCGGGCACCGAGCTGCGTCGTTCGCTGCTGTTCACCGGTGTCCGCACGAACTCGTATGCGCACGTCAACGAGACCGTCATCCTTCCCTACGTCACGGTGGGACGGCACGTGCGCCTGAATCGAGTCGTGGTCGATCGCGGCGTCAACATCCCCGAGGGCCTCGTGGTCGGCGAGGACGCGGCGTTCGACGCTCACCGCTTCCGTCGCACTGACAAGGGCATCTGCCTCGTCACGCAAGCCATGATCGACCGTCTGCATGCCTGAACGAGGGCGGTCGTCGAAGGTCCTGTCGGTCGCGTCGGAGATCTTTCCGTTGATCAAGACCGGCGGACTCGCCGACGTCACCGGCGCGTTGCCCGCGGCTCTCGCGGCGCTCGACGTGGAGGTCCGCACGCTGGTGCCGGGCTACCCGGCCGTGCTCGAGGGCTTCGACGGCGCCGTCGCCGCGACGTGGGCCGGCTTCTTCGGCGGCCCCGCGCGTCTGCTCCGCGGAAGTCGCGGATCGCTGGACCTGTTCGTGCTCGATGCGCCGCACCTCTACGCGCGACCCGGCAATCCCTACCTGGACGCGTCCGGGCAGGACTGGCCCGACAACGCCGAGCGGTTCGCGGCGTTGTCCTTCGCGGCGACCCGCATCGGCTGGGGCGAGGTGGACGCCTTCGTGCCCGACGTGATCCACGGTCACGACTGGCAGGCCGCGCTGGTGCCGGCCTATCTCGAATTCGCGGGCGACGGCCGTCGTCGTCCGGCGACCGTCCTCACGTTGCACAACATCGCGTTCCAGGGACAGTTCCCCGCAGCGACCTTCTCGCGGCTCGGCCTGCCCGAGCGTGCCTTCGTGCCGCACGGGCTCGAGTACTTCGGCGACGTCGGCTTCCTCAAGGCCGGCATCCTGTTGGCGAACGCCGTGACGACCGTCAGCCCGAGCTACGCGCACGAGATCGTCACGCCGGACGGCGGCATGGGCATGGACGCGATGCTGCGCTGGCGGGGAGACGCGTTGAGCGGCATCGTCAACGGCATCGACATCGAGGTCTGGAACCCCGCCACCGACCCGCATCTCGCGATGCGCTTCGACGTCGATGCACTCGACGCCCGCGCGGCCAACCGGTACGCGCTCGAGGAGCGCTTCGGTCTCGCGCCGGGGCCCGGCCCGCTGGTCTGCATGATCAGTCGCCTGACGACGCAGAAGGGCATCGATCTCGTCGTCGAGGCGGTGGATGCGATCGTCGCGCTCGGCGCGAGAATGGCGGTGCTCGGCTCCGGCGACACTGCGCTCGAAGAGGCCTTGCTCGAGGCCGCGTCGCGCCATCCGGCCCGCGTCGCCGTGCGCATCGGCTACGACGAGGGACTGTCGCATCTGCTGCAGGGAGGCAGCGATGCGATCCTGGTCCCGAGCCGCTTCGAACCCTGCGGGCTGACGCAGCTGTACGGCCTGCGCTACGGATGCGTTCCGGTCGTCTCGCGGGTCGGCGGGCTGGCCGACACGGTCATCGACGCGAACCTCGCGTCGCTGGCCGCCGGCGTCGCGACCGGCGTGCAGTTCGCCGACGTCACGGTCGACGGCGTCGTCGAGGCCATGTCCCGTCTCGTCGAGTTGCACGCCCGACCGGACGCATGGCGAGGACTGCAGCGGAGCGGCATGGGCTCGGACGTGAGCTGGACGCAGTCGGCCCGCCTCTACGCCGACCTCTATCGCCGCCTCGTCCCCTGATCCCGAGGTAAGGTGCCGGCCTGCGGCCGCGGTGAGCCGCGAGAGTCGAGGAGAGAACGATGGACGAGAGCCCGGGTATGTCGGTGCGCACGACGCCGCCCGATCGACTGGCCGTCGATCCGAAGAGTCGCTGGTACGACGCGGGTGCGCTCGAGCGCGGGGTCGGCGTGCGCTTCAACGGCGTCGAGAAGACCACGATCGAGGAGTACTGCGTCAGCGAAGGCTGGGTCCGCATGGCCGTCGGCAAGGCGAGGGACCGTCGCGGCAACCCGGTCCTGCTGAAGTTCAAGGGCGAGGTCGCCGCGTATTTCCTCGACGAGCCGCAGGAGCCGGAAGGGCCGGTCGACCCTTCCTGAGCGGAGGTCGAGACGCGGGTTCTGCGCTCCGCGCGCACGGCATCCGGGGACGTCGGCGGGACGAACGAGTCGGCGGCCGCTCGACCGTCCTTCCGCGGCGCCTGCTTCGGCCCGCATCGTCGTCGACGCGATGTAAGCCCGGAGGGTTTGGACCGACCAAGCGCCTTCGAGGCATCGCGCGGTGCATCGCGCCGTCGGGCGCACGAAGGTCGTCGCCGCCCGTGCGACGCGCCTCGATCCCCTTCATCCGACCCGAGTCATCACCGCCATGTCCTCCCTCGCATCGAATCGCGTCAAACGCATCGGCATGCTCGGCTTCGACGGCGTCGCCGCGATCGACATGACCGGAATGCTCGAAGCCTTCCACGTCGCCAACGACACCGAGCGGGGCGCGCCGGTCAGCCGCTATGCGACCCAGATCGTCGGGCTGCGCGGCGGCCCCTTCGTCGCGGAGTCGGGGGTCCGCTTCCTGCCCGATATCACGATCGACGCCGCACCGGAATTCGACACCATCGTCGTTCCGGGCGGTTCGGGACTGCAGCAGCCGCAGACCAATGCGAAGGTCGCCGGCTGGCTGCGCGAGCGGGTCGACGGCACGCGACGCATGGTCTCGATCTGCACGGGGCTCTACGGTCTCGCGGCCGACGGCCTGATGGACGGGCGCCGCGCGACGACCCACTGGGATCACGCGGTCGACGCGGCGCAGCGCTTCCCGCGCGTCACGATCGAGCCCGATGCGATCTTCGTCAAGGACGGCCCGTTCTACAGTTCGGGCGGCATGACCGCGGGCATCGACCTCGCGCTCGCGCTGATCGACGAGGACCACGGCGCGAGCGTGGCGCTGGCGACGGCCCGCAGGATGGTCGTCTACATGCAGCGCTCCGGTGGCCAGCAGCAGTATTCGGAACCGCTTCGCTTCGAGACGCGCGTCGGGGACCGCCTCGCGGATCTGGTCAACGAGATGGCCGGCCACCTCGACCAGGACTGGACCGTCGACGAGATGGCCGAGCGCGCCCGCCTGGGGGTCCGGCACTTCACCCGACGCTTCAGGGCCCTCTTCGACGAGTCGCCGGCCGCCTATCTCGAGCGCCTGCGCCTCGACGAGGCCCGCACCCGACTCGCGTCGGGCACCGAAGGCATGGACGGGATCGCGAGCGCGATCGGCTTTCGCAACAGCGACGCGTTCCGCCGCGCGTTCGAACGGCGCTTCGGCGTGACACCGAGCACCTATCGACGCCGCTTCCGTTTCGACGACCTGTCGGTGCCGGCCCGTTCGCTGAGCGCTGCGGCCTGACGTCTCAGCGCGGCGCCTCGCCGCTCGCGACGTGCGCGTCGCGGAGCTCGCGCTTGAGCACCTTGCCGATCGCGCTGCGCGGCAGTTCGTCGACGAGGCTCAGGCGCGCGATGCGCTGCGTCTTGCCGACCCGCCGATTGATCCACGCCGTCAGTTCGTCGGCCGTGACCATCGGCTCGTCGCGCGTGACGACGAACGCGATCGGCGTCTCGCCCCAGGCGGTCGACGGCACGCCGACGACCGCGGCCTCGCGCACCGCCGGATGCTCGTGCAGCAGCGCTTCGAGATCGCTCGGGTAGACGTTGAATCCGCCGCTGATGATCATGTCCTTCCTGCGGTCCATCAGCACGAGGAAGCCGTCCTCGTCGAAGCGGCCGATGTCGCCGGTGCGGATGAAGCGGCGGCCGGCCGTGTCGAACCACTCCGCGTCGCGCGTCTTCTGCGGCTGACGGTGATAGCCGGTCATCATGCCGGCCGATCGACCGACCACCTCGCCGATCGATCCCGCGGTCGCCTCGGCGCCGTCGTCGTCGATGAGGCGGACCTCGTGTCCCTCGGCGGGCAGCCCGACGGTGTGCAGCTTGGTCGGATGCAGATGCGCGGCGAGGATGCAGGTGCCGCCCCCTTCGGTCATCCCGTAGAACTCGACGAGACCGCCCGGCCAGCGCGCCAGGACGTTCGCCTTCAGCGCCGCGGAGAAGGGCGCGCTCGTGCAGAACTTGAAGCGATACGACCGCAGGTCGTAGTCGTCGAAGTCCGGGAGCGCCATGATCCGCTGGTACTGTACCGGGACCAGCATCGTGTGCGTCGCGCGACGACGCTCGGCGAGCGCGAGGTAGGCGGCCGCGTCGAATTTCGGCATCAGGACCACGGTGCCGCCGAAGGCCAGGGTGGGGAAGAAAACCACCAACGTCGTGTTCGAGTAGAGCGGCGTCGCGAGCAGCGTGACGCCGTCTTCGCCGTAGTCGTAGGTCCTGCCGCGCATCACGTGGGTCCAGCGCATCGCGTGCGACTGCACGATGCCCTTCGGCTGTCCCGTCGTGCCCGACGAATAGATGATGTTGAACGCCCACTCGGGTCGCACGTCGACCTGCGCAGGTCGTGAGCCCTCGGGCATCAGCCAGGTGTCGAAGGAGATGCCCGCGACGCCGTCCTCGAGCGCGATCGGCGTGACGCCGTCGTGCGCGCCGGTCCCGAGCGCATCGGCCGCGGCGCGGTCGACGAAGAGTCGCGTCGCGCCCGCATCGGCCAGCATCGAGGCGAAGCTCTTCGGTGTGACCGACGGCGACAGCGGTGCGACCGCGATGCCGGCACGCAGCGCTCCGAGGTAGATCGCCGCGTATCGCACCGAGGTCGCCGCGCAGATCGCGACGGCGTCCGTCGGCCGCACGCCGTCGCGCTGCAGCGACGCGGCGACGCGGTCCATCAGCCGATCGAGTTCTCGGTAGCCGAGCGCCGCGCGATCGTCGATCAACGCCGTGTGATCGGGACGCTCGAGCGCATGCTCGCGGATCAGGTCGGCGACGAAGCGGAAGGGAAGGGCTTCCGTCGAGGCGGGCGTGGAGGTGGATGCGGACGCGTCGTCGTTCAAGGGCATGGCGACGGGAGCGGGCGGGCCGAGAGTCCGAGGGCCGCCGGGGACACGTCCTGCGACCGGACTGCCTGACACTCGGAGGCGTACCGCTCGCTCGACAGGACCCGCGGCGGGCACTCCGTCGCGCGCATCATCGTCCGCCGACGCGAAGCGCCGAGACGCGCTTCGTCCGTCGCACGACCAGCAGCACGACGCCGAGCCCGACGAGCAGCGCGGAGTCGGGTTCGGGCACGTCGGCGACGCGGGCCGCGACGGTGCCTCGCACGATCAGGCGCACGTCGTCGAGCGCGGCCGAGTAGCCGCTCGCGTTGTGGCCCACGCCCAGCAGCGTGATGCTGTCGGTGAAGCTGCCGACGGTGCCGGTGTCGAAACCGAACAGCAGTGCGCCGGAGGTCTGCCCGGCGACCAGGTCGAAGAAGCTCGTCAGGCCGGACTCGCCGAAGTCGGACGGATCGTCGAAGCGGAACGTGCCGTCGAGCAGGTCCGCGGGGCCGGCGGCATCGTTGACGGCCGCGAGCGTGGTCCTGAAGACGCCTGTGCCCTGGGCGACGGTTCCGTAGTCGAGGAAGAAGGTCGAGCCGATCCGCGTCAGCGTCCCGGCGCCTCCGCCGAAGACGAAGGCTTCGCTCGCGTAGTTGTCGACCTGTCCCGACAGACCGACGGCGAGGTTCGCGAGCGCGGCGTCCGTCAGGTCGTCGTCGTGGCTCGCGGCGCTGAACGCGGCCGAGCCCGCGTAGATGCCGGCCACGCGCGTGTCGAGGCCGACGGTCAGCGCGTCGCTGGCTTCCTGGGCCGCGAGACCGCTCACCCGACCGCTGGCCGTGAAGGGCGCGGTGACCGACAGCGCAGCGGCGACCAGCGTGTCGTTCAGCGCGGTCGTCGTCGCGCCGTTCCTCACCGTGACGTTGCGGCTCGCGACGTCTCCGACATGCACGATGCCGAACGCGACCGACGGCGTCTCGAGCACCGCGACGGCCGGCGTGTAGACCTTGCCGGTCAGCGCGACGGTCTGGTCGCCGACAGCGGCCTTGCCTAGGCCGTCGTCGACGCCGGCTACCGTGCCCGCCGTGTCGTAGCGGATCGTGACGGTGCCGCTCTTCGCGCCGGCGACGCCGGTCGCGAACGAGGTCGGGATGCCGTTCGCGCTCGCGCCGGCGACGACGCCGAGCACCGAGCCGCTCGCGACGACGCCGCCGCCGGTGCCGGTCACGCGCGCGTCGAGGTCCTCGCTGAACGCGCCGGGTGCCTGGACGTTGGCGACCGTCAACGAGCGGGCGAGGACGCCGCCGACGCGGGCACTGCCGAGATCCACCGTCGACGGGCCGGCGCTGCCGATCGCCGCGTCGTAGGCCGCGGCACCGGACGCGAGCACGATCGAGAGGTTCTGCTCGGCCACGTTCGAGAAGTCGTTCGCGACGTGGACCGTGTTGACG
>CALMOR010000083.1:0-497 GCA_937872165.1 uncultured Burkholderiales bacterium | reverse complement strand
GTGTTGACGCCGGCCAGCGGCGCGAGCCGCCCGGAGCTCGCGACGTTGAAGTTCACGCCGAACGCCGCGCTGGTGGCCCCGGCCTCGACCGGGCCGAAGTTGCCGGCCGTGACGCCGCTGCCCGACAGGCGCGCGTCGCCGATGGAGCCGCCGCCGACGGCGGTCTGCAGCGCGCCGCGCAATACCGCGCCGGTGCCGCTGTTGGCGACGCGATAGTCGAAGGTGGTCGTGCCGACTCGGACGTTGCCGATCGTCAGCGTCGGGAGGGTCGTCGTGCCGCCGCCGATGGCGGCACCCACGATCGCCTGCGCGGCACCGGCCCCGACGATCGCCCCGCTGCCGGTCACCCCCGCGCGCTTGTCGAAGGCGTTGCCCGCGCCGAAGCCCGCGTTGACGTAGTCGCGCGAGACGACGACCTCGCTGGCGCCGAGCGCCAGCCGGACGGGCGCGCCGCCGCCGAGGTCGCGCGTGCCGACGGTGCTCGCCGTTCCGAGCGC
>CALMOR010000082.1 GCA_937872165.1 uncultured Burkholderiales bacterium | reverse complement strand
GCGCAGCGTGCGCGGGGCCCAGGTCTCGAGGCCGTCGGCGAGCCCACGATGAACGGCTTCGAAGAACGGCCAGTCGAGATGGGAGTGCCGCATCGGCTCGCCGGATCAGACGGCGCTGCGACCCAGGTGCGTCGCGAGGAACGCCAGCGACCGGCCGTGCGCGAGCGCGGCCGACCTCTGGTGGTAGCTCGGTCGCGCCCAGCAGTTGAAGCCGTGATCGGCGGCCGGATAGGTGTCGATGCGCACCTCGGCGCGATCGGCGAGGGCGGCCTTGACGGCATCGACCTGATCCTTGCCGATGTGCGAATCCTTCTCGCCGAAGTGGAGGGCCATCGGCACCGGGATCGAGGTCGCGAGTTCGAGCTGCTGCGCGATGCCGCCGCCGTAGTAGCACACCGAGCAGTCGGAACCGTGCGCGGCGGCCCGATAGGCCAGCATGCCGCCCATGCAGTAGCCGACGACCCCGACGCCGCCTGCGACCGCCTCCATCGCCTTCAGCGCGCCGACGGTGGCTGCGATGTCGCGATCCGCGAGGTCGAGGTCGATGCCTTTCCGATACGCGAAGGCCTGCTTCGTGTCGGCTTCGCCGTAGCCCAGGTCGACCTTCGGCTGCATGCGCCAGAACAGGTCCGGGGCCAGTACGACGTAGCCGTCGCTCGCGTACTGGTCGGCTACCGAACGGATGTGGGCGTTGACGCCCCAGACCTCCTGCAGCACGACGATGCCGGGCGCGGGTTCGTTTCGCGGTGTCGTCGGCGGCAGCGCGAGATAGGCGGCGAAGGTCTTGCCGTCGGAGGAGGGAATGTCGATCCAGCGACTGCTCATGGGAGTCCGATGCGAGTGTGTGTCCGTGCTTCAGTCGCCTTCGAAGACCGGCTTCCGTCGCGACGCGAACGCGTCGTACGCGCGCCGGAAATCCGCGGTCTGCATGCAGATCGCCTGGGCCTGCGCCTCGGCTTCGATCGCCTGTTCGACGCTCATGCTCCACTCCTGGTGGAGCATCGTCTTCGTGATGCCGTGCGCGAAGGTCGGACCGCTCGCGAGGTCGGCGGCCAGCGCCCGTGCCTCGTCGGAGAGGGCCGTCGCTTCGACGATGCGATTGAAGTAGCCCCACGCCAGTCCTTCTTCGGCGGTCATCGATCGCCCGGTATAGAGCAGCTCGCTGGCCCGGCCCTGCCCGATCAGCCGCGGCAGCAGCGTGCATGCGCCCATGTCGCAACCGGCCAGACCGACGCGGGTGAAGAGGTAGGCGGTGCGCGCTCTCGGCGTGCCGATGCGGAAGTCGGATGCCAGCGCGATCATCGCGCCGGCGCCGGCGCAGATGCCGTCGATGGCCGCGATGACCGGTTGCGGGCAACGCCGCATCGCGAGCACCAGATCGCCGGTCATCCGCGTGAAGGCGAGCAGCTCGGGCATCGACATCGTCGTCAGCGGACCGATGATCTCGTGCACGTCGCCGCCCGAGCAGAAGTCGTCCCCGGCGCCCCGGACGACCACGACCTTCACGTCGGCCGCGTGGACGAGGTCGCGGAACAGGTCGCGCAGTTCGGCGTACGAGTCGAAGGTCAGCGGGTTCTTCCGCTCGGGACGATCGAGCGTGATCGTGGCGACGCGACTCGTCGCGTCGACGGCCCAGCGGAAGTGGCTCGTGACGCGTGCGCCCATCGGCGCGAGCCGGCGACGCATCGGGGAGTCGGTCGACGTCATCGCACCGCTCCGCTCGCTTCGGGCGTCGATCCGCGGATCGAGTCCTTGAGCTTGCCGAGCAGCTTGAAGAGCTGAGCCTGGTCGCGTTCGCTCCACTCGGCGAACAGCTCGGCGATCCATCGCTCGTGAACGGTGGCCATCTGCCGAAAGGCCTTCTTGCCGCGCGGCGTGAGCCTGACCCTCCAGGCCCTGCGGTCGTTCTCGACTCCCGCGCGTTCGACCCAGCCGTCGGACTCCAGCTGGTCGGTGATGCCCGTGATGTTTCCTCCGGTGACCATCAGCCGGCGAGACAGCTCGCCCATCTTGAGGCCGTCCGGGTGACGATCGAGTTGGGCTAGGAGGTCGAAGCGAGGCAGCGTGCAGTCGAAGTCGCTGCGCAGGCGCGTGCGCACGCGGGTCTCGACGAGGTTGCTGCAGGTGAGCAGGCGCAGCCAGAGCTTCAGGGCCCGGTGGTCGCCCGCGTCGATTCGCGATTCATGATCGAGCGATTCGTCGCGAGGGTCGAGCTTCGGAACGCGCTGTGCCTGGACGATCGAACTCACGGTGACCCGCCGATGGTTGAGGCCTCAAATTATGAGGTCGCAAGCAATTTGTCAAACCGTCCGCGGGGAAGCCGGGCGCACAAGCCGGGCCCACAAAACAGAAAAGGCGCCGAAGCGCCTTTTCTGCGGGACAAGGATCGATCAGAACGAGTGACGGATACCGAACTGGTACGAGTACGGATTCACGTTCGGCGTGCCGACCGGGGTCAGCAGGTTCGCCTGCGTGTAGAGACCGGTGTTCGACGCGTCGTTGATGCCGATGTACTGCGAGTAGGCCTGGCCGCGCGAACCCGTCTTCAGGTTGAAGCGGCTGTAGCCTGCGTACAGCACGGTGCGCTTCGACAAGCTGTAGCGGAAGCCCACGCCGTAGTTGTTGACGCGCGGGTTGCCGTAGTCGAGCGCGTTGTTGTATCCGCTGTGGTCGGTCAGGTGCGAGTACTGGCCCAGGAACGTCCACGCGCCGAACGGGACGGTGATACCGCCGGTGTAGATGCTTTCGCGCAGATGCACCTGGCAGGCCGTCACGTTGGCGACGCAGGTCGCGACCGTGCTGACGAGCGGGTTCTGGTCACGCGATCTCCAGTAGATCGCGTGCAGCTTGACGAAGCCGAAGTCGTAGGTCGCCGCGGCGTCCAGCGTACGGACCCGGTAGTTGTCGAAGTTGGCCCGCCGCTGTTCGTAGCCCACACCCGCGTAGATCGGGCCGTCGGCATACGTGATGCCGGCACCGTAGCGGTCGTTGCCGCGCTTCGCCTGGCTACCTGCGGTCGGGACGGTGACGTCGGTGCTCGACTCGCCGAACTGATAGACACCCGACACCTGCACGCCGTACAGGCGCGGGGTGTCGTAGTAGACGGCGTTGTCGTTGCGGATCGAATTGTTGGTGTACAGGTTGCTGGCCTCCGCGACGAAGCCGGCGCCGAACGGATCGGCGGTCGCCTGCACCAGGAACAGCGGGTTGTAGCCGCGGCCGAAGCGGACTTCGCCGTAGGGGCCGGCGAGGCCGACCGTTGCCGTACGACCGAAGATCCGGCTGCCCGTCGACGAGTGCGGCGTGGAGTTCGCGCCGCCGACCGCGCCCGGTCCCAGCGAAGCGCCGCCACCGATGTTTCCTTGGGGAGCGCTGTTGTCGCCGAGGTCGAAACCTTGTTCGAAGATGAAGTTGGCCTTCAGGCCGCTACCCAGGTCCTCGGTACCGCGAATTCCCCAACGTGAGCCCGACTCGCCACCGCTACCGATCGACTTGAGCGTGCCGATGTTCGTATGGTCGAAACGCACGTTGCCGTCGGCAATGCCGTAGAGCGTCACGCTCGTTTGCGCTTGTGCAGTACCTGCAAAGGCGCCGAGGACGGCGGCTGCCATGACGAGTTTTTTCATTCCATGCTCTCCAGAAGTTATCGTGCCGAGGCCATTTGCACCGCCTCTTTTGTGTGCAGAAAACTCTTACCAGGGACAGACACCACCGAATAAGAAGTCCTGACGGATTTCATCAAACTTCCCTAGTTGGTGCAAACTTCTAGAGGAGAACCCGTCCGAATCCCGAGGGTTTGTGGTCTTTGTACAACATCCACGGCACCTTCTAGCAAGTCCACAATCCAGGCTGCGGGACGGTCTCCGTTTACCGCGAGCCTCGACTGGAAACGATGACCAATCCCTTCACCGACCGCTTGATCGGAACCTTCGACGCGTTCGTCCGGACGACCTTCGTCACCCCTTCCGCGACACGACCCACGCCGCGCCCGATCGGGCCGCAGACGGAACTGACGAGTAACGAACGGCGCCATTCCGCCGGGCTGATGCGGGTCAACCACGTCGGCGAGATCTGCGCGCAGGGCCTGTATGCCGGCCAGGCGGTCGCCACCCGCAAAGCGGACTTGCGCGACGGTCTGCTCGCGGCGGCGCGCGAGGAGACCGATCATCTGGCATGGACCGCGTCGCGACTCGCCGAACTGGGCGCCCGACCGAGCGTGCTCAACCCGGCCTGGTATGCGGGGTCCTACGCTCTGGGATTCGTCGCCGGAAAGGTGGGCGACGCGGTGAGCCTCGGTTTCGTCGTCGAGACCGAGCGGCAGGTGGAGGCGCATCTGGCATCGCATCTGGAGACGCTGCCGGCCAACGACGCCGCTTCCCGTGCGATCGTCGAGGTGATGCGGCGCGACGAGGTCGCCCACGGAAAGCATGCGGAAGAGGCGGGCGCGGCCCGCCTGCCACCGGTCGTCGGTCTGCTGATGCGCGCGACCGCCAAGCTCATGACGGTCACGGCCTATCGGATCTAGGTTTCGCGAATCTCGAAGGAGTGGGTGAGCGTCGCGGTCTTCGCGAGCATCACCGATGCGGAGCACAGTTTGTCGTGCGAGAGAGTGATGGCCCGCTCGACGACTTCGGACCTCAGGCCCTTGCCGACGATCACGAAATGGAAGTGGATGGCCGTGAATACCTTGGGATCGGTCGTCGCGCGCTCGGCTGTCAACGTCACGTCGCAACGGTCGACCGCATGGCGACCCCTCTTCAGGATCGTCACGACGTCATAGGCCGTGCATCCGCCGGTCCCGGCGAGCACCACTTCCATCGGTCGCGGGGCCAGATTACGGCCTCCCGGCACCCCGGCCGCGTCGCTCGGCGCTCCGTCCATCGCAATGACGTGACCGCTGCCGGTCTGCACGACGAACTGCATGTCGCTTCCGCGTTCGTTCAGCGCCGGTCCCGTCCAAGTCACGACTGCTTCCATTGGGTCTCCTCGAAAGCGATTGTGGGATCGTGTCGCATGCGAAGTGCGAGCCTTCGCCGGGAACGAAGTATCGTTGTTTTCGCAGGTCCCTTCGCCCTCGCAACCGCTGGTCGTCCGGGCGAAACATGGCGGAAAATCGCCTGATCGCGGCGCCGCTGCCGTCCTATGTTGGCCCGCACCAAAAATATTTTGCATCGCATCAAGAATCGGGTATATTGACCCGGTCGGAAGCAGCAGCGCGCTTCCCCCGCCGTCTCCTCCACCCTCCTCCATAGGTGGATTAGCCCGAGCCTCACCGCTCGGGCTTTTTTTTGGCCCGGGTCCCTCGTGGTTGACGCTTCTGCGAAAAGTCCTTTATAGTCGCGGGCTTTTCACCGCCTCCACACGGGAGAGTCCGCCACACGAGCGGGTCCGTGGAAGCGATACCCACGGTCGATCCTCGATCGGCCTCATTCGGAACCATCCATGAAGACCTTTTCTGCCAAGCCCGCCGAGGTGACGCACGACTGGTACGTGATCGACGCGACGGACAAAGTCCTCGGGCGTGTGGCCAGTGAAGTCGCACACCGTCTGCGCGGGAAGCACAAGCCGGAATTCACGCCCCATGTCGATACCGGCGACTTCATCGTCGTCGTCAACGCGGCCAAGCTTCGCGTCACGGGTGCCAAGGCGAGCGACAAGAAGTACTACCGTCACTCCGGTTACCCCGGCGGAATCCACGAGACCAACTTCGAGAAGATGCAGTCGCGCTTCCCCGGTCGCGCCCTGGAGAAGGCCGTCAAGGGCATGCTGCCCAAGGGCCCGCTCGGCTACGCGATGATCAAGAAGATGAAGGTCTACGCCGAAGCGACGCATCCGCACGCCGCGCAGCAACCGAAGCCCCTGGAGATCCGCGCATGATCGGCAACTACAACTACGGCACCGGACGTCGCAAGAGCTCGGTCGCTCGTGTCTTCATCAAGTCGGGCGCCGGCGCCATCGTCGTCAACGGCAAGCCGGTCGACGAATACTTCGCCCGCGAGACCGGCCGCATGATCGTTCGTCAGCCGCTCGAGCTGACCAATCATTCGTCGACGTTCGACATCATGGTCAACGTCAGCGGTGGTGGCGAGTCCGGCCAGGCCGGTGCCGTACGTCACGGCATCACGCGTGCGTTGATGGACTACGACGAGACCTTGAAGCCGACCTTGTCGAAGGCCGGTCTCGTCACGCGCGACGCCCGCGAGGTCGAGCGCAAGAAGGTCGGCCTGCACAAGGCGCGACGTCGCAAGCAGTTCTCGAAGCGCTGATGGCGTAGCCGCTGCGTGCTCGTTCGCGAGCATCGATCGAAGGGCCGCTCTTAGCGGCCCTTCGTTTTTGCGGCTTGCGAACCGGAGGGACCGTCACGCGGTCCATCGGAAGGAACCCACAATCGGCGTCCGCCGTTCGCGGCGCCAAGGAAAGGAAGCGATGGTCAAGGTCGGAATCGTCGGCGGAACCGGTTATACCGGCGTCGAACTGCTGCGCATCCTGGCGCAGCATCCGGAAGCGCAGCTGGCGATGATCACGTCGCGGAAGGAAGCCGGCACATCGGTCGCGGACCTGTATCCGTCGCTGCGCGGCTTCGTCGACCTCCCGTTCAGCGACACGGCTTCGGCGGACCTCGCGCAGTGCGACGTCGTCTTCTATGCGACGCCGCACGGCGTGGCGATGGCCGATGCGCCGAAGATGGTGGCCGCCGGAGTGCGCATCATCGATCTGGCCGCGGACTTCCGCATCCAGGATCCGACGGTGTTCGAGCGCTGGTACAAGCTGTCCCACACCTGTCCCGATCTGCTCGCCGAAGCCGCTTACGGACTTCCGGAACTCAATCGCGCAGCGATCGCGAAGGCCCGCGTCGTCGCCAACCCGGGTTGCTATCCGACGACGATGCAACTCGGTTTCGCGCCGCTGCTCCGCAACGGGCTCGTCGATGCGTCCCACCTGATCGCGGACTGCAAGTCGGGCTTGTCCGGGGCGGGCCGCAAGGCCGAGCTCGGTACCGCGTTCAGCGAAGCCAGCGACAACCTCAAGGCTTACGGGGTCGGCGGACATCGGCATCACCCCGAGACCGTGGAGCGCCTGCAGGCGCTGAGCGACGAAGCGGTGGGGCTGCTCTTCACTCCGCATCTGGTACCGATGATCCGCGGCATGCACTCGACGCTGTACGCCCGGCTGAAGCCCCATGCGATGAAGACCGACGTGCAGGCGTTGTTCGAGGACGCCTACCGCGACGAGCCGTTCGTCGACGTGCTGCCGCCCGGCGCCCATCCCGATACCCGTTCGACGCGGGCGTCGAACATGCTGCGCATCGCGGTCCATCGGCCCGACGGTCCCGACGGCGACACCGTCGTGTTGCTGGTCGTGCAGGACAACCTCGTCAAGGGCGCCTCCGGCCAGGCGGTCCAGTGCATGAACCTCATGTTCGGCTTGCCGGAGACGATGGGCTTGCGGCACGTGCCGGTCCTTCCCTGACTGCGACGTTGAACGTTTCCCTCGGGCCGGGACTTCCGTGAGATATCGGGCGTTCCGGACGCGCCTTTCGGTCGCGGCCCCGAAGATGACGGTGCGCAGCCACGTGCCGGTCGGCGTGACCGTGAGCGTCGCCGTGGCGCTTCTGCTGTGCGCGGCCGGCGCCGGCTATGCGGTCGCCCGCCTGACCGCTTCCGGCGAAGGACTCGCGGCGGCCCGGGCGGAAGCCACCCGCCTGGCCGAAGAGAACCGCGACCTGCGCGCGGACCGCGACCGTGCCGTCGAATCCGGCGACACCGCCGACAGCCGCCGGACGATGGAGCGATCGACCATCCGTGAACTCGGCGACCAGATCTCGAAGCTCGAGGCCGACAACGCGCGGTTGAAGGAGGACGTCGGCTTCTTCGAGGCAGCCACGGCCGATCGCGACAGGAGTCCGTCCGGCGACAACGGCGGCATCGCGATCCGTCGCCTGCAGGTCGTCGTCGAGAAGGATCGCTCGCTCGCGCGCTATCGCATCCTCCTGACCCAGGACAGCAAGGCGGCCCGCGACTTCGTCGGGACGCTGCAACTGGCCGTCACCCTGCTGCAGGCCGGCAAAGCGGTTAATATCGTCGTCCCCCCGGTGTCGGGTGTCGGCGGTTCGCCCGTTGTCGACGCGACCGACGCCTCTCCGTTCGAGGTCGTGTTCAGGTCGTACAAACGGATCGACGGCTCGTTCGCCATCCCGCCCGATGCGGTGCTGAAATCGGTGCAGGTCCGCATCCTCGAACGCGGCGCGGTCCGGGTCCAGCAGACGGCGATTCCCGCGCCCTGAGCCTTCTCACGAAGCGGTGCGTGCCTGTCCGGAGGACATCGATGTTCAGGAAGAAACCGACCATCCGCACGACGATCGACAGCCTCATCGGCTCGGCCACGCGCATGGAAGGCGACGTGGTCTTTCGCGGCGGGCTCAGGATCGATGGCCAAGTGCGCGGCGATGTCGTCAGCGACGTCGAGCCGGGGAACGAGGCCGGCGGGCTGCTGGTCATCGGCG
This sequence comes from uncultured Burkholderiales bacterium, assembly GCA_937872165.1. Taxonomy (GTDB): domain Bacteria; phylum Pseudomonadota; class Gammaproteobacteria; order Burkholderiales; family Burkholderiaceae_D; genus CAHJXF01. The sequence goes on along the minus strand of CALMOR010000082.1, from coordinate 1,921 downwards.
AACACGGCCGGGTCGACGGCCACATCGTCGCGGCGCATGTCATCGTCAACGGAACCGTGCACGGATCCATCACCGCCTCGGGCATGGTCGAACTGCAGCCGAAAGCGCGCGTGAACGGCGAACTTCGCTACCGGTCCGTCGAAGTCCATCGCGGCGCGAAGGTCGAAGGCACCCTGTCGCATTGCGACGGCGAGCCGGCGCGGCCCGAGCTGAAGCTCGCAGCGCCGGCGAACGACGGCGTGACGAACGTCCAGCCGGTCCGCGCGATGCAGTCGCTGCGACGCACCGATCGCTATTGAGCTAAGCTCTTGAACTCGCAGAAACCGACCCGATGTCGCACGGGTCTGTTCAAAGGAACGCAGCCATGAACGCAGTCACCGAATCGATCTCCCTCGCGCCCGCGCCGCTCGTCTTCACCGACTCCGCCGCGACGAAGGTGAAGGACCTCATCGAGGAAGAGGGCAATCCCGACCTGAAGCTGCGTGTCTTCGTGCAGGGCGGCGGATGCTCGGGCTTCCAGTACGGCTTCACGTTCGACGAGATCGTCAACGAGGACGACACCGCGATGGAGAAGAACGGCGTGACGTTGCTGATCGACTCGATGAGCTATCAATACCTGGTAGGTGCCGAGATCGACTACAAGGACGATCTCGAAGGCGCGCAGTTCGTCATCAAGAACCCCAACGCGACTTCCACCTGCGGCTGCGGCTCGTCGTTCTCCGCCTGAGCGTTCGACGGTTTCCCGCGAGAGGGCGCTTCGGCGCCCTCTCGCGTTTCAGCGCTGGTGGATCGCGCCGAGGATCCGCGGCCCGCGGGCGCCGGTCGCCGCCGGAAGATTTCCGGGCAGTCCGTCGAGACACCGCTTCGCGAGCCATGCGAAGGCCAGTGCCTCGACGTGCTCGGGCGCGAAGCCGCCGGCCGCAGGATCGGCCGACGTGCGAAGCGTGACCGGACGGCCCGCTTCGTCGAAGCGCGAGGCGATCGACCGCAACAGCGCCGTGTTGTGGGCGCCTCCGCCGCAGACGATCAACTCGTCGGGTGCGCCGGCATCTCGCAGGATGGAATCGACGACGACCGTGGCGGTGAAGGCGGCGAGTGTGGCCTGCACGTCCGCCGCCCGGACGGCGCCCACCTCGCCGAGTCGTGCGTCGAGCCACGGCAGGTCGAAGAGGTCGCGACCCGTGCTCTTCGGCGGCGTGACTGCGAGCCACGGCTCGTCGAGAAGAACGGCGAGCAGAGCCGCATCGACGGACCCGCTCTCGCCCCACGCGCCCGCATCGTCGAAAGGCCGACAACGGTGCCGCGCGATCCACCCGTCGAGCAGCACGTTGCCGGGGCCGCAGTCCCACCCCCGTACGGGGCTCTCCGAGCTCGCAGGAAGATCGGTCACGTTCGACATGCCGCCGAGATTGACGACGACGCGATGGACGCCCGCGCTGCGATACAACGCGTCGTGGAACGCCGGGACGAGCGGCGCACCCTGGCCGCCGGCCGCCACGTCGCGGCTGCGGAAGTCGCCGACGACGGCGATTCGCGTCGCTTCGGCGAGGCGTGCGGGCGCGTTCAGCTGGATCGTGTAGCCGAGTTCCGGTCGATGCCGCACGGTCTGGCCGTGCGACCCGATCGCGGCGATGTCGGCCGCGCCGATCGCCGCCTCGGCGAGCAGCTTCTCGACCAGCCGTGCCTGGAAGTCGACCAGCAGGTTCGCGGCCACGGCTGCCCGATGGAGCTCGTCGTCGCCGCTGCGCTGCAGCTCGGCGAGACGCTGTCGAAGGTCGCGATCGAACGGCGCGCTGGCCGCCGCCACCAGCGAGGGACGATCACCGTCGAACGAGGCGAGCACCGCATCGGCGCCGTCGAGGCTGGTCCCCGACATCAGTCCGATGAAGCGATCGCCCATCGGCGGCGCGGCCGTCGCGAC
>CALMOR010000081.1:59111-64513 GCA_937872165.1 uncultured Burkholderiales bacterium | reverse complement strand
GGCCCATTCCATGAATGCCCGGCTGGTGAACTCCGGCCCGTTATCGGTCCGAACGATCTTCGGGTAGCCGCGGAAGATCGCAGCCTGGTCGAGCAGCCGTGTGACGTACTGTCCGCTGATGCCGAAGTCGACGGCGATATCGATGCACTCGTGGCTGCAATCGTCGGCGACCGTCAAACACTTGAGCCTGCGACCGTTGACCAGGCTGTGCTGACGAAGTCCATGCTCCATGCGTCGTTGACCATCGACGCAGCTTGCAACGGCACCCGCTCGCTCATCGGCCGCTTCGCCTTGCGACGCTTGCGGACCGCCAGATCGGCCGCCTTGTAAAGCCGATACACGCGTTTGTGGTTGACGCCGGGATGCTCCGGCCGCAGCAGATCGTGGATGCGTCGATAGCCAAAGCGCCGACGCGCGTGCGCGATTGCGACGATCTTGCCGCTCAGGATCTGGTTCATCGGCGCGATCGCAGGTGGATGGCGATAGCTGTCTCGGGATAGCCCCACAAGCCGGCAGGCGCGGCGTTCGGACAGATGAAGTTCCTCGACCATTCGTCCGATCGCTGCGCGCTCGACCTGTGGGGCTACCTTTTTGTGCCGAAGACGGTCTTCAACGCGTGGATGTCGAGGTGCGCGTCGGCCAACAGTCGCTTGAGCTTGGCGTTCTCACTCTCGAGCTCACGCAACCGCTTCGCGTCCGGCACCTCCATCCCGCCGTACTTGGCGCGCCACTTATAGAACGTCGCGTCGCTAAAGCCGCCCTTGCGGCACAGCTCTTTGACTTGCATGCCGGCCTCGGCCTGCTTCAAGAAACCGAGGATCTGTTCTTCGCTGCATCTGCTCGTCTTCATGCCCGCCATTCTCCATCGTGGCGGACTTCACTACCATCTGGGTGGCACCGCAGGGAGGGGGCAGGTCAGTCCCATCCTCGCGTTGCGGACGTCGCTCGAAAGCGTTGTGACACAATGACGCCCTTCGTGCGCGAACGTGGCCGCGGTGGCGAATTGGTAGACGCGATAGACTCAAAAAGAGGTTTGTTTAGTTCTATAGAGCGTTTTTCGGTTCCGGCGCGAAAACAGGCACTTACGGGGGTCCGATCGGCTCTCCCGGAAAGTCCAATAATCGGCTAGGAGCCACATAGGAGCCAAGCGGCCCAACGCGGGTGTGGTGAAATTGGTAGACGCGCCGGATTCAAAATCCGGTTCCGCAAGGAGTGTCGGTTCGAGCCCGACCACCCGCACCATTCAAGTGTCGTCTCCCATCGGTATGACGGGCCGCTCGGAGCTTCACGATAGCACTCAGCGTCTATGCGCGCTGCCGATAGTAACCAAGATCGACCGACGGTCGTGGCCGATGCTTCTTGTGATCGAGCTTCGCCGTCAGCCCCGCGCCAGCGCCAGCATCTCGTCGAACGTCCACTGGTCGTCGGCGTGCTTGCCGTAATGGGCGGCTTTGATCGTACCGTCGGGCCGCACAAGAAAGTCGGCAGGGAGCCCGAGGACACCGCCATCCGGCATCCCGCTCATCTTCGGCTTCTCCTTGCGCAGGTTCCCTTTGACCGATGCGGCGAGGGCGCGGGGGTCGAGGACGGCGCGGAGCGACTTGCCGACCCCGTAGCGGTCGTAGAGCGCGTGCGTCGGGTCGCCGATCACGTCGAACGGGAATCGCCCCTGGTAGGGCAGCAGCTCGTCGTCTGCCGAGTGGAACAGCACGACTTCGTGGATGCCGGCGTCCTCGATCTCACGGTGGCGCGCGACGTACGCCTGGAGGTGCAGGTTGCAGACGGGGCAGCCGGCGAAGCGGCGGAACTGGAGGTGGGTCAGGCGGCCGTCGGGGTCCGGAACGGAAACCTGCTTGCCGTGGATGTTGTTCGCGTCGAGGTCTGCGAATCGTCCTCCGGACTGCAGCTTGCGCCCGAACTTCGGTTGGTCTTGAGCCAGCATGTTTACGGTCCTTCAGCGTGTGCAGACTCAGGGGCTATTGCGGGGGGGGGCTACGCCGCCATCGTCGACGACCGGGCGCCGTGCGGGCGCGCCGGTCGTCCGGATCAGGCGTGGAGGTCGCCCAGGCCGACAGTGGACTTGATGAAGCCCTCGAACTGCTTTTCCTGCGCGAACGGCTCGGGGATGGTGAGCCCCTTTTGCACCGCCGGACGCGTCGCCACGCGCTGCAACCACGCCGCGAGGTTCGGGTTCTGGCTGAGCGGCAGATCCCGGGCGAACGGAAGCCGTGTTCCCGCCGCGATGTAAGTGAACATCGCGATGTCGGCGATCGAGAACTCCTCGCCCGCGAAGTAGGCCTTGCCCTCCAGGCGCTTGTTCAAGACGCCGTAGATGCGGCTCACCTCTTTGAAATAGCGGTTCGACACCTCCGGCGCCTTGTTCTGCCACGCGCCGCGGAACACCATCAGCTGACCGAACATCGGCCCTAGGCCCGATACCTGGGCGATCACCATCTCGATCGCCTTGGTTCGGCCCTTGCGGTCGGTGGGCAGCAGCTTTCCGCTCATCTCGGCGAGGTAGATCAGGATCGCGCCGGACTCGGTGAGGGTGATGCCCTCGTCGGTGTCGATCAGCACGGGGATCTTATTGTTGGGGTTGAGCGCGGTGAACTCGTCGCTCATCTGCTCCCCGCCGAGGTAGACGCGGTGGACATTGTATTCGAGACCCATCTCCTCGAGGGCGATGGAGATCTTGAGGCCGTTGGGCGTGGCGTCGGTGTAAAGTTCGAGCATGTGTTCCTCTAATTGCTGGGTGAGAGCCCGATGGCCTGCTTGACCCCCGAGGGGAGCTTGGCGGCCATGCTGGCGATCGGGTGCTGCGCCATGACGGACAGGGCGCTGAGGGCTTCGAGCGCGAGGCCGTAGCCGGCGCCCTCGTCGACGATGCGCCGCAGCTTCTGTGTCAGCGCGATGCGCGTGTAGCGGCTGGTCAGCGGCGGCAGCGCCGCGATCCGCTCGGCGATCTCGCGCGCGCGGGCCAGCAGGCCGGCGGCGGGGACGATCTCGTTGACCACTCCATATTCCTTGGCGGTTTCGGCATCGAGGACCTGCTGGGTCAGCAGGAAGTAGCGGCCGCGGACCGAGCCGATCACCTCGGGCCACAGCAGGTTGACGCCGTCGCCGGGAACGACGCCGGCCTCCAGGTGCGGCTTGTCCTGGAACACCGTCTCGGGGGTTGCGAGGACTACATCAGCCAGCAGCGCATACTCACTGTGCATCAGCACCGGCCCGTTGAGCGCGGCGACCAGGGGCACCTCGATGTCGAGGATGTTGGACAGGACCTTGCGGCCCTCGCGCAGCAGCTTCTCGGCCCCGGAGGTCGCGGACATGAAGCTGAAGCTCGTGGGATCGAGCGTGTCCATGAACGCGTCGCCGGTGCCGGTGAGGATGACGACGCGGGTGTCGCGGTCCTCGCCGACGCAATGGAACAGGTCGACGAACTGCTCATGGGTCTGGGCGTCGAAGACGAGCTTGCCGTCATTCGTGTGAAGCACGATCTCGAGCACGCCCGTGTCGGAACGGATGAGGCGGGCGTTGGAGAATCTGTTCTGATATTCCGCAAACTTGATCACTGGAGATAGTCCTCTTGTTATCGGCCGGGTTGTCGGAACACGCCTCCGGACTAGGCGGCGCGGGCGCGGGCGCGGGCGAGGTGATCGAGAACCGGGAAGAGTTCGCTGGGATCAGGACGCTTGGTGTAGTCAGGGTTGACCTCGGCGTAAGCGACGATGCCGTCCTGGCCAATGAGGTACCGGCCGGGCAGCGGCAGCGGCAGCGGCAGCGTCCAACTGTCCTCGCCGTTGATCAGCGCCAGATCACTGCCGAGACTCCGGTGTAGCTCGATCATCTTCGGCGAGAGCTGGTGACGCAGGCCGAAGGCGGCAGCGACCTTCCCTCCGATGTCGATCATGATTGGAAAGCCGATCTTGTTCTCGCGAGCGGTCTTGCGACTATGGGCGGTGTTCTGCATCGAGACGGCCACGACCGTTGCGCCCCGCGCCTCGATCTCGCCGCGCGCCTCCTCCCGCGCCTGAAGCTCGATGTTGCAATACGGGCGCCAGACACCGCGATAGAAGGTCACGACGAGTGGGCCCTTGCCGAGCAACGCCGCCGAGTCGACCTTCACAGCGTTCGCATCGTCCAGTGCGAAGACAGGCGCGCGTTCGCCGGCCTTCAATGCACGATCGGCCTGGCTGCCGGCGATCTGCTCGCGGATGCTCTCTTGCAGCCTCGCCGCGACCGGCTCCGGAAGCCTGCCGCTCGCGGCCATCTTGTTTGTGAAGGCGTCAAGCCTGTCTTGGAGCTGCATCGACCTCTCTCTCGGTGGACACCGCAGGCGCGGTGCCGTCGTTGAGAGTGTGGCTCATGCAGTAAATAAGGGGTAGGTCGTACAGCCGGATTAGACAAATTCGTAAAGTGAATAGCTCGACGTCGGCTGTAGGCTCCCGCGTCTGTAGAAGAATGGGATCGGTTGGGTGCGTCGCGACAATGCGCTAGCTACCGCCCGGTGGGCTGTCGCGTAAGTCGGTGGCGATGAACTCGACAAAGGCTCGCGCGGATGGTTTGGCGGCGCGGCCTGCCGGCACGACGGCGTGGATGTCGGCCGATCCCATCTCCCAGTTGGGAAGAACGCGGACGAGCTCTCCGCCCTCAATTTCCCGCAGCATGCCGGGCAGCCCAGACGAAACGATACCAAGTCCTGCCACGGCGGCCGCGGTCGCCCCTTCGGCGGTGCTCAAGATGAAGCGGCCCTCGACCCGCACGGAGGTGGTTTTACCGTCCTTTCTGAAAGCCCACCCTTCCAGGCCGCGACCGCCCGGGCCGACGATGATGGTATGACGGGAAAGGTCAGATGGGATCTTCGGGACGCCCGCCCGCTCCAGGTAATCCGGCGACGCTGCGAGCACCCGGTGAGCGACACCCAGTTTGCGGGCCACGGCGGACGTATCGCCGAGCACGCCGACGCGCAGCGCCACATCAACGGAGTCGCTTACAAGGTCCTGCTTCTCGTCGTTCAGGATGAACTCGATTCTTAGGTGAGGGTGCGCGTCGGAAAATGCTCGGATCCTCGGAATTATCACGCGCAGTGCGAACTGAGGCGAAAGGGCGATCCGCAGGAGGCCGCGCAGTTCGCCCGTGCCACGCGCGGCATGGTCCGCCTCGTCGAGCGCTGCGAGGATCGCCTCGGCGCGCACAAGATAGTCGGAGCCGGCCTCGGTCAGGGTAACGCCGCGGGTGGTCCGCGTAAGGAGTGCTACCCCGACCTTCTTCTCAAGAGCGGCAATGATCCGCGAAGCTGTCGGCTGCGAGATACCCATTTCTCGTCCGGCGACGGAAAAGCTGGCGATGCGCGCAACCCGCATGAAAAGCTGCATCGAGAAGAAGCGATCATTCATACCGTC
>CALMOR010000081.1:49212-59101 GCA_937872165.1 uncultured Burkholderiales bacterium | reverse complement strand
ACTCTTCGAAAGCATGGATTTGCTTTCCGCTGCATAAGCCAATCGGCTGGAAAGGTGAAGCTTCCTCGGTCGGCTTAGCCGCCTCGCGAACTGGTTCGACCACGGCGGGGGGATGGCGTGGGACGGCCGGACGCTTCGCGCGATGATGGACAACATGGGCTTCCTTCAGTTCTCCGGACACCTCCACTAGCATGATGTGGTCAGGAGGAACGATGAGCAAGGGACGACGGAAGTTCACGGACGAGTTCAAGCGTGAGGCGGTCAAGCTGTGCCAGCAGCCGGGTGCGATGGTGACGCACATTGCGCGCGATCTCGGGCTCGACCAGACGGTGCTGCGGCGCTGGGTCCAGCTCGAGGAGGTGGCGTCATGGAGATGAATCCATCGAAGCCGCTGCGAGCCGAGGCGGTCACGGAGCTGCAGCGTGTGCAGCGCGAGCTCAAGCGCGTGACGATGGAACGCGACATCCTAAAAAACGGCCTTCGCGGGGGACCGCGTCCCCGATGGATAGAAACTTGTAGCGGCCTACACTGAACCGGCGCGCATGGACAGTGGCCCTCAGCTTTTTGGAGGCATTCGTCCCCGTCAAAAAACCTGGCCCAGGGAAGCTGCGGACCCAGCTGTGTGGCATCTCGTGTGACCCCGTTTAGGAAATTGATCTGATCCGAGTTCCCGTCCGGCGTGTTCATCCCACGGAGGCGAACATGTCGAAGAGTAGGGGCAAGGCGGCGGGTATGCCGATCATCAACGAACGAGCCGGCGGTATCGACATCGGATCGCGGTTTCATGTCGTCGCGGTCGCGCCGGACCTGTGTGACGAGCCGGTTCAGACGTTCGAAGCATTCACTGCTGACCTAGAACGTATGGCCGATTGGCTGGTTGCAGTTGGAGTCAGAACGGTCGCGATGGAGTCTACCGGCGTGTATTGGGTCGCGGCCTACGAGGTGCTCGAAGGTCGAGGCATCGATGTCGTGTTGGCCAACGCTCGAGAGTCGCGGGCAGTACCGGGACGCAAGAGCGACGTCAACGATGCGCAATGGCTCCAACGACTGCAGGCCTGCGGACTTTTGCGCGCGAGCTTCCGGCCGGGCCGCGACGTCGCGGCATTGCGAAGCTACCTTCGCCTCCGGGAACGGCATCTCGACTATGCCGCCGCTCATATCCAGCATATGCAGAAGGCCCTGACCTTCATGAACCTGCAGCTTCATCACGTCGTTGCCGATGTCACCGGGGCGACGGGCATGCGGATCATTCGAGCGATCATCGAGGGCCAGCGGGATCCCGAAGTCCTTGCCGGCATGCGGGACGAGCGGTGCAAGTCGAGTGAGCAAACGATCCGATCAGCGCTGGTCGGAAACTATCAGCCCGAGCATGTCTTTGCGCTTGCGCAAGCCGTGGCGCTCTACGATTTTTACCAACTACGAGTCGAGGAATGCGATGTTCAGAGACAGGCTGCAAGATTAGCGGCGGTCGGGTCCTCTCGTCGCACACTCGGAAGACGAGCAACCGAGTCGCCGCCCAGCTGAGGCTCGCAGCCGTCACTGTGGGCCAAACCGACACCGCGCTGGGCGCGTTTTACCGGCGGCTCGCGATGCGCATCGGCAAGGCGAAGGCGGTCACTGCCACCGCGAGAAAGATCGCAGTTCTGTTCTACAACGCGATGCGGTTCGGCTCAAGCTACAAGGATCCAGGTGCTGATCACTACGAGCAACGGTACCGCGAGCGCGTCGTCAAGCAGCTACATCGCCGGGCGGCGGCGTTTGGCTACTCCTTACAACCCGCAACGGGTGTTTCTTAGGAAAGCGTTGGTGTACTTCGCGAAGGAACCGCAGTGAAGTACGCCTACATCGCACGACAGCGCGGTGTGTGGCCGACCCGATCGATGTGCCGGATGCTCGAGGTCTCGACCAGCGGCTTCTACGAATGGCTCGGTCGTGGTCCGAGTGACCGATCGCTCGAAGACGCGAGGCTGACGCGGCGCATCCGCGAGAGCTTCGAGCTGAGCGACCGGACCTACGGCAGCCCGCGGGTCTGGCACGACCTACGAGCCGACGGCGAACGCTGCGGAATGAATCGCGTTGCTCGCCTGATGCAGCGGGCCAAGCTGCAGGCCCGTCGTAAGCGCAGGCGGCTTCCGATCGACGGGGCGGCTCGCATCGAGCATTACATCGCGCCGAACCACTTGCAGCGCCGCTTTGAAGCTGATAGCCCGAACCGCAAGTGGGTCGCCGACTTCACCTATGTCTGGACCGCCGAAGGCTGGCTGTTCGTCGCAGCTGGGATGGACCTCTACTCGCGTCGCATCGTCGGCTGGTCGATGAGCGACACGGTGCAAGCCCGGATGGTGAACGATGCCTTGCTGATGGCGCTCTGGCGACGCGGCGAGCCGACCGATCTGATGTTGCATAGCGATCGCGGCAGTCAATACACGAGTGAAGACTTCCAGACGCTGCTCAAGGTCCAGGGCATCACCTGCAGCATGAGCCGCCGCGGCGACTGCTGGGACAACGCGGCCATGGAGAGCTTCTTCAGCACGATGAAGACCGAACGGACGGCTCGCAAGATCTACCGCACCCGCGACGACGCGACGACCGACGTGTTCGACTACATCGAGCGCTTCTACAACCAGCGACGAAAGCACTCGACCTTGAACATGGTCAGCCCTGTTCAGTTCGAACAGGCTTCAATGGCTTGACAAAGGCGTCCGGAAGATCGGGGGAAGCCCAGTTCGATTCCGACCCGCGGCACCACACAGCACGACGATCGTCGTTCCCTCTTCCGATCAGGCGGCAGGTTCTCGCGCCGAAGCTTCCCTTCCTCGTCCCGTCGGCGGTCACGGTCGATCGCACCGCCGTACCAGGGCCTGCCGTGCTCCGGCCCGCGAGACCGGATCGACGCCGATGAACGACGGACGATCGGAGCAGCGGGGACGGACGGTCATTGCGTGCCGTCGACAGATGCCAGGACGCCGGCGTGGACCGCGATTGGCAGTCCGCGTCTTCCTGTGCAACGATGCGCGGCAATCGCGGACAGGGGCGGCGGCTCGCATCGGTCGCCCGTGAGCCGAACTGCTTCGTGTGGAGATCGAATGATCCGAATGCTCATGGTGGCGACCCTGCTCGCCGCTCTCGGCGGTTGCGCATCGCCGTCGCTTCGTTATTCCGGCGCGGTCGCGGCCGGTGAAGACCCCCATGCGCACGAAGTGCCGACGCGACGGATCCCGTTGAAGGACCGCGTGGTCATCGTCACGCACGTGGCGTGGCCCGAGGCCGACCGTAAGGGCGGCTCGCACGCCGTGCGCTGGAACTGGTACGAGGGCGAGACGCTGATCGCCGAACGCGCGAAGACGCTCGACTTCGCCGACACGCCCTACCGCTTCGTGCGCAGCCTCGCGGCGTCCGACCTCGGCATCGGCCACTATCGCGTCGAGGTGCTGGTCGACGGGCGACGCGTCGACGAGCAGACCTTCGACGTGGTCGCCTATTGACGACCGAGGTCCGCGAGCTTCCCGCGGATCGATGGCCCGGCTCGCGGCCCGTACGGAAACGACGATGCGAGCGTGCCGTCGCTCACCAACCGGTCGGCTCGACCTTCCGCTCGCGCGACTTCGACGAGGCGTGCGACGGGCTCGGGATCGTGCATCGCTTCACGCGACCCTGCCGACCGCGGACCAACGTCAAGGCCGAGCCCTCCATCCGGTCGACGCTGCGCGAACAGGTTCATGACCGCACCGCCAGCACTCGACCAGATGCCCGCTGCTGTCGATGCCCGGATTCCCACGACGACCGGCATCGAGGCATCGGCAGCGTCGCTCCGCTCTCCCGACGCCCTTCGACAGGGACGACCTCTCGATGCTTCAGGCCTGCTTCGTTCCCGTCTCGATCAGGCTCACGTGAGCCGCGACGATGCGCCAGCCTTCGGGCATCTTCACCCACGTCTGGCTCTGCCGGCCGATGCGCCGATCGCCGTCGCGCACGAACTCGATGTTGGCCGTCGCGCTCGACGGTCCGTAGCTCGTGATCACGCGGCGCGTCACGGTCCGCGCGAGGCCGGCCGATGGGCGTGCGGCGCGGAAGGCCGCGATCTCGTCGTAGCCGTAGAGGTTCTCGGTGGCGCCGTAGCGCAACGTCGTCGGCGACTTCCAGAACAGCTCGTCGAGCACCGCGACGTCGTTCGTCACGAGCGCCCGCTCGTAGCGATCGAAGGCCGCCTCGACTTCGGCGAGGACCGCCGGGTCGTCGATCGCGGGCAGTGGGGTCATGCTCCCGCCGCGCGGCCGATCGGTGCGGTCGCGACGCCCTCGCGTTCGAGCGTCCGAGCGACGCGCAACGCGAGGTCCTCGCGCCACGGGGCCGCGACGATCTGCACGCCGATCGGCAGATGTGCGTCGGCGCCGGTCGTGCGACCGAACACCGGTGCGACGCAGACCGGCAGTCCGATCGCGGACAACGGCTGAGTCAGCACGCCGAGGTGGGGCCGCGAGGCGACCCGTCGACCGTCGATCTCGATCCATTCGGTGCCGATCGGCGGCGCGGCGCACGGCGTGGCCGGCGCGAGCAGCACGTCCCAGTCGGCGAAGAGACGCGCGGCGGTCTCGGCCGCCTTGCGACGCACGCGTTGCGCACGCACGACCCACGCGGCCGGGATCAACGCACCGGCGAGGAAGCGGTCGCGCGACAGCGGCTCGAAATCCTTTGCCCGCGTGCGCAGATCGGGCAGGTGCAGCGCGGCGCCCTGCGCGTTGGTGACGACGAAGGCCGCGGCGCGCGCGGCCTCGGCGTCGACGAACTCGACCGTCGCGCGGACGCCGAGCGCATCGGCCGCGACGGCGAGCGCAGCTCTCGCGTCGTCGCCCGACTGCGCGTCGAACCAGCCGCCGAGCAGCGCGATGCGAAGACCGTCGATGCCGCCGTCGAGCATCGGCGTCACCGGTTCGACCGCTCGTCGCGCGCACGCCGGATCGAGCGGGTCCGGACCCTGCATCGCGTCGTAGGCGAGCGCGAGGTCGCGGACGCTACGAGCGAGCGGGCCGAGATGGTCGAGGCTCGCGACGAACGGATAGCTGCCGCGTCGCGTGAGCCTGCCGAAAGTGGGCTTCAGTCCGAAGAGGCCGCACAGCGACGCGGGCACGCGGATCGATCCGTTGGTGTCCGACGCGAGCGCGATCGACACCGTGCCGGCCGCGACCGCGGCGCCCGAGCCGCCCGAAGAGCCGCCGACGATGCGGCTCGTGTCGTGCGGATTGCGCCCGGGTCCGTAGTGCGAGTTCTCGGTCGTGAAGCCGTACGCGTACTCGTCCATGTTGAGCGCGCCGACCAGCACCGCGCCGGCGGCTTCCATGCGCTCGACGAGGATCGCGTCGCGGGTCGCGGGCGCCGCGTCGCGCTCGATCTTCGAGCCCGCGATCGTCACCAGGCCATCGATGTCGAACAGGTTCTTGGCGGCGAACGGCACGCCGAACAGCGGCAGCGAACGATCGCCTTCGCGGTCCAGCGTCGCGGCCCGCGCCATGGCGCGTTGCGAGAGCACCTCGGTATAGGCGTTGATCGACGTATGCGTGGCCGCGACGGCAGCGAGGCTGGCGCCGACCATCGCGGCGACGCTCGTCGACCCGTCGCGGATCGCCTCCGTGATCGCATGGCCCGGACCGGCCAGCAACGCGGTGGGATCGCTCAACGAGGACCCGGCTCGACCGGCACGAAGACCTCGCCGGACTCGTCGTGCACGCCGAGCGGATAGGCATCGACGAGCGCGTTCATCTGCTCGGCGAGCGCGAAGTAGCGCAGCACGCCGTCGCGATACGGCCCGATCGACAGAGCGAGCGCGTTGGCCGCGGCATCGACGTAGGCGGCGCGTTGATCGGCATTCATGTCGTTCTCGTCCTCGCTCAGCGGCGGACCTCGCGCTGGAAGATTTCCATCGACCGCTTCTTCGTCGCGACGAAGCTCGGGGCCGACAGTGTATCGACGGTGCGCGGCCGCGGGTCGTCGTACGCGAGGATCTCCGCGACGCGCGTGGGCCGCTTGGTCAGCAGCAGCACCTCGTCGGCCAGGTAGACCGCCTCCTCGAGGTCGTGCGAGACCAGCATCATCGTCGTGCCGGTCGCCACGAAGACCTCCTGCAGCTTCTCGCGGATGAACAGCGTCATCTCGAAGTCGAGCGCCGAGAACGGCTCGTCGAGGAAGACGACCTCTGGCTTCGGCGCCAGCGCGCGCATGATCGACGCGGTCTGCTGCTGGCCGCCCGACAGCTCGTAGGGGTAACGCTTCAGGTCGAACCCGACGCCGAACGATTCCTCGAGCTCGCCGATGCGCGTCTCGATGTCGCCCTTCCTCATCCCCTCGAGCTCGAGCGGATAGCGGATGTTGTCGATCGTGCGGCGCCACGGCAGCAGCGCCTCGCGATAGTTCTGGAAGACGTAGCCGATCTTCGTGTCCGCGAGCGACTTGCCGTCGAAGAGGATCTCGCCGGCGTCGATCGGCACGAGGCCCGCGATCATGTTGATCAGCGTCGACTTGCCGCAGCCGTTGGGGCCGAACACCGAGACGATGCGGTGCTTCGGGATGTCGAGGTCGAAGCGTTCGTAGAGCGGCCAGCCGGCGAAGTGCTTCGTCAGTCCCCGGATCGTGTTGTGGGTGCCGGCCGGGCCGGGGACGAAGGCGGCCGGCGTCGACGGCATCGTCACCGCGCTCATCGTCCGCTCCAGTGCACGATGCGCCGCTCGGCGACGAGGAACAGCACGTTGAGCGCGTAGCCGAGCGCGCCGGCCGCGAGGATCGCCGCGTACATGCTCCTGACGTTGAGCACCTGCTGCGCATCGATGATGCGATGGCCGAGGCCGGTGTCGGAGCCGATGAACATCTCGGCCACGATGACGATGACGAGCGCCATCGACACGGCCGAGCGCAGGCCGACGAAGGTCGGTTGCAGGCTCTCCCAGATCAGCACGTCCTTGAAGATCTGCCAGCGCGACGCGCCCATCACGCGGGCCGCCATCACGCGCTGCTTCCGCGCGTTGATGACGCCGTACGCGCTGTTGAACAGCACGATCAGCAGCGCGCCGAAGGCCGCGATCGCGACCTTGTTGACGTCGGACACGCCGAAGATCAGCAGGAACAGCGGGATCAGCGCCGACGACGGCGTCGAGCGGAAGAAGTCGATCAGGAACTCGACCGATCGATAGGCCTTCTCGTTCGACCCGAGCAGCACGCCGAGCGGCACGCCGATCAGCGCAGCGATGACGAAGGACTCGAGGGTGCGGCCGACGGTGACGACGAAGTCGGCCATGAGCGGCCCGCCCGCGAGTCCCGCGACGAGGGCCTGCAACGTGTTCCACGGCGTCGGCAGCAGGATCGCCTTGATGAGTCCGAAGCGGACCACCAGATCCCACACGATGAAGAGGACCACGGGTCCGATGACCGGCAGCAGCCGGTCGCGAAGCGGAACACGCGGCACGGTCGCCGTCTCGTCCGGTACCGGCGCTTCCCACGGGCGGCGCACGGCGGCGGGGTTCGGCTCGCCGGACATCGCATCGAGGGTCGGAGCCCGGCCGGCCATCGCACGGTCGGCCTCCGCATCGGCGACCGCTGCATCGACGGTCGACGCATCGCTGGTGGGAGCCATCGTGTCACGCCTTGTAGAGCAGTCCGCCGACGTCGACCTTGCGCTCGAAGACGCCCTTGTCGGTGAACAGGTCGTAGAACTTCTGGAAGTACGCGACGTCGGCCGGCTTGAAGTCGGTGGAGAACAGGTAGTCGGACATCGGCACCTCGGACGTGAGCGGTCCTTCGATCGCGGTATAGCCCTTGAGGAAAGGGCGCGCCTCGTCGGGCTTCTGCTTGACGAGATCGACGCCCTTCCGGTACGCGGCCATGTACTTCTTCGCGACGTCGCCGTGCTTCGACAGGAAGTCGCTCGTCAGGCTCGCGGAGCCACCGTGCCAGGGCGCCATCGGGTCGCCGAGGACGTACTTCGCGACGACGCCGACCTCGAGCGTGCGCGTGCTGCCGTTGAGGCGACCGACGGTGCCGGTCGGCTCCAGCGTGTAGGCCGCGTCGACCTGGCCGGCGGCGATGGACGCGACGTGCTGCCCGATCGGCAGCTCGGTGACCGCCATCGGTCCCGCGCCCGCGCGCTCGAGCATGACCTTGGCGAGCGTGACGTTCTGGATGCCCGGACCCGATGCGACGCGCCTGCCCTTCAGTTCGGCGAGCGACCTGATCGGGCTGTCCTTCGCGACGATGAACTCGTCGAGCACGTACTTCGCGTTGGTGGGGTTGGTGCAGAAGATCTTGAAGAGGCCAGGCTGTGCGATCTCGCCGATCGCGAGGACCGCCGAGGCCGTCCCGTTGGCGCTGCCTTCGGCGCGACCGGACAGCATCGCCTCCATGACCTGCTGGGCGCTCGCGAACTTGAGCGGCTCGACGTCGAGTCCCGCATCCTTGAACCAGCCCTTCTCGATCGCGACGAAGAACGGCAGCGCCGACGCGACCGGCCAGAAGCCGATGCGGATCCTCGGCGACGCCTGGGCCCCGACCCCGGCCGGCGTACCCAGAGCGGCGAGCACCGCGCCGCCCGCGGCGAGAAAGCGGCGTCGACCGTTCGCCGGAGCGACGGCTTCGATCGAAGAAGCTGGAAGGACGACGTCGGACATGAGCGACTCCGGGTTGCTGCGAAGCTGGAGCGGGAACGGCATACGCAGATGCCGTGCCAGGAGTCCGGATCTCGTGTCGCAGGCACTGCGCGGGGCCGCGGGCTCGGGCCGCCGCGGTCGCACCGCGGCTGCGCATTCATCGCGGTGCACGCGACCCACGCGGGTGGCGAGGTCGAGCGTCGTCGTTCACGGATGAACGTCGTCGTCGACGAGCGCAGCGCCGTCGCGGCCGTCCGCGCCTCGCTCCGAAGTCGCCGTCGCCGCCTTCGCCGGACCGAGGGAGAGCGGAACGCCACCGATTAGAATTCCTTCTCTTCGACGAGGATCCTCCATGACCGAACACAGCACCGGCACCTTCGACGTGACGATGGTCAAGGCGGCGATGCACGAAGCCGCGACGGACTCGGGCATCGGGCGCATGACGCTCGACAAGCGCTATCACGGCGACCTCGAGGCGACCGGCGTCGGCGAGATGTTCGCCGCGATGACGTCGACGGTGGGATCCGCCGGCTACGTCGCGATGGAGCACGTGCGTGGATCCTTGAAGGGCCGCCATGGCTCGTTCTTCCTGCAACACTCGGGCACCATGGACCGCGGCACGCCGACGCTTTCGGTCACCGTCGTTCCCGACTCCGGCACCGACGAACTGGTCGGCCTGTCGGGCCGGCTCGTGATCCGGATCGAGCAGGGCGAGCACTACTACGACTTCGACCATTCGCTGGACGGCGACAGCAAGGCCTGAGTCGTGGCCGGTGATTCGCGAAAGCTCGCGGAGAAGCTCGGCATCGCCACCGGCGCGACCGTCGTCGTCGGCGAACCGCTCGGCTATCGCGCATCGCTCGAGCCGCTGCCGCCGGACGTCCGCTTCGTCTCGACGATCGATCGGGAGGTCGATCTCGTGCATCTCTTCACGGCCGAGCGCGCGACGCTCGACGACGCGTCGAGGCACTGCCGCGCGGCCCTTCGCGAGGACGCGATCGTCTGGGTCTCGTGGCCGAAGAAGGCATCGAAGATGCCCACCGCGGTCGACGAGGACGCGATTCGCGAAAGCGCGCTGCCGCTCGGCTTCGTCGACGTGAAGGTCTGCGCGGTCGACGCGGTCTCATCGGGGCTCGAGCTCGTGGTCCGTCGGGCGCTGCGCGGCTGCCGGCGCGGGATCAGACGGGGACTCGATGCGATCGGGTGCCGGTCCGAGTCGGGCGAGGGTAAGGCGGCGCGACAACGGCTCTCGTCACGTG
>CALMOR010000081.1:28041-49202 GCA_937872165.1 uncultured Burkholderiales bacterium | reverse complement strand
CATCCGAGGAGACTTCCATGCAGAACCCCATCGAGATCGAACGCCTCGAGTCGGTCGATACCGAAGAACCGCAGGCGGGTCGACGCAGCGTGCTGGTCGGCGCTGGCCTGATGGCCGGTGCGATGGTCGCGCGCGGCGCGGCCGCCGCCACCTTCGACAGCGCTCCGGCGACCGTGAACGGCGGCGCGATGCCGAAGCCACCGTCCGACCGGACCGCCGGCGAGATCCGCAAGGGCCGCGGCTCCGCGCTCGACGGCAAGGTCGCGGTGGTGACCGGCGGCGCGCGCGGGATCGGCCGGGCCATCGCGCTCGAATACGCCGCCAACGGCGCTGACGTCGTCGTCATCGACATCGCCGGCTTTGTCAGCCCCGCGTCCGATGCGGCTCCGGCCACCCCGGAGGACCTCGCCGAGACAGTCCGCCAGATCGAGGCCTTCGGACGCCGCGGCGAAGCGATCAAGGCGGACATCCGGCGCATCGACCAGCTGCGCGCCGCGGCCGACCGCATCGATCGCGACTACGGAAAGATCGACATCGTCGTCGCCGACGCGGCGATCCAGCGATGGAAGCCGCTGCTCGAGATGGCCGACAGCGACTGGAACGACGTCATCGACAACAACGTCAACGGCACCGCGAACACCATCCGCGCGTTCGCGCCGAAGATGGTCCCGCGCGGCAAGGGACGGCTGATCGTCCTGTCGTCGATGCAGGGCAAGCACGGCACCAAGGACGGGTCGAGCTACTCGGCGTCGAAGTGGGCCATCATCGGCCTGATGAAGTCGGCGGCGCTCGAGCTGGGCAAGTACAACATCACGGTCAACGCGGTGATCCCCGGCCTCGTCGACACGCCGTTGACGCGCTACGAGAAGCGGCTGACCGAGAGCTTCGCCGAGCAGGGCCATCCGCCGCCCGAGCATCCGACGCCGCAGCAGGCCTGGGACGAGCGCAAGCCCACCGTGCCGATGCAGGTCGGCTGGCTGCAGCCGGAGGACATCGCGCCGGTCGCGGTCTTCCTCGCGAGCGACGCGGCGGCGATGGTCACCGGCGCCGAGTACGAGGTCACCGGCGGCGACAGCGCGAAGGACATCTGACGCGGGCCGCGACGCCGTCGGCGCCCCGCGTCTCGCGATCGTCGCCGCGCCGCGGCGGCATCCCCTCGCCGTCGCGGTCGTCCCCCCGTCGCAGCTGTCGGGGTCGTCGTGCCGTCCTGCCCTCGCGGCGTCTCCGCGGTCGCGTCGTCGCGGCGGCCTCGGCGGCGCGCCGCGTCGAGATCCCGGGCGCAGGTAAAATGCGCGGCTCTTCCGCCGGCGTCGATACATCGAATGCCGCGCCGGACCGCCCGCACACCCGCTAGGAGAACGACGATGTCGATGGCCGACCGTGACGGCTTCATCTGGAAGGACGGCAAGCTGATCGACTGGCGCGATGCGACGGTCCACGTGCTGACCCACACGCTGCACTACGGGATGGGCGTCTTCGAAGGGGTCCGCGCCTACAAGCAGGCCGACGGCTCGACAGCCATCTTCCGCCTGGAGGATCACACCAAGCGCCTGCTCAACAGCGCCAAAATCTTCCAGTTGAAGGTGCCGTTCGACCATGCCACGCTGGTCGAGGCGCAGAAGGAAGTCGTCCGGGCGAACCAGCTCGAGAGCTGCTACCTGAGGCCGCTGGTGTTCATCGGCTCCGACAAGATGGGCGTCGCCGCGAAGGGCAACACGGTCCACGTCGCGATCGCCGCGTGGCCCTGGGGCGCGTATCTCGGCGAGGACGGCATCAGGAAGGGCATCCGCGTGAAGACCTCGTCGTTCACGCACCATCATTCCAACATCACGATGTGCAAGGCCAAGGCCGTCGGCAACTACACGGTGTCGATCCTCGCGAACCAGGAAGCCACCAACGACGGC
Organism: uncultured Burkholderiales bacterium; assembly: GCA_937872165.1. Taxonomy (GTDB): domain Bacteria; phylum Pseudomonadota; class Gammaproteobacteria; order Burkholderiales; family Burkholderiaceae_D; genus CAHJXF01. The sequence goes on along the minus strand of CALMOR010000081.1, from coordinate 47,298 downwards.
TACGAGGAGGCCATGCTGATGGATCCCGAGGGTTATGTCTGCCAGGGCTCGGGCGAGAACGTGTTCCTCGTGATCGACGGCAAGCTCTTCACCCCCGACCTCTCGGGCGGCGCGCTCGACGGCATCACGCGCCAGACCATCCTGACGCTGGCCGAGGAGTTCGGCATCCCGCTGACCGAGAAGCGCATCACCCGCGACGAGTTCTACATCGCCGACGAGGCCTTCTTCACCGGTACCGCGGCCGAGGTCACGCCGATCCGCGAACTCGACGGTCGCCCCATCGGGACGGGAACCCGCGGCCCGATCACGGAGAAGCTGCAGAGCGCCTTCTTCGACATCGTCAACGGGAAGAGCCCGCAGTACGCGAAGTGGCTCGCGAAGGTCTGAAGCGGTCCTGGAGAACAGCATGAGCAGCGACATCGGCAACCCCGAGGCCTCGCACGTCGAACTCGACGGCAAGGACCTTCCCGCCTTCTGTCCCAATCCGCGCATGGCGTTGTGGAATCATCATCCGCGCGTCTTCCTCGACGTGGTGCCGACCGGGCAGGCCATGTGTCCGTACTGCGGCACGCGTTATCGGTTGAAGCCGGGCACCGTCGTCAAGGCGCATTGACGTCTTCGCGACGCGACACGGCGCGCCGAACCGACACGAGGAGAGCTCCCGCCGCTCCTCGATCGAGCGACCACCGGCCATGAAGACGCGTCCGTGAAGACGCTGGTCGTCGCGCCGAACTGGATCGGCGACGCGTTGATGGCGCAGCCGTTGCTGACGCTGCTCGCGCGGGCCGATCCCGCACAACGAATCGTCTGCCTCGCGCCGCACTGGGTCGCGCCGGTGCTCGAGGCGATGCCCGAGGTGGATCACGTGATCGCGACCGACCTCGCGCACGGCGCGTTGCAATGGAAGGCGCGACGGGCGCTGGCGCGGGCCGTGCGCGCCGAAGGCTTCGATCGCGCCTTCGTGCTGCCCAACAGCTTCAAGTCGGCGTTGATCCCGTGGCTCGCGCGCGTTCCGCGACGCATCGGCTATCGCGGCGAAGTCCGCTACGGACTCCTCGACCGACGCGCCGCGGGACCGGACCCGGCGCTCGCGATGAGCGCGCGTTACGCGGCGCTCGCCGGCATGGTCGGCGTCGACGTCGCGCTGCCGCTGCCGCTGCCGCGTCTCGTCGTCGACGCCGCATCGATGCTCGATGCCCGCGAACGCTTCGGCCTCGGCCGCGACACCGAACTGATCGCGCTCTGCCCCGGCGCCGAATACGGTCCCGCGAAGCGCTGGCCGGCGTCGCACTTCGCGTCGCTGGCGCGCGAAATCCTCGCTTCGCGCGCCGATGCGCGCGTGCTGCTGCTCGGCGGCAACGGCGACCGCGCGATCGGCGAGGCCATCGTCGCGGACCTCGCCGGCGCGACGGCGCGCGTTCACGCCCTCTGCGGCTCGACCGACCTCGCGGAGGCGATCGCACTGATCGCGACGTCGGCCTCGGTGGTCAGCAACGACTCGGGACTCATGCACGCGGCGGCCGCGTTGAGCCGGCCTCAGGTCGCGCTCTTCGGATCGAGCGACCCCAGGCACACGCCGCCGCTGTCGCCGCTCGCGCGGACGCTGTGGCTGCATCTCGACTGCAGTCCCTGCTTCGAGCGCACCTGCCCGCTCGGGCATCTGAACTGCCTCGTCGGCATCGCACCCCAACAGGTGTTCGATTCGTTGCAGAATACGTCCCCTTCCTGATCAGCCTCCGCTCGTCGGCGGTCTGCGGCGTGCGATCGATCCTGCCTCCATGGTCAAACTCAAGAGCCTCCACGCCACGCCCGAAGCGGTCGAGACCGCGTTCTACGAGGCGCTGGAAGCGGGCGACGTCGAAGCGTTGATGGAGGTGTGGTCCGAGGACGAGGACATCGTCTGCATCCATCCGGGCGGTCCGCGACTGACGGGTCATCGCGCGATCTCCGCATCGTGGCGCGAGATCCTCTCGAACGGCTCGATCTCGGTCCGGCCGTCGGACCCGCAGGTGATGCAGGGATCGCTGATGTCGGTCCACAGCGTGCTGTCGCGCGTGATGGCCTTCGTCAAGACCGAGGGGCTGCCGGCCGGCGCGCAGCAGACCTCGCAGCCGGTGGCGATCAACATGCTCGTCACCCACGTCTTCCAGAAGGGCGCGCAGGGGTGGCGCATGGTGCTGCATCACGCGTCGGTGACGCCGCAGGACACCGGCGCGTCGATGCCGACGCCGACCAGCGGCACGCTGCACTAGGCTTCGTCGCCGCGCCTTGTTCCGTTCCCCGTCGTGGTTGCCGGGCGCGCATCTGCAGACGATCGTGCCGGCGCTGTTCGCATCGCGGCCCCGCGTCGCCTACGCGCGCGAGCGCTGGGACACCCCGGACGGCGACTTCATCGATGTCGACCGCACACCGGCCGATGCGGACCGGCGCGCTCCCACGCTGATCGTCTTCCATGGACTCGAGGGCAGCGCGCAGAGCCGCTACGTGCTCGGCCTGATGGCCGAAGCCGTCGCGCGCGGATGGCGGGGCGTCGCGCCCCACTTCCGCGGATGCGGCGGGACCTCGAACGACCTGCCCCGCTTCTATCACTCCGGAGACAGCGACGAAGTCGACTGGATCGTCCGCAGGGTCCACGCCGGCCGGCCGGCGTCGCCGCTCTGCGTGGTCGGCATCTCGCTCGGCGGCAACATGCTGCTGAAGTGGCTGGGCGAACGCGGCGACGACGCGCGATCGCTGGTCGCCGTCGCGGCCGCGGTCTCGGCCCCGATGGACCTCACGGCCGGCGGTGCGAGCCTCGGTCGCGGCTTCAACCGCGTGTACGCGAAGATGTTCCTGCGGACGCTGAAGGCCAAGAGCCGCGCGAAGCTCGATCGACACGCCGGCCTCTTCGACCGCGCGCGCATGGAGGCGGCGCGCGACCTGCATGCGTTCGATGACGTCGTCACAGCGCCGCTGCACGGCTACCGCGACACCGACGACTACTGGCTGCGGGCGTCGAGCAAGCCGCTGCTCGCGCGGATCGCAGTGCCGACGCTGATCCTGAACGCCCGCAACGATCCCTTCCTTCCCGCGGATGCCCTGCCTTCACGCCACGACGTGTCGGACGCGGTCACGCTGGAATTTCCCGAACACGGCGGCCACGTGGGCTTCCTCGATGCCGGTCCGGACGGAGCCGCGTGGATGCCTCGACGCGTCGTGGGCTTCGTCGAGCGGCATCTCGGCCGAAGCACCGCGTCGACGAATGTGGCGTCCGCATGACGGCGAGCCGTCGTTATCATCCGCCTCACGACATCCCGAAGCGGCCCGACCGAGGCCGCTCGCGGCCGTCGTTCCCCCGCCCACGAGGACAATTGCATGGATGAGCTGGTCAAACAGGCGCTCGCGAAGTGGCCCGACGTTCCGGACTGCACCGGATGGCTAGCGCTCGATGCCCGCGGTCGATGGCGTGTCGGCGAAGCGAAGGCCGGCCCGCGCCTGCCGATCACGCACGCGGCGATGAACGCGTTCATCAGCCGCAACTACTTCTCCTCCGGTCGCTACTGGATCTTCCAGAACGGCCCGCAGCGGGTCTTCGTCGAACTCGAATACACGCCGTTCGTGTGGCGCCTGCTACCGCGGGCGACGGGCCAGTGGGACCTCGTCGCGCACACCGGCGCGACCATGGTCCCGTCGGCGGTGTGGCTGGACGACCAGGGTCGCTTCCTGATGCAGGCGCGCTCGGCGACGGGCGAGCCGACCGTGGGCGTGATCCACGATCACGACACGGCGCTGGTCGCCGAGCTGTTGAGGGACGACGAGGGCGCCGTGCTCGACGACGACGCGATCACGCGGATGTCGGTGACCGATCACGGCGCGATGGCGCCCGCGAAGCCGGCTTCGCTCCACTGGACGCGCGGCGACGCGAGCGCGCTGCGACTGCCGCTGCACCGCATCGCGTCGCATCAGGTTCCATTGCAATTCGGCTTCGAGCCGAAACCTTCGCTGGCGTTGCGCATCGACGTGGACACGCGGCGATGAGCGCGATGCGAAGCGTCCGTCGAGTGACGACGCGCAGCGTCGGACGAGCGACGACGCGAAGAGTCCGATGAGCGACGACGCGGAGGCAGCGATGGACGCGACCGAAGCCGGGCGGGCGACGGAAGCGACGAACGGCCTCACGCACTTCGACGCGGCCGGCGACGCACACATGGTCGACGTCGGCGACAAGGCGATCACGCGACGCGTCGCGGTCGCGAGCGGCCGCATCACGATGCGACCCGGGACGCTCGCGCTGATCGCATCGGGGACCGCGAAGAAGGGCGACGTGCTGGGCGTCGCCCGCATCGCGGCGATCCAGGGGGCCAAGCGGACGAGCGAGCTCATTCCGCTCTGTCATCCGGTCGCGATCACGAAGATCGCGGTGGAGCTCTCGATCGACGAGACCGGCTCGTCCGTCCATTGCACGGCGACGGTCGGCTGCACCGGTCAGACCGGCGTCGAGATGGAAGCGCTGACCGCCGTGCAGGTGGGACTGCTGACCGTGTACGACATGTGCAAGGCGGTGGACCGGGGGATGGTGATCGGAGACGTGCGGCTGGTCGAGAAGCGGGGTGGGAAGTCGGGGAGTTGGCAAGCCGCAGACGTCTGCCGATCCGGCTCGACTCAAGGAGGGGGCAATCGACCGTAGACCGCACCCAGAACCTCTGGATACTCCTTGCCCATGGTTTGCCAGCTGGCATAAGCTTCTGCGTAGCGCTGCGCATAAAGTCGACGCAGAGCCATCATCGTCGTAACAGCGTCGGCCTGCCGGCCATTGAGCGCATAGATGGTCGCCATCCGCATTAGCACCGGCGCATAACCGAAACGTTCCTTGACGGCTTCGTAGCGTGCAATATCCTCCGCGGGCATACCAACCGTAGGATGCACATTGGCGAACTCAAAATAGCGGTAGTAAAGCGGAAATACGGTGAAGGGCGGCGCCTTCGTCGATCCTCCGTAATAGTTCCAGCCAAGACGTTGGTAACCCAGCGCGCGGAAGCCTTGAACGACATCGCGGTAGTCGTGTGAGACGACAACCATCACGAAGCTTCCCACAATGCACGTCACTACGACCGCATTACGGTTCAAAGACAGGCGTGGCGCGTTTTTGACCTCGGCTTCTACGAGACCTGTCAGAAACGCTACCGGAAGGAGGACATAGGCATACCAGAGGGGAAATTCGACCATGCTGTGGACCCCGACGGCCACGAAGACCATCAGGGCGAACACCGCACGAGGACTACACCTAACGGCGATATAGCGGCGATAAAACCAAATGAATGTCACCGCGATCAATAAGATAGTGATCGGAATACCCAGCTCGGCAGCGAAATTGGCCACGATGTTATGAGAATGCATTGCGTATTGCGTTTCACCGAACAACGGAGCGACGAGCACCTGATTCCGGCCATATGAAGACCAACCCACGCCGAGCCAGGGGTGTTGGAGCCCGATGTAGAAGCCCTCGAGGATCATCACCGAGCGGACGCCATTGGTCTCCAATCGTTTGCCGATTGCTTCCGTTGGAGTGCCGCTGAGCTGCGTCAGAGCAGGTAATTCCCAGACAAATCCGCAGAAAACCGCTATGAGCAAGATGACAACGAGCGGAGATGCCTTCCGAATGTCGGGACGGCGATTGCTCAACACGACAATTGCACCGAGAAGCGGGATGATCAACCAAGCTATCTTCGACTGGGTCAGCGCGAGACTGGCGAGCAGGAGGGTTGACAGAAAGATCGTGACCTTTCCGCCGAGGTCACCGATCTGGAATAGCCACCACAAGCCGGCCAACGACCAGCAAAGAATCAGAGCCAATTGATTTGGCTGACCGAGATTGCCGAATGGGCGAAGGGCGTCGCTGCCGTTTCCCATTCCAACGCTCCAGTCTCCCAGGAGGTCGTCGACCCGGAAATATTGGAAGTAAGTGATAAGCGCGCTGCAGATTCCGGCGAGTACTATTGCGAACGAAAGATATCGATAAGACCTTCGCAGAGCCACGTCACCGGCCTCGCAGCGCGCGATGTTCACGGCGAGAACGATAGCGCTGGCTGCGCAGACCAGGTAGCCGATGGGAATAAAGGCGTCCCAGGGCGCCGGCATACGTCCTGTCAATGCATCGATTCCCACGATCACGGCAAGGGCGCATGGAACATAGGAAGGGGACGGTATCTCGGCCCTGACTCGGTTTTTCGAATAGAAGATGAACAAGGCCAGCACGACCGAGATCACGCTCAGGTAGTCGTTATAGAACGCCCAAAACGGAAATGTGTGATAGGGCAGAAGCCAGGAGACGGCGAAACCTCCGCACAGGACCCCTGTGGCGATCGTCGTGGTGCTGACCGAGCCGACGAATGCCGATCGACCTGCCGGACCGATGAATGGACGAAGAAACGTATTCACGTTGGTGCTCATTGACGCGATAAATGAAAAGCCCCGCTTACGCGGGGCCTTCTATGCTGCAATGAATGCGCGATACATCAGCCTCGGCAGGAGCCGGGCAGATATTTGGCAGGTACGCCCGTGATCTGGGTGCTTGGTCCGCAACGCCATTCCTGGATTGACTGGCCCGCTTGGGTTGAGCCCGTGGCGACTGCGCCTGCGATGTACGGAACGAGATCAATACCCTTGTTATCGATATTCGCGCTGTCGATGCCCTGAACCTTGACCGTGATGAGGCCCGTGTTCGTCGTGACGACCGAGGTCACGTACTTCGACCCGGAGCCACTAGAGATCTCACAACCCCATTGGTTGGCCGCGGGAAACGAGCTAGCGCTTGCCGACTGATAGACCTCGGTGATGGTCGTGCGACAAGCGCTCGCTGCCAGGATGGCCTCGGACATCTTCGCGCGCTTGGTGTAGTCCTGGTATGCCGGAAGCGCGATGGCAGCCAGGATGCCGATGATCGCGACGACGATCATCAACTCGATCAACGTGAAACCCTTTTGCATCTTGCTCATGAAATTCTCCAGATTGAGGGGGACGGCCGACTTCAATGGTCGCAAAGCAAGCGGTATGCCATACCGCTGATGAGCCGCAACCCACCGCTTATCCGTGCAAAAACCTTTTCGACAACGCTGCACGGCAACGGATACGGACAGTTCACGACGCGATTTGTCACTTCCGGCCGAATTTTGTTGGCCCCATTTCGATGTGTCAGCCGCGGCAGGAGCCTGGCAAATATTTTGGCGGGATCGGGTTGGAGGCCCCTGGGCCACATTTCCAAGCAGTGATCGCCTTCCCGGCGTCGCTACTCCCAGCGGCTAGCGCGCTGCCGATATAAGGGACCAAGTCGATCGCCTTGTTGTCGATATTTGTGGAATCGATGTTGCGTGCGGTCACCGTCACCTTTCCAACCGAGTCAGTCGCGACCGAAAGAACGTACTTGGACCCCGTCCCGCTCGACACTTCGCAGCCAAAGGTGTTGGCCCCGGGAAAAGGGTTGGACGACGCGCTTTGATAGACCTCCGTGATCGTGGTCCTGCAGGCACTCGCCGCGAGGATCACCTCCGACAGCTTTGCCCGTTTGGTGTAGTCCTGATAAGCCGGCAGCGCGATCGCCGCGAGGATGCCGATGATCGCGACGACGATCATCAGTTCGATGAGTGTGAAACCGGACGCGCGTTCGCGCTGGCGAGAAGTAATCATGATGGTGGTCCTTGTCGAGTCGTTGCAACGTTCCGCAACTGGCATCTGCAGTTCGAACTGCATGCCTTCCGTCTCGGCGAGCCGCTGGAATACTTGAGAGGAAGACGGTGGCTGTCGTCGGGACGAGCGAGGGTTTCGTAGGACGAGCGCGGCGTCTATCGCACGCACACCGCCCGCACCTGCTTCAGGTCCGTCACGCCGCCGAGGACCTTCTCCATGCCGTCCATGCGCAGCGTTCGCATCCCTTCGCCGATCGCGGTCACGAACAGGTCGGAGACGCGGGCGTGCTCCTGGATGTTCTTCTTGATGGCGTCGCTGCCGACCATCAACTCGTGGAGTCCGACGCGTCCCTTGTAGCCGGTGTTGCCGCAACGCTCGCAGCCCTTGGCTCGATGCAGGACGAGCTTGCCGGCCACGCCGTATTGCGCGACCCAGCCGTCGTAGAGACGCTTCGCCTCGACCTGCGGCTCGGTCTGCCATGACGGGAACTGCTGCAGGTCCTCGGCGTACTCGGTCACGAAGGAACGGATCTCGGCCGAGTCCGGCGTGTAGGCCTCCTTGCAGCTGCACAGCTTCTTGGCGAGTCGCTGCGCCAGGATGCCGAGCAGCGCATCCGCGAAGTTGAACGGGTCCATGCCCATGTCGAGCAGTCGCGTGATGGACTCGGGCGCGCTGTTCGTGTGCAGCGTCGCCAGCACGAGGTGGCCGGTCAGCGAGGCCTCGATGCCGATGCTGACCGTCTCCTTGTCGCGCATCTCGCCGACCATGATGATGTCGGGGTCGGCACGCAGGAAGGACTTCATCACGGTCGCGAAGTCGAGACCCGCCTTGCGATTGACCTGCACCTGCCGCAAACCCTTCTGCGTGATCTCGACCGGGTCCTCCGCGGTCCAGATCTTGGTCTCGGGCGTGTTGAGGAATCCGAGGATCGAGTGCAGCGTCGTCGTCTTCCCGGAGCCCGTGGGGCCGCAGACGAAGAAGAGGCCGTACGGCTTGGCGATGACCGGCTTCAGACGCGCGTGGTTGTGCGAGGTCAGCCCGAGCTGGTCGATCGGCAGCGGCTTGCCGGCCGACAGGATCCGCATCACGACGTCCTCGACGCCGCCTGCGGACGGAATGGTCGCGACCCGCAGCTCGATGTCGAGCGGCCCGTACTTCTTGAACTTGATCTTCCCGTCCTGCGGCTTCCGCTTCTCGGAGATGTCGAGGTCGCACATGATCTTCAGACGCGCGATCAACGGTGCGCGATAGCTCGGCGGCACCTCGACGTACGGCGTCAGCGTGCCGTCCTTGCGGAAGCGGATCACGGTCTTCTGACGGCCGGGATAGGGCTCGATGTGGATGTCCGACGCGCCCTGCTGATACGCGTCGACGATGACCTTGTTGACGAACTTGACGAGCTCGTTGTCGGCGGCCGCCGTGGCTTCGTCGGTGGCCTCGAACTCGCTGCCGTCGGCGTCGTTCTCGCGCAGGAAGATGCTGGCCGAGGTACCGCTGAAGTCCTCGCCGAAGAACTGGTCGAGCGTGCTCGCGAATTCGTCGGCGGTCGTCACCCGGTAGCTGACCTTCGAGGCGCGCGGGAAGATGTTGAGCACGACCCGCGAGGACTGGATGCGCTCGGGATCGGTGGTCAGGACGACCAGCCCCTCGCTCGCGTCCTCGACCGGGATCCACTGCGCCGACTGCGCGTAGTCGCGCTTGATCTGCTTGACGAGATCGAGCGGCTTCGGACGATCGGCCTTGAAGGGCTCGTACGGAACGTCGAAGAAAATCGCGAGCGCGTTGCCGATGGCACGTCGCTCGACCTGGAAGTCCTCGAGCAGGATGCTTTCGATGTCGACGCCCTTGCGGCGCGCGGAGTTGGCGGCGAGCTTGATCTCTTCGGCGGAGATGAGGCCCTCGCTGACGAGGGTGTCGTACTTGGACCGCACCGGGCGCGCGGACAACAGCGCGAGGTCGGCCTCCTTGCGACGGTTGCGGATGGCGACGGCGAGCGTCTCGCACAGCTCGCGGAAGCCCTCCATGTCGCCGGCTCCGAACGGCTGGCCGGTACGGCTGTTGATCAGCTGCGCGACGCCGAGGAGCTCGGCGCCGGCGCCACGCTTGCCGCGATAGACGATCGGAGCCGCGAGCACCTGCTGCGGCGACTCGCCGGCCTCGATGCCGAAGGCGCCGGTGACCTGCAGGTCGGGATGCACTGCCGCGAGTTCGTCCGGGTCGGTCGCATCGCGCAGGTTGACCTCGACCTGCGTCTGCGCGACGACGCCGACGAGGATGTTGGTCTTGATGGGCCGGCGGAAGTCGCTGACCGATCCGTCGGTCGCACGCATCTTCGAATGCAGCAGGCGGCCGTCGTCGCTCAGGACATAGATGTGCAGGCGCTCGGCGTTGAACACGCGGCGGATGTCGGCGCCCGCATCGAGCAGGATGTCGTCGACCGTCTGCATCGCATGCACGCGCGTCGCGACGTGCTGGAGATTCCGCGAGAACAGCAGGCGCGCACCGAGGTCCGCCGAGGCCGCGCGCTCGCCGGATCGCGCCGCCGTCTCGGACGGTCCGGCACGCCTGCCTTCGACGGTCGCTGGTTTCATGGTCGCTCGGTCGCGAATCGGCGCGGGCCGATCAGCGGAAGAAGAACTCCATCTTGGTCCCCGACAGCTCGATGATGTCGTGGTTGGTCAATGCGGTCGCATCGAGTCCGAGCGCCTTCCCGTTGACCACCGGGAACGACGAGCCCTCGACATGGGTGATGTAGTAGCCCTGCTGTCGACGGGTGATGACCGCCACCTGCACGCCGGGCCTTCCTAATGTCGTCAGCGCCTTCGACAACATGAGCTCCTTGCCGGCATTCGGTCCGTTGAGGATCTGGATCGTGGCGGCCGGCCCCGCGCTGGAGGCGGCGGGAGCCGGAGCGGCGGACGAGCGCGGCATCGGCATGGTCCCGTTCGCGGCCGCTTCCGCCTCGATCCGCGAACGGTTCTGCGGCTGCCGGTGCGGGTCCGTGGTGGCGTTGGTGACGCTGCCGGTCGCGCCGACCGAACTGCTCTGCGCCGGCGAGGTCGACGAGAAGCTGCGCGACGCGCTACCGCTGCGCGTGGAGTCCTCGGGCCGGATGCCGATCTTCCCGTAGTCGCCGGCACCGCCCTTGACGTCGGCGACGAACTTGAGCTTGTACTTGCCGAGCTCGACGGTGTCGTTCGGTTGCAGGAAGTGCTTCTTGATCGGCTGACCGTTGACGGTGGTGCCGTTGGTGCTGCCGAGGTCTTCGATGAACGAGTCGTTGAGGATGGTGATCAGCACCGCGTGCTCGCCGCTGACGGCGAGATTGTCGATGACGATGTCGTTGTGCGGACGCCGACCGATGAGGGTCCGCTCCTTCGTCAACTCGACCTCCTTGAGGACGAGTCCGTCCATCGAAAGGATCAGCTTCGGCATCCGCCACTCCGCAGTGTGTCCCGGCCACGAGTCCGCTGATGCGGAGGGAAGCGCTCGATGTCGCTCAAGCCTGCCGCCGGGTGCTGTCTTGTAGATCGTTCGGCGCGTCGTCTTCCCGGGCGCCCGCGTCGCGCTCCCAACCCACGCTCGCGAGCACGACGGATACGTTATCACGGCCACCGAGCGCATTGGCCGCGTCGACCAGTTTGCCGGCGACTCCTTCGAGGACCGTCGCATCGACGACATGATCGTCGACGACGCGGTCGATGTCGTCGTCGTCCCGATCCTGGTCCGCGTCGCCGCGCAACAGGTCGAAGATCTGTTCGTCGCTGAGCATGTCGGGCAGCCCGTCGGAGCAGATCAGGTACAGGTCGCCGGCCCTGAGGTCGTATTCGTTGATCTCCGGCTCGGCGACGACGTCGACGCCGAGCGCGCGCGTGACGAAGTTGCGGTTGATCGAGGCCCGGGCCTCACCGGGCGTGAGGACGCCCGCGTCGATCTGCTCCTGCAGCAGCGAGTGGTCGCGAGTGAGGAGACTGAGGACATCGTCGCGCATGCGGTAGATGCGGGAGTCGCCCAGATGGACCGTGGTCACGGCGTCGTCCGTGAAGAGCAGCATCGCCAGCGTGGTCCCCATGCCTTCGAAGGTGGGCTCGCGATTGGCAGCATCGATGATGGCTTCGTTGACACCGTCGATGCGTGCGCGCAGCAGGGCATGCAGCATGCGCTGCGCCGACAGTTCCGATCGACCCCGGTTCGACCTGTCCTGTCGGCGGAGCTGGCCGAGGTCGTCGGCGAGGTGCGTCAGCAGGAAGTCGACCGCCAGGCCGCTCGCGACCTCGCCCGCGTTGTAGCCGCCCATGCCGTCGGCGATCAGGGCCAGTCCGTGCTCGGGCGCGATCGCGACCGCGTCCTCGTTCTGCTCGCGGACCAGCCAGCGATGCGTCGCGTGTGCGTAGCGATAGCGCAGGGTCTCCGCGGACACCGGCATGGGGTCGACGCTCACGCGTGCGCCGATGCGACGGAAAGCGGAGGGGCGGCATCGACGAAGCGCCACGCGAGCGGGAGTGTGACCGGAAGGACGATCATGCGTCGGAACCTGCGGCCACGCAGGCGCAGTCGTGAAGTCGGACGGTGGATCATGACAGCGCCTTCCGAACCGCGTCAATCGAGCATGTACCTAGACGGCCCGAGGTGATCGTCGCAATGCGGCTCCTCGATGGATCGCCGTGTCACGGACCTGCTCGCGACCTCGCATCCCTCGAGGACCTTCGCGCGAGGAAGGTGCCGGTGACGACCACGATCGCGGCGAACGCGAGGCCGAGGGCGGTGGAGAGCCAGTCGAACTCGTCGCCCAGGCCGTCGAGGACGGGATCGCCGGCCGCCATCTCGCCGGCGACGAAGCCGAGCAGCGCCGCTCCGGCCGTCACGATCAGCGGGAATCGTTCGATCAGCTTCAGCAGCAGCGTGCTGCCGAACATGATCAGCGGGATGGTCATGCCGAGCCCGAGCAGGAGGACCAGCAACCGGGAGGACGGCGGTGCGGTCTCCGCGACCGCCGCGACCGCGAGCACGTTGTCGAGGCTCATCACGAAGTCCGCGACGAGGATGGTCCGGACCGCCGCGAAGAGGTTGCGCGCCGGGTCGATCTTCCGGTCCTTGTCGTCGCCCCTGAGCAACTGCACGCCGATCCACACGAGCAGCGCCGCGCCGAACAGCTTGACGCAGGGCAGGCTCAGCAGCGTCACCGCGAAGAAGACCAGGACGATCCGCAGCACGATCGCACCGGCGCTGCCGTAGATCACCGCCTTGCGCTGCCGGTCCGGAGACAGGTTGCGCGCGGCGAGCGCGATGACGACCGCGTTGTCGCCGGACAGCAGCACGTCGATCCAGACGATCTTCGCGATCGCGAGCCAGAACGGGACGGCGACGACTTCGTCGATCATCGGCGGAGGACCGCGAGCCGCCCGTCGCGCGCGGCCCGCCTCGGCGTCGGCGGCCTCAGATGACGGACTTCAGCAGCTTGCCCATCTCGCCGGGGTTGCGCGTGACCTTGATCCCGCACGCCTCCATCACCGACAGCTTCTCCTGGGCCGTGCCCTTGCCGCCCGAGATGATGGCGCCCGCATGACCCATGCGCTTGCCGGTGGGCGCGGTGACGCCGGCGATGATGCCGCCCACCGGCTTCTTCATGTTGTCGCGGATCCAGTCGGCCGCCTCTTCCTCTTCGCCGCCGCCGATCTCGCCGATCATGATCACGGCGTCGGTCTCGGGGTCGTCGTTGAAGAGCTTCATCACGTCGATGTGCTTGAGACCGTTGACCGGGTCGCCGCCGATGCCGACCGCGCTCGATTGCCCGAGCCCGAGCTCGGTCAGCTGGCCGACCGCCTCGTAGGTGAGCGTGCCCGAGCGCGACACGACGCCGATGCGGCCCTTCATGTGGATGTGGCCCGGCATGATGCCGATCTTGATCTCGTCGGGCGTGATGGTGCCGGGGCAGTTCGGTCCGAGCAGCACGGTCTTGCGGTTCTCGCGGCGCATGCGGTCGCGCACTTCGACCATGTCGCGGACCGGGATGCCTTCGGTGATGCAGATGACGAGATCGAGGTCGGCCTCGACCGCTTCCCAGATGGCCGCGGCCGCTCCCGGAGGCGGCACGTAGACCACCGACGCGGTGACGCCGGTCTCCTTCTTCGCCTCGGCGACCGATGCGAAGATCGGGATGCCCTCGAAGTCCTCGCCCGCCTTCTTCGGATTGACACCCGCGACGAAGCAGTTCTTCCCGTTCGCGTAGTCGCGGCACATGCGCGTGTGGAACTGGCCGGTCTTGCCGGTGATGCCCTGCGTGACGACCTTGGTGTTCTTGTCGATGAGGATGCTCATGATGTCCTTGATTCCCTGGCCTCGTGTCTCCATGCGAATACGAACGCCGGAGTCTGATTGCGTCTCCCCGGCGAAGGCCGGGGTCCAAATTGCGTTCGTCGCTACGGTGGCAATTCTTCCGAGAGATCGTCCCCGCTCGGATCGCCTCTCGGATCGGATCGATCTTCCGGGCGCGACGCCATCGTTCGATCCGCCTTTCGCGCGCCATCGCCTCTACGATCGATTCAGGCGTCTCGCACGAGGCGGACGCTTCGAGCCACATCGCTTCGTGAGGCCGTCGACGAACCCCGCTCGATGCCCGTCGACCCGCCGCACGGGATCGTCGGTCGGGCCGGCGCGGAGCGTGCCGTCGGCCTGATCGTCGGCAGGCAGGCGAAGGCCCGGCACTTCGATCCGAGGACTCCGACCCCGACATTCGCCGGGGCGCCGAAGGCGGCGAGGCGACGCTCGCCTGCCTCACCCTCCCCGCGCCGCCGCCACCACCTTCTCGCCCGCCTCGGTCATGTTCGCCGCCGAGATGATCGGCAGGCCCGAGTCCGCCAGCATCTTGCGGCCGAGCTCCTCGTTCGTGCCTTTCATGCGGACCACCAGCGGCACCTTCAGCTGCAGCGCGCGCGACGCCGCGATGACGCCCTCGGCGATCGTGTCGCACTTCATGATGCCGCCGAAGATGTTGACGAGGATCGCCTTCAGCTCGGGATTCTTCAGCATGATCTTGAACGCCTCGGTCACCTTCTCGGTCGTGGCGCCGCCACCCACGTCGAGGAAGTTGGCGGGCTCGCCGCCGAACAGCTTGATGGTGTCCATCGTCGCCATCGCGAGGCCCGCGCCGTTGACCAGGCAGCCGATGTCGCCGTCGAGCGAGATGTAGGCGAGGTCGTACTTCGACGCCTCGATCTCGGCCGGATCCTCCTCGTCGAGGTCGCGCAGCGCGACCATGTCGGGATGACGGTACAGCGCGTTCGAGTCGAAGTTGAGCTTCGCGTCGAGTGCGATCACCCGACCGTCGCCGGTCAGGATCAGCGGGTTGATCTCGGCCAGCGCGGCGTCGGTGTCCCAGTAGGCCTTGTAGAGCGCCTGGAAGATCGCGCGGGCCTGCGGCAGCGACGCGTCGGGCACGCCGATCTTCGTGGCGACGGCGTCGGCGTCCGCGTCGGTGAGACCGGTCGCCGGCTCGACGAAGATCTTGTGGATCTTCTCGGGCGTGTGTTCGGCCACTTCCTCGATGTCCATGCCGCCTTCGCTCGACGCCATCAGCGCGACGCGCTGCGTCGCCCGATCCGTGACCATGCCGAGGTAGAGCTCCTTGCGGATGTCGGCGCCTTCCTCGATCAGCAGCCGTCGAACCTTCTGTCCCGCGGGCGAGGTCTGGTGCGTGACGAGCTGCATGCCGAGGATCTCGGTCGCCTTCTGCCGCACTTCGTCGAGCGACTTCGCGACCTTGACGCCGCCGCCCTTGCCGCGCCCGCCGGCATGGATCTGCGCCTTGACGACCCACACCTTGCCGCCCAGCTTCTCGGCCGCGGCGACCGCTTCGTCGACGGTGAAGGCGGGGATGCTGCGCGGCACCGTCACGCCGTATTTCTTGAGGACGTCCTTGCCCTGATATTCATGAATTTTCATATATTCGTTTCGGCTGTTGGTGCGTCTCTGGGAAATCCTGCAGGGAAGGCGGCCGCGGGTCGGTACCAGCGCGGATAGAACTCGGCGACCGCGGGCCCGTCGCTGCGCAGCGCGTGGCAGCGGTCGAGCTGGAAAGGCCTGGTCTCGACCGCTTCGTCGGCGCGCGCCGCGGCATCGTCGGACGGGTCGTCGCGGGTGCGGATCACCTCGCCGGCGAAGGCCTGGATGGCCGCGGTAGGGAGCATGTCGGTGAGTTCCGTCATGTGGGTACAGCCGGCCACACCGCCGAGCCGCTCGCGCACCTCGCGACGGAAGTTCTTCATCAGGTTGAGGCCGATCAGCCGCCGATACTCGGGCTCGATGAGTTCGCAGGAGCCGGGATACGGCACACGCACCGACCGCGCCTCGGCATCGACCAGCGTCAACGACGTGTCGATCGTGATCCTGAGCTTCATGTGATGGATCGGCTCGCCGGCGGCGCGGATGCCGGTCGCAAGCCGGAAATCGCGGGCTTTCGTGTCCACCAGTTCGGCTTCGACGTCCCACAACCCGTCTTCTCGCGCGAAGACTTCGGCGCGGATGTTTCGCGTGTGGACGTGGCGGCGGGTCGGCATCGATGAACGGCGGGACGCAGGCCCGGCACGAGGCACCGAACCGTCTTCTGCGAGGGGGGATGCACCCGATCGTCGGCGAGGCCAGGACCGGCGGTGCGCTCAATGCTGCGGGTGCGAATCTATCACAGCGATCCGGCCGACCGGCTCGCGTCCGCGGGCTGCAGCAGCGCGGCCAGCGTGCGGGCGACGACGCGCGTCGCGAGGCGCAGGTCGTCGAGGACCAGATGCTCGTCGGCCCGCTTCGCGTTCGCGTCGAGGATCGATCGCGGTCCGGCTCCGTACAGGACGGTCGGCACGCCCGCCTCGGCGTAGTGCCGGGCATCGGTGTAGAGCGGCGAGCCGGTCGCGTCGATCGACCGCGGCATCACGTCGGCCGACGCGCTTTGCAGCGCCTCGACGAGGCGTTCGTGGCCGGGCGCCGGCCTCATCGCCCGCGCGAGCAGCAGCGTCGAGACCTCGACCGAGAGGCCTTCGTCGCGCGGCAACGCGCGCGCGACCAGCGCGCGCAGCTCGGTCTCGACCCGGCCAGGGTCTTCCTCGGGCGTCATCCGACGGTCGAGCTTGATGGTCATCCGGTCGGGCACGACGTTGACGTTGATGCCGCCTTCGACGAGGCCGACGTTGAGGGTCGGCGACCCGATGCCGTCGACCTTCGAGCGCTGCGTCGACAGCGTCGCGGCCTCGGCGTAGAGCGCCGACAGCACGATGGTCGCGGCCCGGATCGCGTCGACGCCGGTCCCCGGCATCGCCGCGTGCGCCGAGCGGCCCCTGACGGTGACGGCGAGCTGCAGGCAGCCGTTGTGCGCGGTGACGATGGCGTACGAGAAGCCGGCGCACAGCGCCAGGTCGGGCTTCACGATGCCCTCGGCGAGCAGCCACGCGGGACCGAGCCCGCCGCCGACCTCCTCGTCGTACGTGAAGTGCA
The DNA here is from genome assembly GCA_937872165.1 of uncultured Burkholderiales bacterium. Classification (GTDB taxonomy): domain Bacteria; phylum Pseudomonadota; class Gammaproteobacteria; order Burkholderiales; family Burkholderiaceae_D; genus CAHJXF01. The sequence continues at coordinate 30,156 of CALMOR010000081.1, read as the reverse complement.
GCTCGACGGCCCCTTCGAGGGCGAGGCCGCTTGCGATCAGCGCGCGGAGCGCGAACGCGTAGGTCGCGAAGTCGGACTTGGAGACCGCGGCGCCGCGCGCGTACAGGCGGCCGTCGACTACTTCGCCGGCATAGGGCGGATGCGTCCATCCGTCGCCGGGCGGCACGACGTCGCCGTGCGCGTTGAGGGCGATCACCGGACCGCCGTCGCCGAGTCGATGCCGAACGACGAGGTCGACGATCGACACGAGGCCGGCCTCGCGGACCGCGGCGACGGGCGGCGCATGGCGCTCGACCGTGAAGCCGAGACCTTCGAGCAGCGCGGCGGCACGCTCGGCGGCCGGCGCGTTGTCGCCGGGCGGCGTGTCGGTCGGCACGCGCACGATCTCGCGAAGGAAGGCGACCTCCTCGTCGAAGTGCGCGTCGATCCATCGATCGAGCGCGATGCCTGCTGCCGTCGATTCGCCCATCGCCGAAGCATGCGGCACGAACGGCCGGTTCAGTGCGCCGCCGAGCTCACGAAGTTGCGTGCTCGGGCGTCGACGGATTCGCCATCAGCGTCGCCGGAGGGCCGACCTCGTGCACGCGCCCGCGATGCATGAAGACGAGCTTGTCGCCGACCTCGCGTGCGAAGCGCATCTCGTGCGTGACCATCACGAGCGTCATGCCTTCGGCCGCGAGATTGCGGACCACGCCGAGGACCTCGTTGACGAGCTCGGGGTCGAGCGCCGACGTGATCTCGTCGCACAACAGCACGCGCGGCTTCATGGCGAGCGCCCGCGCGATGGCGACGCGCTGCTGCTGGCCGCCCGACAACTGGTCGGGAAAGGCATCGAACTTTTCGGCCAGCCCGACCTTGCCGAGCATCTCGCGCGCGATGCTCTCGCACTCGGCCGTGGACGTCTTCCTGACGATGTTGGGCGCCAGCATCACGTTGCGGCCGGCCGACAGATGCGGGAAGACGTTGAACTGCTGAACACCATGCCGACCTTATGGCCACACCCGCTGCAGGGCCGGTCGCAGGACCACGTGCCGGAAGATCTGGCCGCGCGTCATCGCCCGCGCTCTGCGGCCTCGATCTGCCCGCGCGGCGTGGCCTGCACGCCGGAGCGGACGATCTCCGTGCAATAGGCGCCGAGGTTGACGACCATCGTCGGCGCCGCGGCCTGCCAGTCGTCGGGCTTGACGCCGAGCGCCGGCAGACCGAAGAGGACGAAGAAGAGCTGGACCAGGAACGGCGTGTCGCGGATCGCCTCGACGTAGATCGCGAAGAGGGGTCGAAGGGCTTCAACGCCCATGCGCGGCAGACCGAGCCGACGACGCCGATCGCGATGCCGAAGACCGCGCCCACCGCGGTCAGTGCGAGCGTGAAGAGGATGCCGCGGCCGGTCAGCGGCAGATAGTCGAGGATCGCGGCGAAGTCGAAGCGGTAGCTCACGTCGTGCGGGGTGCGGGAGCTGCCCGGACGAAGGCGACGTCGCGGAAGAGCACGTCGATGAACGCATCGTCGATGAACGCGATGCGGACGAACGCGCTGGAGAAGGCGGCGTCGGGGAAGGCCTCGTGATGAAACGAGGCGCGCGTCACCGGGTCGCGGGCAGCGGTGCCACGTCCGGGCGATCTCGTTCGGCTGGCCCTCGTTCTTCGACCTCGCGACGATGCGATCGAGGTCGGCCCTCGGCGCGGGCTCGTTGTCGTCGAGCCCGACGACGCGCGGTCCGTTCGGGAAAAGCCGCGTCCGTCGCAGCGTCGCGGGCAGCGGCGCCTGCAGCCACTTCTTCGCGATGTCGTTCAGCTGCCCGTCCTTCTTCGACTTCGCGAGGATGCGGTTGACCTCGGCCCTCAGCGCCGGCTCGTTCTTGTTGAGTCCGACGAAGCACGGCGAGTCCTTGACCGGGAAGCGGGTGTCGAGCCGACGCATGCGGGCGCGCTCGTTGACGGAGGCCGCGACGACGTTGGCGAACGAGCTACGACGTCGCACGCCGACGACGATGGACGCATTCGAATGAAGAGGCCGCACCGAACGAGCCGCCCGCACTAGTCGTCGATGCTCACCTTGCCGGCGAGGACCCGGGCGATCGCGTCCATCGAGAAGCCGCGCGCCTGCAGATACCGG
>CALMOR010000081.1:19895-28031 GCA_937872165.1 uncultured Burkholderiales bacterium | reverse complement strand
CGGCTTCTCGATGGACGCGATCGCCCGGGTCCTCGCCGGCAGCGCATCGAAGCGGCGCGACCACGCGGCCAGCGCGCGACGTGCCTCGGTCCCTTCGACCAGCGCCAGCGCCGCATCGGCCTCGGCGACGGGGACCCCGCGGTCCCGCAGGTCGCGAGCGAGGCGAAGATCGCCGTAGCGTGGCGAGCGCTGCCGCACGAGCGACGCGGCGAAGCGCTCGTCGGAGAGGAGCTTCTGCCGCTGCAGCAGGTCGAGGACGCGTTCGACATCGGTCGTGCTCTCGTCCGGCCCGAGATGCCGTTGCAGCTTGCGGGCGAGCTCGATGCGGCTGTGCTCGCGCCGCGCCAGCAGGTCGACGGCACGGGCCATGAGACTCCGGCCCGGCCCGCGCGACACCGTCGCCACGTCGACCTCAGCGCCTGCCGCCCGCGCTCGTCGCGGCGACGGACACGACCCTCGACGGCGAGCGGGCGCGAAGCGTCAGACCGCCTCTTCGGCGACGGCCCCGCGCGCCGCGACGCCCTTGGACTCGCGCACCTTGTTCTCGATCTCGAGCGCGACGTCGGGATTGCCGCGCAGGAACTCGCGCGCGTTGTCCTTGCCCTGGCCGATGCGGTCGCCGCCGTAGCTGTACCAGCTGCCCGACTTGTCGACGATGTTGAGCTCGGCGCCGAGGTCGATGACCTCGCCCTCGCGCGAGATGCCCTCGCCGTAGAGGATGTCGAACTGCGCGACCTTGAACGGTGGCGCCACCTTGTTCTTGACGACCTTGACCTTGGTCTCGGAGCCGATCACTTCCTCGCCCTTCTTGATCGACCCGGTGCGACGGATGTCGAGCCGTACCGACGCGTAGAACTTGAGCGCGTTGCCGCCGGTGGTGGTCTCCGGATTGCCGAACATCACGCCGATCTTCATGCGGATCTGGTTGATGAAGATGACGAGCGTGTTGGTGCGCTTGATGGAACCGGTGAGTTTGCGCAACGCCTGGCTCATCAACCGCGCCTGCAGGCCCGGCAGCGAGTCGCCCATCTCGCCTTCGATCTCGGCCTTCGGCGTCAGCGCCGCGACCGAGTCGATGACGATCAGGTCGACCGATCCGGAACGCACGAGCGCGTCGCAGATCTCGAGCGCCTGCTCGCCGGTATCGGGCTGCGAGATCAGCAGGTCGACGAGCTGGACGCCGAGCTTCTGCGCGTACTGCGGGTCGAGCGCGTGCTCCGCGTCGATGAAGGCGGCCGTGCCACCGAGCTTCTGCATTTCGGCGATGACCTGCAGCGTCAACGTGGTCTTGCCCGACGACTCCGGTCCGTAGATCTCGACGACGCGACCGCGCGGCAGGCCGCCGATGCCGAGTGCGATGTCGAGGCCGAGCGAACCGGTGGACACGACCTCGACCTCCTCGATGGCCTCGCCGGCGCCGAGTCGCATGATCGAGCCCTTGCCGAACTGCTTCTCGATCTGCGACAGCGCAGCGGCCAGGGCCTTGCTCTTCTCGCTGTCGGCCCCGGCCTTGTCGGCGGTGCGGCCCTTGGCCGTTCTTTCTTCCATGGAGTCCTCTGGGATGTGCGCGTGACGATCGGATCGAAGCGCTCGGATGCGTGGTGCCGAAGGCGATCGGGCAGCGTTCGCGACGGGCCGGCGAGGCGTGCCCTCGATGCCGCGCCGGACCCGGTCCGCGCCGTCCCGCCATGCGTGTCGCCCGGTGCCGGCGGCCTGCCGAATGCAGCCGTGAATATACTCTAACGACCCTCGCCGGCCTGCTGCATCGTTCACTCGGACGAGCCCTTTCGCGAACTCCTTCCCGGGTCTTCCCGACCGCACGATCGTGACCACGTCCGTGGCCTTCGAACCCGGGCGACGGACTGTTTCCTTCGGGTTTTCCCGAACGATTTCTCCTATGAGAAGGCGCAAGTGTCGTGTCACCGGACATCCGCGCGACAAATCGTGGCCTTTCGTCCACACGCAAGATATCCTCTCCCGCGATTCATGCGTCCGACAGCACGACCGGTATTCAATTTGGAGGAGTCATGGCGGCAAACATCGCGGCGCATCCCGTATCGGCGCCGATGACGAAAGAAGAGCGCAAGGTCATCTTCGCGTCGTCCCTGGGAACCGTTTTCGAGTGGTACGACTTCTACCTGTACGGCTCGCTCGCGGCCATCATCGGCAAGAACTTCTCCGCCGGCCTCAACGAAACCTCGCAGTTCCTGTTCGCGCTGCTGGCCTTCTCGGCCGGCTTCGCGGTGCGACCCTTCGGCGCCATCGTCTTCGGGCGCATCGGCGACCTCGTCGGACGCAAGTACACCTTCCTCATCACCATCCTGCTGATGGGCCTGTCGACCTTCATCGTCGGCATCCTCCCGTCTTACGCCACCATCGGCATCGCGGCGCCGATCATCCTGATCACGCTGCGGCTCGTGCAGGGCCTCGCGCTCGGCGGCGAGTACGGCGGCGCGGCGACCTACGTCGCGGAGCACGCGCCGCAAGGCAAGCGCGGCGCCTACACGAGCTGGATCCAGACCACCGCGACGCTCGGGCTCTTCCTGTCGCTGCTCGTCATCCTCGTCACGCGCACGACGATGGGCGAGGCCTCGTTCGCCGACTGGGGATGGCGCGTGCCGTTCTGGGTGTCGATCCTGCTGCTCGCGGTCTCGGTCTGGATCCGCCTGTCGCTCAGCGAATCGCCGGCCTTCCGCAAGATGAAGTCGGAGGGCAAGCTGTCGAAGGCGCCGCTGACCGACGCGTTCGCCAAGTGGAGCAACCTCAAGATCGTCATCCTCGCGCTGGTCGGCCTGACGGCGGGCCAGGCGGTGGTCTGGTACACGGGCCAGTTCTACGCGCTCTTCTTCCTGACGGCGTCGGTGAAGGTCGACGCGTTCACGGCCAACGTGATGATCGCGATCGCGCTCGCGATCGGCACGCCGTTCTTCGTGTTGTTCGGCACGCTGTCGGACAAGATCGGCCGCAAGCCCATCATCATGGCCGGCTGCCTGCTCGCGGCGCTGACCTACTTCCCGATCTTCAAGGCGATCACGCACTACGCCAACCCGGCCCTCGAGTCGGCGTCCGAGAAGTCGCCGGCGACGATCCTCGCGGACCCGTCGACGTGTCACTTCCAGTTCGAGTTCTTCGCCGCCCCGGGCAAGCCCAAGTTCGCGGACTCGTGCGACCTCGCGACCGCGACGCTGGCGAAGGCCTCGGTGCCCTACGCCATCGTCTCCGCGCCGGCCGGCACGGTGGCGACGGTGAAGATCGGCGACAAGACGGTGCCGAGCTTCGAAGGGGCGCCGCTCGACGGCGCCGCCTTCAAGACGCAGCTCGCGGACTTCCAGAAGGCGCTGGGCGCGGAGGTGAAGGCGGCGGGCTATCCCGCCAAGGCCGACGACGCGCAGATCAACAAGCCGATGGTCGTGCTGCTGCTCGTGGTGCTGGTGATCTACGTGACGATGGTCTACGCGCCGATCGCCGCGATGCTGGTCGAGCTCTTCCCGACGCGCATCCGCTACACGTCGATGTCGTTGCCGTATCACATCGGCAACGGCTGGTTCGGCGGCTTCCTGCCACCGATCGCGTTCGCGCTCGTGGCCGCGAAGGGCGACATCTACTTCGGCCTCTGGTACCCGATCACGATCGCGGTGATCACGCTGGTGGTCGGCACGCTGTTCCTGAAGGAGACGAAGGACGTGGACATCTACGCGAACTGATGGAGGGTCAGCTCCATGAAAAAGGCCCCGCTCGCGGGGCCTTTTCACGGGGACGACGCGTCGACGGGCCTCGGCACCGCGCTCGTCCGTCGCAGTCGAAAGCTTTCGATCGATGCGCTGCCGCTCGGCGACGTCCTGTCGGACGACGAGATCGCGCGTCTGCGACTCGTCAAGGTCGATGTGGAAGGCGCCGAGTGGTCGGTGCTGCAGGGCCTTCGACCGGTCCTGCCCGGTCTGCATCGCGACGTCGAGTTCGGCGTCGAAGTCGATCCGGCGAATGCGGCTTCGGTCTTCGAAGTGTTGGAGAGCGCCGGCTTCAACGCCTGCGGCCTGCCGAACCTCTACAGCTGCGAGTGCTGCGTGATGCCGCTCCCGATCGTTCGGTCCACCCGGACGCGCTTCGCGCCCACGCGGCACTGCGACGCGATCTTCTCGCGCCGCGATCTCGTCGAGCTCTGGGGCGAGAGCCGGCCGCCGGGGGCCCCCGAGTTGGCCACAGAAGCGGGGTTCGCACGAGACGGAAGGGGCCCGGGCCGGAGAGGTTCGTAGCGGTGCGTCGGGGCGCCTTGCACGTTTGACGCCCCCTGTCATCGTCGCCATAATCCGCGCCTCGCGTGGCGGATTAGCTCAGTCGGTTAGAGCGACGGAATCATAATCCGCAGGTCCGGGGTTCGAGTCCCTGATCCGCCACCACTCACATCCCGGAGAAGGCCATCGACGCGCCGCGGTCGATGGCTTTTTTCATGGCGTCGCGGCGCGAGGCCGCTGTACCATTTCCGACTCTTCCGATCCGCACTCCGGCGACGCCAGCCGCTTCCATGCTGAAGACATCCACGACCTCCGCATCGCTTCGACGCGCGGCTTCGCTGCTGGCGGTCGCCATCGTCGCGCCGTGCGTCTTCGTCGCGCAGGCATGGGCGGCGCGCGTGTTCCCCGACAACAGCCGCCAGGTGAAGATCACGCACGTCGCCGACGACGAGATCGTGGCCGACGGCAAGGCCTTCCACCTCGCGCCCGGCGTGCTGATCTACACGCAGACCAACTCCACGCTGGTCCGCGGCGCGCTGCCCGAGAACGTCATCGCGCGGATGCAGCTCGACGGCAACGGCGACGTCCGTCGCGTGTGGATCCTCGACGACGACGAGATCCTGGTCCGTCCCTGGTGGCAGTTCTGGAGGCGCGATCAGCCGCAGTCCGCCGACCGCTCGCCGTGACGCGCCTGCCATGAAGAAGCTCTACATCAAGACCTTCGGCTGCCAGATGAACGAGTACGACTCGGACAAGATGGCCGACGTGCTCGCGCAGGCGTCGCTCGATCACGGCGACACGATGGTCAAGACCGAGCGGCCCGAAGAGGCCGACGTCATCCTTTTCAACACCTGCTCGGTCCGCGAGAAGGCGCAGGAGAAGGTCTTCTCGGACCTCGGCCGCGTCAAGGAACTGAAGCGCGCCAACCCGTCGCTCGTGATCGGCGTCGGCGGCTGCGTCGCGAGTCAGGAAGGTGCGGCGATCACGAAGCGCGCGCCTTACGTCGACGTCGTCTTCGGGCCCCAGACGCTGCATCGCCTGCCGGCGCTGATCGAGGCCCGCCGAACGACCGGGCGTCCGCAGGTCGACATCAGCTTCCCCGAGATCGAGAAGTTCGATCACCTCCCGCCGGCCACCGTCGACGGCGCGACCGCGTTCGTGTCGATCATGGAGGGCTGCTCGAAGTACTGCAGTTTCTGCGTCGTGCCGTATACGCGCGGCGAGGAGGTGTCGCGCGGCTTCGAGGACGTGCTGACCGAGGTCGCCGGCCTGGCGGCCCAGGGCGTCCGCGAGGTCACGCTGCTCGGCCAGAACGTGAACGCCTATGCTGCGCCGATGCCGCGGTCCGACGACGCGACGATCGACGACGACGCCGCGGACGACGACGGCCGGGCCGACTTCGCGACCTTGCTCGAATACGTCTGCGAGATCCCCGGCATCGAACGCGTCCGCTACACGACGTCGCATCCGAAGGAATTCACGCCACGGCTGATCGACGCGTACGCGCGGCTGCCGAAGCTGGTCTCGCACCTGCATCTGCCGGTGCAGTCGGGCTCGGACCGCATCCTGATGGCGATGAAGCGGGGCTACACGGTGCTCGAGTACAAGTCGATCGTCCGTCGCCTGCGCGCGGTGCGGCCCGGCCTCTGCCTGTCGACTGACCTCATCGTCGGCTTCCCCGGCGAGACCGAGGCCGACTTCGATGCGACGATGAAGCTGATCGACGACGTGGGCTTCGATGCGTCGTATTCGTTCGTATACAGCCCTCGTCCGGGCACGCCCGCGGCGTCCCTGCCCGATGCGGTCGACGCGGCGACCAAGCTCGCGCGGCTGCGGCGCGTGCAGGACGCCATCGACACCAACGCGAAGCGCATCAGCGACGCGATGGTGGGCTCGCCGCATCGCGTTCTCGTCGAAGGCGCCGCGCGGAGAAACACCGGCGAGCGGATGGGGCGCACCGACAACAATCGCGTCGTCAATTTCGTCGGGCGCGCGGCCGTCGGGTCGTTGATCGACATCGACGTCACCGGCGCCAACGCGCATACGCTGCGCGGTGCGCTGCCCGCCGATCGGCCGTCACGGCCCGCTGCGAGCCACGCAGGCCTCGAAGGCATCGAGGCGATCGTCGGTCCCTGTTAGACGCGCTGCGTATTGATCATCAGCAGGCCGGCCATGATCAGCACGACTCCCAGGCCGTACTTCCAGCTCAACGGTTCGGCGAAGAAGAAGTTGGCGAGGATCGGGACGACGCAGAACGTGAGCGCCATGAACGAATAGGCGACGGTCAGCGGGACGGTTCGCAGCACGTGGATCCACACGATGGTGCCCGATCCGTAGAGCGCCAGCGCCAGCAGCAGATGGGGATTCGACGCCAGCCCGATGATGCCACCTGCATCGAAGGCGCCAACATCGCGACTGGCCATCTTGAAGAGGACCTGGCCTGCCGCGATCAGCAACGGCGTTCCGACGAGGCCGAGCCACGTCGCCAGCGGCAAGTCGAGACTCACGACGCCTCCCGGTCTTCGCAGTAGAAGATGTCGCGTCCGATGCCGATGCACGTGTAGGAGCCGGGAATCGGATGGACCGCGCGCAGGAACGAACAAGGATAGGGAAAGAAGTTGAAGTGCGGATTGAACGTGTAGCGATATTCGCGTTCGGCCGGAACGACGATGATCAGCTTCTTCCGCGCGATCCGCCGCAGCTCGGCGATCGCCGCACGATATTCCAGGACGTGCTCGATGACGTGCGTGCAGACGACGGTATCGAACGAGCGGTCCTCGAACGGCAGCGACTCGATGCGCGCGGCGACGTATCGCACTCCGTCGATCGCGGCCGCATCGTCGACGACGAAGTCCACGCCGGTGAGCGTCTCGAGATGCGGACGGGCGGCCATGAAGTGCTTTAGCAGCACGCCGGTTCCGCAGCCGACGTCGCAGACGCTCGTGCCGGCCAGCTCTTCGGTGACCCGTTCGATGCAGGCGCGCGAGTTGTCGGTTCCCTCGTGGACGCGCGGATGCTTCCGGTACATCTCCTCGTATTCGAGCTCCGTGAGGAAGGGTGCGCGTGCCCGGAAGTAGCTCAGGTCCTCGATGTGACGACCCCATGCCAGCTTGGCCGCGAAGAGGAATGCTCGCGAGTCGCGGACGACGGGCGGCAACACGTCCTCGAGGACGAAGCGGAGTCGATTGGTCGTTTCTCGATCCATTAGCACTCCCGTCGGCGTTCGCGGCGCTCGGTACCTTCGCGAAGGCGGACGAGCGATCGGGACCGTCCGCGGCGTAGCCCGTCCGACGATCGATCGCACGTCGCGGTCGGATCGCCGCGCCGGATGACCGACCGGACTCCTGGCGTGTGATAAGGGAAATCGGTGACGCCGTCAACATCCGACAAGTTGGCCGGAGCGACCGGAACGGTCGAACGGCGCGACGATCCGGCCGACGCGTCGCCATTTACAATGGACCGACGGACGAGTCCGTGCCGACCGCCGCACTTCCAGGGATCCCGCCATCGACTACCTCGCCGACCTCGACAACGCGCATCTCGCCAACCTCTGCGGCGTGCTCGACGAGAACCTGCGACAGATCGAGTCGGCGTTCGACGTGTCGATCAAGCGCCGCGGCGCGCGCTTCACGATCGGCGGCAACACGCAGGCGAAGGCGAAGGAGCGGGCGCGCGGCGCGCTCGAATACTTCGCGACGATGAGCGACGACCCGCTGTCGCTGCAGGATCTGCAGCTCGGCCTCGTCGAACTGAAGAAGACTCCGCGCGCGACGTCGGCGGCCAACGACGCGAACCAAAGCGACGGCGTGGCCGGCGCCGGCCTGCGCACGCGACGCGCCGACCTGCACGGACGCACGCCGAACCAGCGTGCCTACCTGAAGGCCATCGCGGCCCACGACATCTC
>CALMOR010000081.1:2481-19885 GCA_937872165.1 uncultured Burkholderiales bacterium | reverse complement strand
CGCCATCTCGTTCGGCATCGGGCCGGCCGGCACCGGCAAGACCTAGCTCGCGGGCGCGGCCGCCGTCGACGCGCTCGAGCGCGACACGGTCCAGCGCATCGTGCTAACGCGACCGGCGGTCGAGGCCGGCGAACGCCTCGGCTTCCTGCCCGGCGACCTCGCGCAGAAGATCGATCCCTACCTGCGTCCGCTCTACGACGCGCTCTACGACCTGCTCGGCTTCGACCGCACGCAGAAGCTCTTCGAGAAGCAGGCCATCGAGATCGCGCCGCTCGCGTACATGCGCGGCCGCACGCTCAACAATGCCTTCGTCATTCTCGACGAGGCGCAGAACACGACGCCCGAGCAGATCAAGATGTTCCTCACGCGCATCGGCTTCGGCAGTCGCGCGGTGGTCACCGGCGACACGACGCAGGTCGATCTGCCGCGTCACCAGAAGAGCGGCCTCGTCGAGGCGAGCCTCGTGCTGGCCGAGGTGCGCGGCATCGGCTTCACGTACTTCACGAGCGCCGACGTGGTCCGCCATCCGCTGGTGGCCCGCATCGTCGAGGCCTACGAGGCGCACGACGGGAAGCCCGCCGCCGACTGAGGTCCGGGCGATGGCGCCGGTCCTCCACCTCGCCGTGCAGTACGCGAGCACCGCGGACGCGCCGACCCGCGCGCGGGTCCGTCGTCTCGCCGCATCGACGCTGGCGATGGCCGCACGCCGCGACGACGCGATCGCCGAGGCCCGCCTGGTGGTTCGCTTCGTCGATGCCGACGAGGGCCGCGCGCTCAACCGCGACTTCCGCTCGAGGGACTACGCGACCAACGTGCTGACCTTCCCGATGAGCGAGGTCGACGGTGCCGACGGGCCGCGTCGCGTCGAAGCCGACATCGTGGTGTGCCTGCCGGTCGTGAGCCGCGAGGCGCGCGAACAGAAGAAGCGCTTCGCCGAACACTGCGCGCACCTGATCGTGCACGGCACGCTGCACGCCTGCGGCTACGACCATGAGGACGCCGCCGACGCCGAGGCCATGGAAGACCTCGAACGCGACGTGCTCGCGCGCTTTCGCATCGACGATCCGTACGCGATCGCATCGTGACGCGCATCGGCATCGATCTCGGCGGCACGAAGATCGAGGCGATCGCGCTCGACGACGACGGGAGCGTGTTGCGACGCGCGCGCGTCGCGACGCCGGCCGGCGACTACGACGCGACGCTCGCGGCGCTGCGCGACCTCGTCGCCGACCTCGAGCGCTCGGTCGGCGCCGGCGCTTCGATCGGCATCGGCATGCCGGGCTCGCCGTCGCCGACGACCGGACTCGTGCGCAACGCCAACTCGACATGGCTCAACGGCAGAGGCTTCGTCGACGACATCGAGCGCATGCTGGCCCGGCCGGTCCGCGTGGCCAACGACGCCGACTGCTTCGCGCTGTCCGAAGCCGTCGACGGCGCGGCGGCCGGCACGCGCGTGGTGTTCGGCGTGATCCTCGGGACCGGCGTCGGCGGCGGCATCGCGATCGACGGCGTCGCCTGGTCGGGCCGCAACCGCATCGCCGGCGAGTGGGGGCACAACGCGTTGCCGCGCCTCGCGCCGCGAGACCTGCCGCCGCCGCGTTGCTGGTGCGGCCGCGCCGGCTGCATCGAGGCGTATCTGTCGGATCCCGCGCTGGTGGCCGGCCATCGCAGGCGCGGTCATGCGGCCGCCGACGCGGCGGTTCTCGCCGCTGCCGCGACGGCCGGCGACGCGGCGGCACGCGAGAGCCTCGCGCTGTACGTCGATCGTCTCGCGCGCGCGCTCGCGTCGGTCGTCAACGTCCTCGACCCGGACGTGATCGTGCTCGGCGGCGGCTTGTCCAACATCGACGCGCTGTACGAGGCCGTGCCGTCGTCGATGGCTCGCTCGGTCTTCGCGGACGCCGTCACCACGCCGATCGTCCGCAACCGTCACGGCGACTCGTCGGGCGTGCGCGGTGCGGCCTGGCTGTGGCCGCGTTGATCAGTCCTTCGGCGCCATCGCCACCAGCTGGTCGAACGCGGCGTCCCATCCCCGGTGGAAGCCCAGCGCCTCGTGTCGCCCACGGCTCGCGGCGTCGCCGTGCAGGACCGTCGCGCGATAGCGCGTGCCGCCGGTCGCGGTCGCCTCGATCGCGATGATCGCCGTCATCACGAACGGGACCGTCGGGCTCGCGGTCCGCGGGCGATAGCCGGGTCCGAGCGCGCCGGTCCATACCAGCCGACGGCCCGGCACGATCTCGAGGAAGCAGCCGACGTTCTCGAACTCCTGCCCTTCCGGCCCTCGCATGACGGTGCGGAAGATGCCGCCCGGCACGAGGTCCATCTCGGCCTCGGTGGTCGACCACGGCTTCGGGCAGAACCATCGCTTCAACAGTTCGGGCCGCGTCCACGCGTCCCACACGAACGACGGCGGCACTTCGACCGTCCGTTCGAGGACGAGGTCGCGTTCGGGGTCGATCGGGAAAGCCATCGCGGTCATCCTCCACGGTCGCGTTCGAGGAGCAACGCATCGAGCCGGTCGAGCCGTCGTTCCCAGTGGTCGCGTTGGCGGTCGAGCCACCGCGCCGCGTTCAGCAGCGGCTTCGGCGCGAGCGCGTAAGTGCGCACGCGCCCGGCCTTTGCCGACGTGACCAGCCCGCAGTCCTCGAGCCGGTCCATGTGTTGAGCGAACGACTGCAGGGCCATCGCGAACGGCCGCGCGAGCTCGCCCATCGACGCCGGCCCGCGACACAGCCGTTCGACCACCGCGCGCCGCGTGGGATCGGCGAGGGCCGCGAAGATGTCGTCGAGTCGGCGTCGGTCAGGCATTCGCCTTACTGTAGATCGCTCCCGGTGCCGCGGTCAACGGCACGCATGGACGGCGGACCGGAACGCGTGCAGCGGCCTCGCCGATGCGGCCGGCGTCCGGCGTCCGGCGCGTCCACCACCGCGGAAAGGTCGTGGTCCCACCGGTCCCCGGACGGCCGGCGCCATCGTGTATTCTCATCGGCCCGCAACGACACATTCGCAAGAATGTCAGACCCGCAGCCTCCCTCGCGCCAGCGAGAGTCGAGCGTCTCTTCGCATCCGACCCTGCTGGCGCGTCTCTCCGCGCTGTTGATGCGCGAACCCGAGGACCGCGAGCAGCTCCTCGCCATGCTGCACCATGCGCACGAGCGCGAGCTGCTCGACGCCGACGCGCTGTCGATGATCGAAGGCGTGATGCAGGTCTCGGAGCTGTCGGCGCGCGACATCATGGTCCCGCGCTCGCAGATCGACATGATCGACATCCGCGAGAAGCCCGAGGACCTGATCCCGTTCGTGATCGAGACGGCCCATTCGCGCTTCCCGGTGATCGAGGAGGATCGCGACCACGTCATCGGCATCCTGCTCGCGAAGGACCTGCTGCGTTACGGCTCCGGAGACTACGGCGCCGGCGAGTCGTTCGACATCCGCAAGATGCTGCGCCCGCCGATCTTCATTCCCGAATCGAAGCGGCTCAACGTGCTGCTGCGCGACTTCCGCGCCAACCGCAACCACGTCGCGATCGTCGTGGACGAGTACGGCGGTGTCGCGGGCCTGATCACCATCGAGGACGTGCTCGAGCAGATCGTCGGCGACATCGAGGACGAGTACGACTTCGACGAGGACGACGACAACATCGTCGTCGGCGATCCCGGTCCCGCGGGGCCGCGCTGGCGCGTGCGCGCGCTGACCGGGATCGAGCAGTTCAACGAATACTTCGAGACCGCGTTCACCAACGACCAGGCCGAGACCATCGGTGGCGTGGTGACCGACCATCTCGGCCGCGTGCCCCGTCGCGGCGAGGAAGCGATCATCGGCAACATCCGCTTCACGGTGCTGCGTGCCGACGCGCGTCGCGTCGACGTGCTGCGGGTCGAGAAGCTGCCGGTCGACGAAGAGAACGACGAGGCCGGTTGACGGCGCAGCCACCTGCATGCTGGTCCTCGCCCTCCCGGCCCGCTTTCCCCTCCGCTTCCTGATCGCTGTCGCGCTCGGCGTGCTGCACGCGCTGTCGTTCGTCGACGACGCGACGTGGCCGATCGAGATCGCGGCGCTGGCCGGTCTCGTCGCGCTCGTCGGCCGCGCGGCCGCCGAGGTCGCTCGGGCAGGCCGTGCCGCATGGAGCGGTGCGCGCCTCGGCTTCGCGTTCGGTCTCGGCTGGTTCCTCACCGGCGTCTCGTGGATCTACATCAGCCTCCACACCTACGGCGAGATGAACCCGCTGGTCGCGGGAGCGGCCGTGTTCGCGTTCTCGGCCTACCTCTCGCTCTATCCGGCGCTGGCGTGCGCGGGCAGCGCGTGGTTCCGCCGCGTTCGCCCGGCCGTCGCTTACCCGGTGCCGGCCGCCGTGTTCGCCGCCTCGTGGGCGCTGTCGGAGATGGGACGCGGCTGGGTCTTCACCGGCTTCCCGTGGGTGGCGTCGGGCTACGCCCACGTCGCCGGTCCGCTCGCGGGCTACGCGCCGCTGATCGGCGTCTACGGCGTGTCGATGCTGGCCGCCGCGATCGCGGCGGCCCTGGCGCTCGCCGCACGGTCCGACCCGGCAGCGGCCGCTCGCCGCAGCCGGCGGCGCTTCGGCGCCATGCTCGCGATGGTCTTCGGCCTGCCTCTCGTCGGCAGCCTGCTCGCCCGCATCGACTGGACCGAAGCCGCCGGTCCGCCGATCTCGGTGCGGCTCCTCCAGGGCAACGTCGCGCAGGACATCAAGTTCGACGAGTCGCACTTCGACAGCAGCAACGAGCAGTACCTGCAGGCGATCGAAGCGAAGCGCGCCGACCTGATCGTGCTGCCCGAGACGGCCTTTCCGGTGTTCCTCGACGACCTGTCCGAGGAACTCGGCCAGCGCCTCGCACGCGATGCCCGCGACGCGAACGCCGACATCGCGTTCGGCATCCCGATCCGCGAAGGCGGCGAACGCTACTTCAACAGCGTCGTCGCGATCGGCCCCGAGGCGGCGGCCGCGAAGCCGCCTCGGTCGAGCGCGCGGCCGGCCGACACGCGGACCGCCGACGATCGGCTCGTCGACGACCGCTCGAGCGACGCGAAGGACCCGCTCGCGACCGTCCGCGCGCAGCGCTACGACAAGTCGCATCTCGTTCCCTTCGGCGAGTTCATCCCGCGCGGCTTCCACTGGTTCGTGCGGATGATGAAGATGCCGCTCGGGGACTTCACGCGCGGCTCGATCGACCAGAAGCCGATGACGCTCGCGGGCCGACGCATCGCGTTCAACGTCTGCTACGAGGACCTGTTCGGCGAGGAGATCATCCGTCAGGCACGCGACGCCGACATCCTCGTCAACGTCAGCAACGTGGCCTGGTTCGGCGACTCGATGGCGCTGCCGCAGCACCTCGACATCAGCCGCATGCGCTCGATCGAGACCGGGCGGCCGATGCTGCGCTCGACCAACACCGGCATGACCGCGTCGATCGACCCGCACGGCCGCGTGCTCGCGAAGCTCGCGCCGTTCACCGTCGGGTCGCTCGACGTATCGGTGCAGGGCATGCAGGGTGCGACGCCCTACCTGCGCTTCGGCAACGGGCCGGTGCTGCTGTTGATCGCGGCCGCCCTCGTCTTCGCATGGCGCGCGGCCCGCGGCGTGCGCATCGTGCGCGATCGTTCGGGCATCGACGTGATCGACCTGCGCTGAAGCGCGCGCGGAACGCAGGCTTCGCGCTGCCGCTAAAATGCGCGACCGGTCGACGACGGGCATTGCGCTTCCGGTCCGCCCGATCGCACCCGTACCTCGTGATGAAGACCTTCCAGCAGATCATCCTGACGTTGCAGAACTACTGGGCCGAGCGCGGCTGCGCGTTGTTGCAGCCGCTCGACATGGAGGTGGGCGCCGGCACGTCGCATCCCGCGACCTTCCTGCGGGCGCTCGGACCCGAGCCGTGGCACGCGGCGTACGTGCAGCCGTCGCGCCGCCCGAAGGACGGACGCTACGGCGACAACCCCAACCGCCTGCAGCACTACTATCAGTACCAGGTGGTGCTCAAGCCGTCGCCGCCGGACATCCTCGACCTCTATCTCGGATCGCTCGAGGCGCTCGGCTTCGACCTGCGCTCCAACGACGTGCGCTTCGTCGAGGACGACTGGGAGAACCCGACGCTGGGCGCCTGGGGCCTCGGCTGGGAAGTGTGGATGAACGGCATGGAGATCACGCAGTTCACGTACTTCCAGCAGGTCGGCGGCCTTGACTGCAGGCCGGTCACCGGCGAGATCACCTACGGACTCGAACGCCTCGCGATGTACCTGCAGGGCAAGGACAACGTCTACGACCTCGTGTGGACCGAGCGCACCGAACGCGGCGTCAGGAGCGTCCTGACCTACGGCGACGTCTATCACCAGAACGAGGTCGAGCAGTCGACCTACAACTTCGAGCACAGCGACGTCGCGATGCTGCTCGCCCACTTCGCCGACTACGAGGCGCAGGCCGCGTCGCTGATGGCGGCCGAGCTCGCGCTGCCGGCCTACGAGATGGTGCTCAAGGCCGCGCACACCTTCAACCTGCTCGACGCGCGCGGTGCGATCTCGGTCACCGAACGGGCGGCCTACATGGGCCGTATCCGCAAGCTGTCGCGCTCGGTCGCGGAGTCGTATCACGCGTCGCGCGAGCGGCTCGGGTTTCCGATGGCACCCGGCCTGCCGAAGGCCGCGTGATGGGGACGACGACCCCGGCGACCGCGACGCTGCTCGTCGAGCTCCTCACCGAGGAACTGCCGCCGAAGGCGTTGAAGACGCTCGGCCGGGCCTTCGCCGATCGCATCGTGCAGGGCCTCGTCGACGCCGGGCTGGCCGGTGCCGACGCCGCGGTCGCCCTCTTCGCGACGCCGCGGCGGCTCGCCGTCGCGGTGGCCGGCGTGCTCGCCCGCGCACCCGATCGCATCGAGACGAAGAAGCTGATGCCGGCGAGGGTGGCCTACGACGTGGACGGCAGGCCCACCCCGGCGCTGACGAAGCGCCTCGACAGGGAAGGTGTCGCGCCGGCCGCGCTGTCGACGCGCTCCGACAACGGGGTCGATCAGGTCTGGCTCGAACAGTCGCGTGCCGGCGTCGCGCTGGCCGCCGGTGTCCAGGCGGCGCTCGACGACGCGATCGCGAAGCTGCCGATCCCGAAGCGCATGAGTTACCAGCGCCGTGTCCACGACCGCGGCGGCGACGCGGGCGTCGAGACCACGGTGCAGTTCGTGCGGCCGGTGCACGGGCTCGTCGCGCTGCACGGAGAGAACGTCGTCGGCGTGCGCGCGCTCGGCGTAGACGCGGGCCGCATCACCGCGGGCCATCGCTTCATGGGCATGCGGCACGTCTCGATCGAGTCGGCGGACGATTATGTGAAGACTCTTTACGAGGACGGCAAGGTCGTCGCGGGCTTCGCCGAACGTCGCGATGCGATCCGGGCGCGCCTGATCGAGGTCGCCGGGACCGACAAGGTCGTCATGCCCGACGCGCTGCTCGACGAGGTGACCGCGCTGGTCGAATGGCCCGCCGTCTACCCCGGCACCTTCGACGCGGGCTTCCTCGACGTGCCGCAGGAGTGCCTGATCCTGACGATGCAGCAGAACCAGAAGTACTTCGCGCTGACCGATGCGGACGATCGCATCGTCGATCGCTTCCTCGTCGTGTCGAACATCGACACCGACGAACCGGCGAACATCGTCGGCGGCAACGAGCGCGTGCTGCGGGCGCGGCTGTCGGACGCGAAGTTCTTCTTCGACCAGGACCGCAAGCGCACGCTCGCGTCGCGCGTCGATGGCCTGAAGACGGTCGTCTATCACAACCGGCTCGGCTCGCAGTACGACCGCATGCTGCGCGTCGAGGCGCTCGCGGGTCGCATCGCCGCGATGCTCGGCGGCGACATCGACGCGACGAAGCGGGCGGCCCGTCTCGCGAAGGCGGACCTCGTCACCGACATGGTCGGCGAGTTCCCCGAGCTGCAGGGACTGATGGGCCGCTACTACGCGTCGCACGACGGCGAGACCGCCGACGTGGCCGATGCGATCGAGGATCAGTACAAGCCGCGCTTCGCGGGCGACGCGCTGCCGCGCGCGTCGACCGGGACCTGCCTCGCGCTGGCCGACAAGCTCGAGACGCTGGTCGGCCTCTTCGGCATCGGTGCCGTGCCGACCGGCGACAAGGACCCCTTCGCGTTGCGTCGGCATGCGCTCGGCGTCGTGCGCCTGCTGATCGAGAAGGGTCTCCGCATCGACCTCGCGGCGCTGCTCGGCGCGGCGCTCGACACCGTGCCGCCGCTCGCGGCGCCGCGTGCCGAGGTCATGGCCTCGCTCCACGAGTTCGTCCGCGTGCGCCTCGCCGGCTACTGTCGCGACCTGGGCTACACGACGAACGAGGTCGAGGCCGTCGTTCACGGCGACGGTCCGTTCGTCGACCTGCCGAAGCGCCTCGAGGCCGTCCGCGCGTTCGCGGTCCTGCCGGAGTCGGTCAGCCTCGCTTCGGCCGACAAGCGCGTGCGCAACATCCTCGGCAAGTCGGCGGACGCGCACGGCCACCGGCTCGACCCGTCGCTGCTGACGGCCGATGCCGAGATCGCGTTGAACCGCGCGCTCGACGACGTGGGCCCGCGCTCCGAAAGGGCGTACGACGAAGGCGACTTCACGTCGGCGCTGCTCGCGCTCGCCTCGTTGAAGGAACCGGTCGACCGCTTCTTCGACGAGGTCATGGTCAACACCGACGACCCGGCCGTGCGCGCCAATCGTCTCGGGCTGCTGTCGTCGCTGCACGAGCCGATGAACCGCGTCGCCGACCTCTCCAAGCTCGCGGCCTGAGCCTACCGCGATGAAGCTCGTCATCCTCGACCGCGACGGCGTGATCAACCACGACAGCGAGCACTTCATCAAGTCGCCCGACGAATGGACGCCGTTGCCGGGCAGCCTCAACGCGATCGCCGCGTTGAACCAGAACGGCTTCCGCGTCGCGGTGGCGACCAACCAGTCCGGCATCGGTCGCGGCCTCTTCGACATGCACGCGCTGAACGCGATGCACGCGAAGATGCACAAGGCGCTCGCGGCCGTCGGGGGCCGCGTCGACGCGGTGTTCTTCTGTCCGCACCTGCCCGAGGACGCCTGCGACTGCCGCAAGCCCAAGCCCGGCCTCTTCATCCGCATCGCCGAACGCTTCGGCGTGCCGATGGCCGAGGCGCCGATGATCGGCGACTCGCACCGCGACCTCGAGGCCGGTGCCGCTGCCGGCTGTCCCACGATCCTGGTCCGGACCGGCAAGGGCGAGGCGACGCTCGAGCGCGGCGACCTGCCGAATGGCACGCTGGTGTTCGACGATCTCGCCGCGGCGGCCCGGCATCTCATCGCCCAGCCGTCGAAGAAGAGGCACGGCTGACGCGCCGCGACCCGACCTTCCCATCGCCCTCATGCTGGTCCTCCGCTCGCTGCTGTTCCTGCTCTTCGAGGTCGCCACGGTGATCCCGTTCGCGATCCTGAGCGTGCTGATCCTGCCGCTGCCTCTGCATCATCGCTACTTCCTGATCATCCAGTGGCCCCGTCTGATGGTGTGGGGGGCGCGCGCCATCTGCGGCGTGCGCTGGGAGATGAAGGGCTTCGAGCATCTGCCCGATGGTCCGTGCGTGCTGCTGTCGAAGCACCAGTCGGCGTGGGAGACGATGTTCATCCCGAGCCACATGCCGCGCGAGGTCTGCTTCGTCTACAAGCGCGAGCTGCACTACGTGCCGTTCTTCGGCTGGGGTCTCGCGTCGCTGGCCATGATCCACATCGATCGCAACGAAGGTCGCGGCGCGTTCGAGTCGGTCGTGTCGCAGGGCTCGCAACGCATGGCCGAAGGACGGTGGATCATCATGTTCCCCGAAGGCACCCGCGTGCCGGTCGGCGAGCGGCGTCCCTACAAGCAGGGCGGCACCAAGCTCGCGACGCGGCTCGGGGTCCCGGTCGTGCCGATCGCGCACAACGCCGGCCACTGCTGGCCGCGCAACAGCTTCATCAAGACGCCGGGCCTCGTCACGGTCTCGATCGGCGCGCCGATCCCTTCGGTCGGCAAGACCTCCGAGGCGTTGATGCGCGAGGTCGAGGAATGGATCGAGAACGAAGTGCGCCGGCTCGGCCCGACGATGGATCGACATGACGCCGCCCAGGTCCCGGCCTGACCGCATCGCGCGGCTGCTGTCGGGCCTCGCGCATCAGCTCGAGCTGCCGTTCTTCCACGGCGGCGCGACGGGTACCGACGACACGACGCGCGCTCGCGGAGCCGCGCCCGCGCCCGATCCTGCTCCGCCGTCGCGCGATCCGCGGCTTCGTCGCATCCAGCTCGGCGAGCGCACGCTCGACTACGCGTTCCGGCGCGCGCGAAGGAAGACGATCGGCTTCTCGATCAGCGCGAACGGACTCGCGATCTCCGCGCCGTCGTGGGTCGGCATCCGTCAGATCGAGGCCGCGATCCGCGAACGCGAGACCTGGGTGCTGACGAAGCTCGCCGACATGCAGCGGCACCACGCGTCGATCCCGCGGGTGCGATGGGAAGACGGCGGCACGCTGCCGTATCGCGGCGAGGCGATCACGCTGCGCATCGCCGAGCGCACGATGCGCGGATCGAGCGCCAGCCACGACCCGATCGCCCGGACGCTGACGGTGTCGTTGCCGCCCGGCGCGACGCGCGACCAGATCAAGGACCGCGTCGAAGCGTGGCTGCAGAGCGAGGCGCGCGAGCTCTTCCGTCAGCGGCTCGCGGTCTACGAAGCGAAGCTCGGCGTCGGTCATCGCGTGCTGCGCCTGTCGTCGGCCAAGACGCGATGGGGCAGCTGCAGCGTCGACGGCCGCATCCTGCTGAGCTGGCGCCTGATCCACTTCCCGTTGGCGTCGGTCGACTACGTCGTCGCGCACGAGCTCGCGCACCTGAAGGAGATGAACCACGGCCCGCGCTTCTGGGCCACGGTGGCGTCGCTGCTGCCCGACTTCGAGGCCGGCCGCGAGATGGTGAAGAACCCGCCGCCCGAGCTGTTGCCCACGCTGTGAAGCCCTCTCCATGCGGCGCATCCTCCATGCGTACGAACCGTGACGGAGCGTGATGCGATGCCCGAGGATCGGCATCCGCTCGAAGGGCCGTGGACCGTCCATCCGCTGTCGCCCGGGCGCCTCGCCGACTATCTCCGCTTCTTCGACGGCGACGCCTTCGCGGACAACCCGCGTTGGTCGTCGTGCTATTGCCAGTGCTTCTACGAGGACCACACGCGCGTCGCGTGGAACGATCGCACCGCGAGCGAGAACCGCGCGATGGCCTGCACTCGCGTGGCCGAAGAGACCATGCAGGGCTATCTCGCCTACGCGGGCGACGAGGTCGTGGGCTGGTGCAACGCCGCGCCGCGCAAGATGGTCCATGCGCTCGACGACGAGCCGGTCGCGGACGCCGAGGTCGTCGGCTCGATCACCTGCTTCGTCGTGCGGCCGCAGTTCCGCCGGCAGGGCATCGCGCGCGCGCTGCTGGTCGCCGCCTGCGACGGACTGCGGCGCCACGGACTTCGCATCGTCGAGGCCTATCCGCGCCCGAACGCGGCGACCGCGGCCGCGCAGCACTTCGGCCCGCTGTCGCTCTACCTGTCCAACGGCTTCGCGATCGACCATGCCGACGACGACGGCAGCGTGGTCGTGCGGAAGGCGCTGTGAGTCGATGGTGCGATTCGATGGCGCGGGTCGCCCCCGTGCGTCGACAGCCACGAGCCGACCGCCGCGGCTCGCGCCGTCGCAGCCGCGTGCGGCCGGTCCGCGCGGTCCGTCGCATGCGAACTGCTATCGTCGCGTCGACACGGCCAACGGCGAGACTCCATGCGATTCCTCCACACGATGCTGCGCGTCGGCGACCTGCAGCGCTCGATCGACTTCTACACGTCGGTGATGGGCATGACGCTGATCCGTCGCAGCGACAACCCGTCGAACCACTACTCGCTCGCGTTCCTCGGTTATGCCGCCAATCCGGAGCAGGCCGAGCTCGAGCTGACCTACAACCACGGGGTCGAGCGCTACGAGATGGGCACGGCCTACGGGCACATCGCGGTCCAGGTGCCCGACGCGAAGGGCGCGTGCGAGCGCATCCGCGAGGCCGGCGGCAAGGTCACGCGCGACGCGGGTCCGGTCAAGGGCGGAACGACCGTGATCGCCTTCGTCGAGGACCCCGACGGCTACAAGATCGAACTGATCGAGCGTTGACGGCGCACACGGTCGCGACCCTCGAGGAGACTGCATGAAACCCATCGATCGAAGGACCGCCCTGCAGGCCGGCGCCGCGTTCGCGGCCGGTTCGCTCGCGGCCTGCGCCGCACCGGGCGTGTCGCGCGGCACCGCGAGCGGCGCGAGCGAGCGCGACGTGCTCTTCGACGTGCCGCGGCCCTTCGTGCCGATCGTCGGCTCCGACGCGGTCTTCCCGGTCCGTCGCATCTACTGCATCGGCCGCAACTACGCGGCGCACTCGCGGGAGATGGGCTCGGACCCGACGCGCGAGCCGCCGTTCTTCTTCCAGAAACCGTCGGATGCGGTCCAGCCCGTGCCGATCGGCGCGACGATCGACCACGCCTACCCGTCGCTGACGAAGAACTATCACTACGAGCTCGAACTGGTCGCAGCGCTCGGCGGCGGCGGCCGCGACGTTCCGGCCGCGAAGGCGCTCGACCTCGTCTACGGCTATGCGATCGGTCTCGACATGACGCGGCGCGACCTGCAGCGCGCGATGGGCGAGCAGAAGAAGCCGTGGGAGATCGGCAAGAGCTTCGACCATGCGGCGCCGATCGGGCCGATCCATCCGGTCGCGCGGGTGGGGCACTTCACGAAGGGCGCGATCGTTCTGAAGGTCAACGACGTCGTGAAGCAGAGCGCCGACCTGTCGCAGATGATCTGGAGCGTCGCCGAGCAGATCGCGAACCTGTCGCAGGCCTTCGAGCTGCGGCCCGGCGACATCGTCTACTCGGGGACGCCCGAGAACGTCGGGCCGGTGGTGCCGGGCGACGTCATGCTAGGGCACATCGACGGACTGCCGGAGATCTCGGTGCGCGTGGTCTGACCGCAGCCGCGCTCAGACCTTGGTCGGCACCGGCAACGCGATGCCGGTCGCGGCGATCGCGCCGTTGATCGCCTTCCACACCACCGACACGATCGCGTTCCAGAGCTTCTCGACCGTCACGACGAAGAGGCCGGTCAGCGTGTCGAGGAAGTTCTGCGTCATCGTCTCGATGCCGTCGAGCAGGAATTCACGCGTGTCCTCGGTGATCTGACCGCTCGCGATACCGCCCGACACGAGCGCCGCCT
This sequence comes from uncultured Burkholderiales bacterium, assembly GCA_937872165.1. GTDB lineage: Bacteria > Pseudomonadota > Gammaproteobacteria > Burkholderiales > Burkholderiaceae_D > CAHJXF01. The sequence goes on along the minus strand of CALMOR010000081.1, from coordinate 6,608 downwards.
GCTGCGCGATCGCCTTGACCTGCCGTTCGGAGAATCCCTTCACGGTCGCGAGGTCGCGCTCGATGATGCCGGATGCGGCGGTCCTGATGTCGTTCAACAGCGTGTCCACGTCGATGGCGGCCATGCGGATCTCCCGGGATGCGTCAGCGTTCCAGTGCCGCTTCGTAGGTCAGCGCCTGGTCCATGAAGATCAGCGCCTGGTCGCGCAGAGCGGTGACCTCGAGCGGCGTGAGGCCCTGCTTGCGGTCGGTATCGCGCATCTGCGATACGGTCTTCGCGATCCGGTCGATGGCCGTGGTGCTCGGCACCGCGGGCGCATCGCCGCCGGTCCTTCGCGCCGCGACGATCCTGCGGACCGACTCGCCGACGTTGTTGGACGGCGCGGGACGGGCCGCGGCCTGCAGCGTCAACGCGTCGTAGCGCCCGATGATGCGGCTGTAGCGCGGCTCGCGGCTCGCGAACGTGTCCTTGCTGGTGCCGCCCGACGCGGAAGCGATCAGCTCGAGCGTCTCCGCGTTGCTCGACGTGAGGCCGTCGACCAGCGCCTTGTCGTAGAGCGGCGCGAGCTGGACGGCGCAACCGGCCAGCACTGCCGTCGCGGCGATGCATGACGAGACGAATGACGAGGAGCGCGAGATCGCGAACGATCGCTTCGAAGTCGTCTGTCGCATCGCCTTCTCCCTGTAGACGCCGCCGCACGAGCCGTGGATTAGACGGTAGCCGAAGCGGAAAGGAAAGGCTCGGTCAGCGGTGGTTGGCGAACGCCACCCAGGTCTGGGTCGGGATGTCCTCGGCCCGCGCCGTCGGCGGCATGCCCACCGCCTCCATCGCCTCGGCATGACCGTCGAGCGTGTTGCGCAGCATCTTCCTTCGCTGCGAGAAGCCGAGCGCGACGAGCTTCGCGAAGCGCGCCGGGTCGCGCACGTCGATGCGCGACGCGGGCAGCGGGATCATCCGCACCAGCGCCGACGTGACCTTCGGCGGCGGATCGAAGGCCGCAGGCGGCACGTCGAACAGCGCCTCCATCTCGTAGCGGACCTGCAGCATCACCGACAGCCGGCCGAAGTCGGACGTGCCGGCCGAGGCCACCATCCGGGCGACGACTTCCTTCTGCAGCATGAAGTGCTGGTCGCGCACGCGGTCGGCGATCGCGAGCAGATGGAACAGCAGAGGGGTCGAGATGTTGTACGGCAGGTTGCCCACGACGCGCAGCGGCGCGCCCTCGACCGCAAGCGACGCGAAGTCGAAGGCCAGCGCGTCGGCCTCGTGGACCACCAGCGCCTCCGCATCGAAGCGTCGACGCAGCCGCGCCGCGAGATCGCGATCGAGCTCGACCGCGTGCAACGGACGCAGGAACTCGCCCCGACGGGCCGCGATCAACGGCTCGGTGAGGGCCGCGAGACCCGGGCCGATCTCGACCAGCAGGTCGGCGGCCGCGGGCGCGACGGCCCGCACGATCGCGTCGACGACCGCGCGATCGACGAGGAAGTTCTGGCCGAAGCGCTTCCGCGCGACGTGCGCGGTCATCGGGGCGCCCGCGACCCGCGAGCCATCGCGGCCGCGACGTCGATCGCGGTGTGCATGCTGCCCATGTCGATGCGGCGCATGCGGTCGGGTCGCTCCGCCAGGTCGAGGGCCGTGCCGTGATCGACCGACGTGCGCACGACGGGCAGGCCGAGCGTCACGTTGACGCCATGGCCGAAGGTCGCGAACTTCAGGACCGGCAGGCCCTGGTCGTGATACATCGCGACGACCGCATCGCAGTCGTCGAGGTAGCGCGGCTGGAACAGCGTGTCGGCCGGCAGCGGCCCGCGTGCGTCGATGCCTTCGGCGCGCGCCGCATCGATCGCGGGTCCGATCGACTCGATCTCCTCGCGACCGAGGTAGCCGCCCTCGCCCGCGTGCGGATTGAGGCCGGTCACGAGGACGCGCGGAGTCGCGATGCCGAAGCGGGCGCGCAGGTCGTGGTCGACGATGCGCAGGGTCGCGAGCACCGCTTCGAGCGTGATCGCGCGCGCCACCTCCTTCAACGCGAGATGGGTCGTGACGAGCGCGACCCTGAGCATCGACGCGCCGCCTCGGACGGGCCCGGCCAGCATCATCACGACGCGCTCCGTGCCGGTCCGCGCCGCGAGGTATTCGGTGTGGCCGGTGAACGCGATGCCGGCATCGTTGATCGTGCTCTTCTGCACCGGTGCCGTGACGAGCCCGTCGAACTCGCCGCTCGTCGCGCCGTCGATGGCGCGGTCGATCAGCGCGACGACATGACGTCCGTTGGACGCATCGAGGCGACCCGGCACGCACGGGGCCGCGAGCCCGATGTCGACGACCTCGACGGCGCCGCGGGCAGGTACCGCACCGGCGTCGTACGCGACCAGCGGCAACGCGATGTCGGCCGCGCGGGCACGTGCGGCGAGCAGCCTGCCGTCGCCGATCAACACCGGCCTGATCGCCCCGGCGAGCCGCGCGACCCGCGCCCCTTCGAGCGCGATCTCGGGTCCGATGCCGGCGGGCTCGCCGACGGTGATCGCGATCAGCGGCAGGTCGCGCATCGAGGCCGCCGTCGCGAGGCGTGCCTACTTGTCGTCGAGGCGCATCTCGACATAGGCGCGGTCGCGCAGCTCGCGGGCCCAGGTGTCGCTGGCCTCGTCGAGCTTGCGTTCGCGGATGGCCTGCCGGGCGAGCAGCCGCACGCGGTCCTGCGCGACGTCCTGCGTCTTCCGCTCGACGACCTCGATCAGGTGATAGCCGAACGGGCTCTGCACCGGTCCGCTGATCTCGCCCGGCTGCAGCGCGTTCATCGCCTTCTCGAACTCGGGCACGGTGTCGCCCGCGTACAGCGTGCCGAGGTCGCCGCCGCGGCTCGCCGACGCGTCGTTCGAATACGCGCGCGCCATGTCCTCGAAGTTCGCGGTCTTGTTCGTCAGGCGCTGACGGATATCCTCGAGCCGTGCCTTGGCCTGATCGGCCGAGACCACCTCGTTGACCTTGATGAGGATGTGTCGCGCGTGCGTCTGCTGCACCGCTGCGGGTGCGGGCCCGCTGCTTCGGCCGACGGTCGGGCTGCGGCGTGCGACGAGCTTCAGGATGTGGAAGCCGTTCGCGCTCTTGACCGGCGCGGCGACCTGCCCGATGCCGAGCGGCGTGATGGCATCGACGAAGAGCTGCGGCAGGCGCTCCTGCGAGCGGAAGCCGAGGTCACCGCCCTGCAAGGCCTCGGGCGCGTTCGAGTAGGTCGCGGCGAGGCGGCCGAAGTCCGCGCCGCCGTTGGCCTGCTGGTAGATCTCGTCCGCCTTGGCGTGCTGCCTGTCGACATCCTCCGGCGACGCGTTCTCGGGGACGCGCAAGAGGATCTGCGCGACGTCGACCTCGGGCGCGGCGTCGGGCGACACACCGTTCTGCTCGGCGATGAAGGCATCGACCTCGCCTTCGCCGACCTGGATCTTGTCGTCGACCTCGTGGCCTCGCGCCCGCTCGATCAGGATCTGCTTGCGCAGGTCGTCGCGGAACGCGGCGAACGGCGTGCCCTCGGACTCGAGGCGATCGCGGAAGACCTGCAGCGTCATCCCGTTCGACTCGGCGACCCGCTGCACCGCTCGGTCGACCTGCAGGTCGTCGACCCGCACGCCGTTCTCGACCGCGAACTGGATCTCGGCCTTCTCGACGATCATGCGTTCGAGCACCTGCCGTTCGATCACGCTGGTCGGCGGCAACTGCGTGCCCTGCCGGTTCATGACCTTCAGCGTCGTGTCGATGCGGTCCTTCAGTTCGAGCCGCGTGATGACCTCGTTGTTGACGACCGCGGCGATCTGGTCGAGCGTCTGCTGCGTCTCGGGTACCGGCGCGATGGGCGTCGGCGCGGCCGGCACGGCGGCGGCCGGTGCCGGAGCCTGCGGCTTCGGAGGCGCGAGACGCGGCCCCTGCCTCTGCGGCGAGCCGGGCAGGCGGCCCGGACCGCTGTCGAGTCCCTGGGCCGCGACCGGGGCGACGGCGAGCGCGGCGCTGCCCGCGACGATCAACGGGAAGGCGATCCGGGAGAGCTGGAGGATCCGACGATTCATGCGCACATCCAGAGAGGTCGAGCGGATCCGGCGAGGACCCGCGATCATTGATAGTTGCGATACGGC
>CALMOR010000081.1:0-2471 GCA_937872165.1 uncultured Burkholderiales bacterium | reverse complement strand
GAGCCTCGCGAGACCGTGCAGTTCGAGCTGCAGGAACATCGTGCTGGTCGCCGTCTGCGTTCCGGTCACTTAGCGGCTGCCCACCACGCGCAGCACCCAGCAGCATCCGTTGTACTCGAAGCCGGCCAGCGTCTCGATCGGCTTGCGGTCGCGGGTCGAGTAGTTTACCCGCCCGATCCCGTAGACGTTGCCGAACAGCGGCCACTGCGCCGACACGTCCACCTGTTCGAGGTCGCCCTGACGATAACGGTACTCGGCGTTGATGACCTTGGTCGGCTCGGGTCGGTACGAGACGCCGAAGTTCGACCGGATCACGCCGCGGATGACCGGGCTGTACTGCACGCCGGCATCGACCGTGAAGTCGCGCGAGACCTGACCCGACACTTCGGCCAGCACGTCGGAACGGCTGTCGTCGATCGGCAGCTGGCCGGGCAGCGTCACGCGCTGCGGCGACAGGTAGTAGCGCTGACCGAGCGACGCACGGAAGATCTCGGCGCCGTTCTCGCTGTCGATGAAGCGCGTCGACACGGCGGCCGTGATCTGGTTGGTATCGGCGATGCGGTCGTAGCCGCCGAACGGGTTCTCGGCGAAGAGCTGCGCGAAGTTGAAGTCGGTGATGCCGCTGTCGTACAGGGGAAAGTTGCTCTGGTCGCGGTAGGGTGTCCGCGTGTAGAAGAGGCGCGGCTCGAGCGTCTGCCGCAGGGTCTTGCCGAACAGCGACGTGTCGCGCTCGAACACGAGACCGGAGTCGACCGATGCCGTCGGCAGGTTGCGGTTGAACTCGCGCGGCGCCCCCACCGGCTGGTCGGCGACGCTGTAGTGCGTCGCGCTGTACGACAGCTTCGGCGTGACGAACCATCCGGGCCGAAGGATCGGATACGAGATGCTCGGGTTGAACACGTAGCGGTCGCCGCTGGCGAGCGTCGGGTGGATGAAGCGCGTGGCGTCGATGTCGAGCGTGAAGTCGAAGCCGCCGAGCACGTCGAGCCGCGCGCCGTGGAAGAGGATCTGCGGCGACTTCTCGTAAGGCGGCACGATCGGCGTGACCGGGTCCTGCAGCGTCTGGTAGCGCAGCGTGTGGACCGTCAGGTACCAGTAGGGCTGGTTGTACGTGATGGCCGCGTCGCGCGGCAGGATGCGCTGCGACGACAGCGCGATGGTCCGCGAATAGTCGACGAAGTAGTTGTCGTCGGAGACCTTGTCGAGGTTCGCGTAGCCGGTCCACGAACCGCTCGCGAAATTGTTCAGCGTCGACAGCGCGTAGCGGTTGTCGCCGTTGGACAGCCGGTCGTTCAGCAGTCCCTCGCCGCGCAGTTCGCCGTTGTACGACGGCGACAGATAGCGCACGTCGCCGCCGAGTTGCAGGCCGCGCGCGGAGATCACCTTCGGGTACAGCGTCAGGTCGTAGTTCGGCGCGAGGTTGTAGTAGTAGGGCTGCTGGTACTCGAAGCCGTTGCGGGACGTCACCGACAGCGTGGGCGGGAGGAAGCCCGACTTGCGGCTGTCGTCGAGCGGGAAGCTGATGAACGGCGACGCCAGGATCGGCACGCCCTTGAACACGATGCGCGCGTTCCTCGCGACGCCGATCTGCGTGGTCTGGTCGAGCGACATGGTCTCGGCCTTGATGTACCAGTCGGGCGGCTCGGTCGCCCCGTCGGCGCGACAGGTGGTGTAGACGGGGTTGTCGAGGTCGACGTGGTCGCGGTCGATGAAGATGGCGCGATCCGCGTTGCCGTGACCGGGGAAGCCGGTCCGGTTCGGGGCGACCGGATTGCGATACGCGTAGAGCGGATCGTTGATCGACGTGATGATCTGCGTCTCCGGCGCGACGCGCCGGTTGCGCGTGCCGGTCAACGCGTATTGCGGGCTGACGAAGTAGCCGGAGTAGTCGTCGAGCTTGAGACGCAGCTCGGGTCCGGTGTACACGTTGCCGTCCCGCACCAGCTTCACGGCACCGTTCGCGAAGAGCTCGTCGTCGACCTGCACGTAACGCAGCCGGTCCGCGGTGAACACGTCGCCGCCGGCGCGACGCAGCTCGGCATTGCCGGTCAACACGATGTCGGTATCGGTGGTGCCTTCGATGCGATCGGCGCGCGCGAACGATGCGGCGCCCTCGCGGGCCTTCTTCAGCGGATCGAGCAGATCGTTCTGCAGGCGCAACTGCAGGCCCTCCTGTCCGTGTGCCGCGAGCGGCAGCGTCGCGGCGAACAGCCAGGCCGCGAGCGATCGGACGAGTCGTCGTGACCCGGCGTGTGGGAGGCGATGCAAGGTGGAAGGACTGTGACGGGTCGCGGTCGGACGCATGAGTACGGCGCGGTTGTTCTGGTCCCGCGGTACCGCGCAGACATCAGGAAGGTCGTGAAGAGCGACGGAGAAAGCGACGGAGTCCGAAGGCTGCGGCGGCCGACCGCGAGACGGCGTGTCCCGAAATCGGTCGCGTATTATAGGGCACGCCCCGGCAGGCCCCGCCC